>JAWOIO010000192.1:0-69671 GCA_046484625.1 Acidimicrobiia bacterium
AGGCGTGCGGGAACTCGGTGCAGCGGCGCGCTACTCGACCGTGAACGTGCCGTACATGCCCTCGGTCCAGTGAGGCTCGCCCTTCTTCTTGCCCCCGACCGGGATGAAGCACGCGTAGACGTACGTCCCGGGCTCGAGTTCGATGAGCGTGTACCCCGCCGCTCCCGCCGGCGCGAACGTTCCCGCCCCACTTTCCAAGTCGACGAACTTCTCGGCCTTCTTGTCCGACAGCGCCAGGAGCTTCTCGATATCCCTGCCTTCCGCTTCCGGGCGAAGCCGAACGATGCCGATCTCGTGGTCCTCCTTCGGGGCATCGTTGATCAGCTTCACGTTCGTGAGCCCGGGAGCGAGCGTCTCGGGCGCGTCCAGGTACTCGTAGTCGACCGCGGTGATCTCGACCTTGGCCCCTGGACAGTTGTCGTAGACGAACTCATCGAGCGCGGCGACCGCCTCGGTCTCGGTCTCGAAGGCTCCGAACCCTTCCTCGGCGAAGGCGTCTCGTAGGTCGGTCAGCGCCGGGAGGATCTCCGGTGGCGCGAAGTCCACCATCTCGCCGAGCCCTGCGAGCAACAGCTTCTTCTTCTGGACCGAGTTGAGCTCGACCCGCTTCGCGCAGAAGGCATCGAGATCACCCGCCTGGGCCGCCGAGACCGATGCCGTCCCGGCAAGCAGCCCTGCGGCGAGGCCGCCAACGATCATCACGGAGACGAAACGGCGCAACGAGGACTCCCTTCGTATGGGGCTCGAACTCGATCGAGCCGCAGCGTGAGGAACCTAGCCCACCCCCGACGACTCCCTGACGCGCGCCACCGCGCGGTCCTCTGGTCGAGCCACGACGGTCTGCTCGAGCCACGACGTTCGTGCGTCAGCCGGGAGGGCCGATTCCCACGGAGCGTGAACCCGCTCAACATCACGGCGGATGCTGCCGACACGTGAGTCACCCGAGCGCTCGGTGCGCATCGGGCCACTCACATGCGCTGCCACCCCCGCCTCCGCCCCGTGCTCGCCGTCCTCGGTGTCGCGACGATCGCCGTCTCGGCGCTGGCGACCCCCGCGTCGGCTGATCCGCTCGCCGATGCCCGCCAGGAGCGCGACCGGACCCAGGCCGTCGCGATCGCCGCGGCCCAGCGCTACGCCGACGCACTCACCGAGCAGGCGACCCAGGAAGCCGAGATCGCCCGGCTCGAAGCCGAGATCCCCCGCCTGCGCGCCCGGACCGACGAGCTGAAGGTCCAGGTGCGGGACCGCGCCGTGCAGATGTACCGGCAAGGCTCGACGATGCCGCTCTCGCTCATGCTCGACGCCGGCGGCGTCGTCGAAGCCGCCCGCGCGATCCAGCTCACCGCGAGCGCGGCGGGTCACGACCGCGCGCTGGCGGGAGAGCTCACCCGAACCGCGGCGCGGCTCGAGCGCGACGAGGCCGACCTGCGGGTCCGCAAGGCGTCGCAGGACGCCCTCGTCGTGCAGCTCGCCGACGAGCGGGTCGCGGTCGACCAGGCACTGCTCGCTGCCGACCAGGCCGTCTCCAACCTCGAGGCCGTCGGCGCCTCGCAAGCGGAGTTCCGCGACGTGTCGGGTGCCGCCGCGGGCCAGGTCCGGACCGGGGCTGCCGCCTGCCCGGTCGCCGGCGTCACGGTCTTCGTCAACGACTGGGGTGCGCCTCGCTCCGGTGGGCGGACCCACAAGGGCAACGACCTCCTCGCCGCGATGGGCACTCCCCTCGAGGCGGTCGTCGCCGGCACCGTGCAGTGGGACGACGACGACCTCGGCGGGATCGGCGCGTGGCTCATGGGCGACGACGGTGTCGGGTACTACTACGCGCACATGAGCCGACGTGAGGGCGCGGCACCGCGCCGGGTCGCGCGCGGCGAGGTCATCGGCTTCGTCGGGGACACCGGCAACGCGGTCGGCGGTCCGCCGCACCTCCACTTCGGCGTGCGTTCGCAGTCCGGCGAGATGGTGAATCCCTTCCCGACCCTGCGGGCGCTCTGCACCACGTGAGCGCGCGCGGTGCCCGGGGAGGGATTCGAACCCTCATGCCCTTGCGAGCAGCGGATTTTGAGTCCGCCGTGTCTGCCATTCCACCACCCGGGCGGGGTGGTCATTGTGGCATTGCGTACCATGACCGGCGTGTCGACCATCCTCGCCGCCGATGCCCTCAGCTGGGCTGTGGCGATTGCGGTGGTGTCGGCAGTCGCGTTGGTCCTGATCATCGTGGCGCCCTGGCGCACGGTGCGCCGCGAGCCTCCGCTCGCCGACGAGATCGAAGCGCGGCTGCTCCTCGGGGAGGACCCGGACGCGATCGACCGCGACCTCGCGGCACGCGACACGCCGCCGGCCCCGGTCACCGACCTGCACTCCTCCCCCGATCCCGACCGCGGCCCCGACTCCGACGTCGGTTCCGACTGACCGGGGTCGGCCCCGGTCAGGCGATCGCGAAGAGGATCCGGGCCTCGCAGGCCTTCTCGTCGCCGACCGACGCGCGCCCCTTGCCCCACCCGCCACGGGCCGACAGTCGCTCGAGCTCGACGTGGAGGGTGAGCGTGTCGCCCGGGACCACCAGGCGCCGCCAACGGACCTTCTCGACCCCGCCGAACAGGGGCAGCTTCCCGGCGTAGCGCTCGTCCGACAGCACCGCGATCGCCCCCGCCTGTGCGAGGGCCTCGAGCTGGATCACGCCGGGGAAGACCGGATTGCCCGGGAAGTGCCCGGCGAGGAACGCCTCCTCCCCGGTGACCCGGTACCGGGCCTCGATCGAGACGCCCGCCTCGAACCCCACCACCTCGTCGACGAACCGGAACGGTGGGCGGTGCGGGAGCAGGGCCACGAGGTCGTCGGAGCTCGGAAGGGTCATGGCCCGACGGTACCGCGCGGGCCGATGTTACCGACCGGTTGCGTGTAACCCTCTCCTACGGCCTCCGGTCCCACCAGAGGTACGAGCGGAGAGGGATCGTCCACGTGGGCATCGCAATCGTGTTCCCCGGCCAGGGGACCCAGGCGCCGGGAATGGGCGCGCCCTGGCGCGACCACGACGCCTGGTCGGTCGTGGAGCGCGCCGAGGCCGCGTTCGGTGAGCCACTCGCCCACCTGGTCCTCGATGCGACCGCCGACGACCTCGCCCGCACTCGGGAAGCCCAGCTCGCGGTGCTCCTCACCTCGCTCATGGCATGGGAGGCCATCCGCGATCGGGTGACGGCTCCGGTCGCGTTCGCGGGTCACTCGCTCGGCCAGGTCACCTCGCTGATCGCATCCGGCGCACTCGACCTCGACGCCGGGGTCCGGTTCGCGGCCCGTCGTGCCGAGCTCACCCAGGCCGCGGCCGATGCCCACCCCGGCCGGATGGCGGCGCTGCTCGGCGCGACCGTCGAGCAGGCCGAGGCAGCCTGCGAGGCGGCGCCCGACGCGTGCTGGGTCGCGAACGACAACGCGCCCGGGCAGGTCGTGATCGCCGGGACCCCCGTTGGCGTCGAGGCCGGCAGCGTCCGGGCCAAGGAGCTCGGCGTGAAGCGCGCGACACCGTTGAAGGTGGGCGGCGCGTTCCACACCCCCCTCATGAGCGATGCCGCCGCCGCGCTCCCGGCCGTCCTCGCCGACATGACGTTCTCGGCTCCCGTCGCACCCGTCGTCTCCAACCACGATGCCGTCGCCTACGATGACACCGACGGCTGGCGCGCCCGCCTCGCGACGCACGTGACGCAGCCGGTGCGCTGGCGGGCCACGATGTCGACGCTCGTCGATCGCGGCGCGACCTCCTTCCTGGAGGTCGGCCACGGCTCGATGCTCGCCGGACTCGCGAAGCGAGCCGTCCCCGACACCCCCGTGCGCGGCATCGCGACACCCGACGACTGCTCACTCTTGGAAGAGGTCCACTGACATGGAAGCCCTGCTCGACCACGGCGAAGGACTGCTGGTCCCGGAGAGGATGATCGTCGCGCCGACGGTCGGCACCTTCCGCGCCGTCCCACTCGACGAGGGCGCGCCGCTCGCCGTGGGCCAGACTGTGGGGATGGTCGACGGCCCCGGCACCTCCACCCCGGTGGCCAGCCCGTTCCGAGGGCACCTGGTCGGCGTGCTGGTCCACCCCGGCGAGCGCATCCGGGAAGGTCAGCCCATCGCCTGGCTCCGCGTCGCGTGAGCAGGGGCACGACGAACTGATGCGCGCCTGTATCGCCGGGTGGGGCACTGCCGTCCCGGAGGGGCGACTCACCAACCACGACCTCGAGCAACGGGTCGAGACCAGCGACGACTGGATCGTCGAGCGCACCGGGATCCGGGAGCGCAGGATCGCCGCACCCGCTGAGACCACCGCGAGCCTGGCGATCGAGGCCGGGACGGCGGCGATCAAGCAGGCGGGGATCACCCCCGACGAGGTCGACCTGCTCATCGTGGCGACGGCAACGCCGGAGCAGCCGATCCCCCACACCGGCGCGTTCGTGGGTGACGGCCTCGGCCTCAACTGTGGCTCGTTCGACCTGGCTGCGGGCTGCGCCGGCTTCGTGTACGAGCTCGTGACCGGCGCCGCGCTGCTGACGTCCGGCAACCTCCGGCACGTCCTCGTGATCGGCGCCGAGACGCTGTCACGCATCGTCGACCCCACCGACCGGGGCACCTGCATTCTCTTCGGCGACGGGGCCGCGGCCGTGGTCCTCGAGCCCGGCGACGACGAATCGACCGGGCTCCTCGCCTGGGATCTCGGGTGCGACGGCTCCGCGACCGGGCTGCTGGAGATCCCCGCCGGTGGCAGCCGGCTCCCCACGACCTCCGCCACGATCGCCGAGGGTCAGCAGTTCATCAAGATGCAGGGCCAGGAGGTCTTCCGGCGCGCGGTACGCGCCGTCGTGAACTCCGCGAAGTCGGCGCTCGATCGCGCCGGAGTGGCGGCGGCCGACGTCGACCACTTCGTCCCCCACCAGGCCAACCTCAGGATCATCGAGGCGGCCGCGGACCGCCTCGAGATCCCGTCGGGGCGCACCGTGGTGAACATCGACCAGTACGGGAACACCTCCGCCGCGTCGATCCCCCTTGCCCTCGCCGAAGCCGCGGATTCGGGTCGGATCGTCGACGGTGACCTCGTCCTGTTGAGCGGCTTCGGGGCCGGGATGACCTGGGGCAGCGCGGTCCTGCGTTGGGGCCGCGCGTGAGCCGAACGGCACTCGTGACCGGCGCGTCCCGCGGCATCGGGCGCGCGATCGCTGTCGCGCTCGGCACGAGCGGGCACCGTGTGGCGGTGGGCTTCGCGAGCGACCACGACGGCGCCACCATCACCGCCGACACGATCGCGAGCGCCGGTGGCGAGTCGGCTGTCGTGCACATCGACGTCGCCGACGTTGACTCGGTCGATGCTGCGTTCACCGAGATCGAGGAGGCGTTCGGGCCCGTCACGGTGCTGGTCAACAACGCCGGCGTCACTGCCGACGGACTCGTCGCCCGCATGAGCGACGAGCAGTGGGGCCAGGTGCTCACGACGAACCTCACCGGCGCGTTCCACACGATCCGGCGGGCGACGCCCAAGATGATGCGGGCCCGGGGCGGCCGGATCGTGAACGTCTCGTCGGTCAGCGGCCTGATGGGCGCTCCCGGCCAGGCAAACTACGCTTCGGCGAAGGCCGGTCTCGTGGGCCTCACCAGGGCACTCGCCCGCGAGCTGGCACCACGTAACATCACCTGCAACATCGTGGCTCCGGGGCCTATCGTGA
Source organism: Acidimicrobiia bacterium (assembly GCA_046484625.1). Taxonomy (GTDB): domain Bacteria; phylum Actinomycetota; class Acidimicrobiia; order IMCC26256; family PALSA-555; genus DASUAO01. The sequence continues at coordinate 5,697 of JAWOIO010000192.1, forward strand.
CGGCGATGACCGAGACGATGCCCCCGGAGTGGCGCAGCGCCATGGAGATGACGGTCCCGCTGGGTCGACTCGGCACCCCCGAGGAGGTCGCAGCAGCCGTCGATTTCCTCTGCACCGACGCCGCGGGCTACGTCACCGGGGCGATCATCCCGGTCGACGGCGGCCTCGGCATGGGGCACTGAGCACCCACCGCGACGGGGCGGCGCGCACCGGCGCGGACCACTGACGATCATCGACCCCCACAAGCCGAAGGAGCACACCGGATGGAACGTGACGAGGCACTCACCGCACTGCGGGAGGTGGCCGTCGAGGTCCTCAGCGTCGAGCCCGACGTCGTGACCGAGGACGCCCGGTTCAAGGAGGATCTCGATGCCGACAGCCTCGACCTCGTCGAGCTGGTGATGGGCCTCGAGGAGCGGTTCGACATCTCGGTCCCCGAAGAGGACCTCGAGGGTGTCGCCACCGTCGGCCACGCCGTCGACCTCGTGATGAACAAGGTCGCCGCGAAGTAATGAGCGAGCTGCTCGACCACGCTGGTCGTCCGCGCGTCGCCGTCACCGGCATCGGGGTCAAGGCCCCGGCCGGCAACGACGTCACGACGCTGTGGGCCAACGTGCGAGCAGGGCGGTCGATGGCACGCGAGATCGAGCAGTTCGACCCCTCGGACCTCGCGGTTCGCTTCGCCTGCGAGGTCCGCGACTTCGACCCGGTCGAGTACTTCGGGCCCAAGGAGGTGCGCCGCCAGGACCGGGTGACGCACTTCGGGTTCGCGGCCGCGGTCGACGCGGTCACCGACGCCGGCGAGCTCGGCGCTGACCCGAGCCGGTGCGCCGTCATCGCATCCACGGGTGTCGGCGGGCTCAACACGCTCCAGGAGAACGTGACCAACTTCCTGCAGAAGGGCGCGAACCGGGTGAGCCCGTTCTTCGTCCCCATGCTGATGCCCAACGCGACGGCAGGCGCGATCTCCATCCACTTCGGCTTCACCGGCGTGTCCATGTGCGTCTCGACGGCCTGCGCGGCCGGGGCGAACGCCATCGGCGAGGGCGTCCGGATGATCCGCGACAGCTCCGCCGACGTCGTGGTCGCGGGCGGCACCGAGGCGTTCACGTCCGTCACTGTCGCGGCGTTCGCCCGCATGGGCGCGCTCAGCACTCGCAACGACGCCCCAGAGCTCGCCTCCCGACCGTTCGACGCCGACCGGGACGGCTTCGTCATGGCCGAGGGTTCGGCGTTCTTCGTGCTCGAGTCCCTGGCGCGCGCCCGCGAGCGCGATGCAACGGTGTACGGCGAGGTGGCCGGCTACGGACGCAACTCCGACGCGTTCCACATCACGGCCCCCTCTCCCGGCGGGGTCGGCGCTGCGACCTGCATGCAGCAGGCGATCGAGGACGCCGGCCTCACCCCGGCCGACATCGGACACATCAATGCGCACGGCACCTCCACGCCGCTCAACGACGCCGCCGAGACCGAGGCCATCCACAAGGTGTTCGGCGACCCAGCACCGCCGGTCACCGGGAGCAAGGGCGTGCTCGGTCACATGGTCGGTGCCGCGGGTGCCGTCGAGGCCGTCATCGCGCTGCTCTCGATCGCCGATGGCGTCGTCCCGCCCACCGCGAACTTCGAACGCCCCAGCGAAGACGCCGCGCTCGACGTGGTCGCGGGCGACGTCCGTGAGGTGGGAGCGAAGCCGGTCGTGTCGAACTCGTTCGGGTTCGGTGGGCACAACGCCTCGCTGGTGCTGACACCCACGGCGTGACCAACCACCGTCCGTCCACGCCCATCGCTGCCCGTCGCAGCGAGGCGGCGACGGCGGCGCTCAACGACCACAACGGGCGACCGGTCGTCGAGTTCGACATCCGCGGTGGCAAGCACGTCGGCGCCATCGGTCCTCCGGAGGGACGCACCCTCGCAAGCGCGATCCGGCGCGCGTCCGAGGTGGGCGCCCCGGTGTTCGGCACGATTGCGTCCTCCGGCGCCGACGTCACCGAAGGGGTCGCGTCGCTGCACGCCTGGGGCGAGGTCGCACGCGCGATGGCCGACGCGTCGGGCGTCGTCCCCGTCGTGCTGCTCGTCGTGGGTCCCTGCGTGTCGGGTCCGGCACTCCTGCTCGGGCTCGCCGACGTCGTGGTGATGACCGAGGACTCGTTCGCCTACGTCACCGGGCCGGACACCGTGCGCTCGTTCACCGGGATCGACGTCGACAGCCGGTCGCTCGGCGGTGCACCGCTCCACGCGACCCGCAGCGGTGTCTCGGCTGCCGTGGTCGCCGACGAGGCCGAAGGGCGGGAGCTCGTGCGGGCGCTCCTCGACTACCTCCCGTCGAACCACCTCGACGACCCGCCACGCTGGACCACCGACGACCCGGTCGACCGCCCCTGCACCCGTGCCGCGACCGCGGTCCCGGCGCGGTCGAACGCCGCCTACGACGTGCGGATCGTCGTCGAGGACGTGCTCGACGCCGCCTCGTTCCTCGAGCTGCGTCCCCAGCACGCCTCGAACCTCGTCACCGGACTCGGCCGCCTCGACGGCAGGACCGTCGGGATCGTCGCGAACCAGCCTCATCAGCGCGCGGGGACGATCGACATCGAGGCCTCCGAGAAGGCGGCGCGGTTCGTCCAGTGGTGCGACTGCTTCAACATCGCGCTGATCACGTTCGTCGACACCCCGGGCTTCGAGCCCGGCAAGGACCTCGAGTGGCGGGGCATGATCCGCCACGGCGCCGAGCTCGTGTACGCATACGCGAATGCCACGGTCCCCCGACTGTGTCTGGTGCTGCGCAAGGCCTACGGCGGCGCGTACATCGTCATGGACTCCAAGGGGCTCGGCAACGACTGGTGCGGTGCGTGGCCGTCCGCCGAGATCGCGGTGATGGGAGCGCCCGGCGCGGTGGGGATCCTGCACGGTCGGCACCTGCGGGACATCGAGGACCCCGACGAGCGCCTCCGGGAGCGGGCAGCCCTCGAGCACGAGTACGAGGATCGTTTCGCCAACCCGTACGTCGCCGCCGAATGGGGATTCGTGGACGACGTCCTCCCGGCGTCGGAGACACGACGGGTGCTCGCCAGCGCGCTCGACCGCCTCTCCACCAAGCGCGAGATGGGTCCGAGGCGCCGCCACGGCAACACGCCCTTGTAGGGACCGCCCGCCGCGCGCGCCACCGATAGGATCGCCGGGCCTTGGGAGGAACCATGCTGCTCGACGGGAAACGCATTCTGGTCACCGGCGTCCTGAACGACGCGTCGATCGCGTTCACGGTGGCCCGCCGAGCCCAGGAAGAGGGCGCCGAGGTCGTCCTCACGTCGTTCGGACGGGTCATGCGGCTCACCGAGCGCACCGCCAAGCGGCTCCCCACCGAACCCACGGTCGTCGAGCTCGACGTGAGCAACCCCGACGACCTCGACGCGCTCGCCGAGCGCGTCGGTGGTCACCTCGACGGCGTGCTCCACGCCATCGGGTTCGCGCCCGAGTCCTGCCTCGGGGGCGGGTTCCTCACGGCGCCGTGGGAAGACGTCGCGGTGGCGCTCCAGGTCTCGGCGTACTCGCTGAAGGCCCTCGGCGTCGCCGCGCTCCCGCTCATGAGCCCGGGCGGCTCGATCGTCGGGCTCGACTTCGACAACACCCAGGCCTGGCCGGTCTACGACTGGATGGGCGTCGCCAAGTCGGCGTTCGAGTCCACCGCCCGGTACCTGGCTCGCGACCTCGGTCCCAAGGGGGTCCGGGTCAACCTCGTCGCCGCGGGCCCCATCCGCACGATGGCGGCGAAGAGCATCCCCGGCTTCGAGGCGTTCGAGGAGGTGTGGACCCAGCGGGCACCGCTCGGTTGGGACATCCGGGATCCCGAGCCGGTCGCGAACGCATGTGTGGCACTGTTCTCGGACCTCTTCCCCGCCACGACGGGTGAGATGCTCCACGTCGACGGCGGCTTCCACGCCGTCGGCGCCTGAACTCCTCTGGAGGGACCATGAAGGACCTGACGACCGACGAGCGACTCGCCCAGATCCCTCTCTTCGCCGGACTCTCGAAGAAGGAGCTCGCCGCCGTGTCGGGCCTCGCCACCCGCCTGGACCTGCCGGCCGGCAAGGAGCTCACCAAGCAGGGCGAGACCGGCAACGAGTTCCTGATCATCCTCGACGGTGAGGTCGACGTGATCATCGACGGCAACGTGGTCGCGACCAGGGGCTCCGGTGACTACTTCGGCGAGATCGCCCTGCTCTCCGAGCGGCCGCGCACTGCGACCGTCGTGGCGAAGACCCCGATCGCGATCGAGGTGATCGGCCGGCGTGAGTTCCGCGCCCTCGTCGACGACCAACCCGCCATCGAGGCCCAGCTCCGGGCGGTCATGGCCGAGCGACTCGACGCCGACGACCTCGACTGATCGGCGCGCCACTCGCCCGCTCGGGTCTGCCACTCAGGCCTCGAGGACGTCGGTGACCTTCGGGACGGTGTCCTTCGGGCTCACCTTGGTGAAGGCGCCGGCGATCTTCCCCGATGCGTCGACGACGAACGCCGATCGGACGATCCCCATGTACTTCTTGCCGTACATGGACTTCTCGCCCCAGACGCCCCACTTCTCGGCGATGGCGTGGTCCTCGTCGGCGAGCAGTGGGAACCCGAGGTCGTACTTCTCGTCGAACTTCTTCTGCTTCGCGGGTGGGTCGGGGCTGATGCCGAGCACGACCGTCTTGAGCTTCTTGAAGTCGGGCATCGCATCGCGCAGCGCGCACGACTGTGTCGTGCACCCCGGGGTGTCGGCCTTCGGGTAGAAGTACACGACGACGGGTTTGCCCTTGAAGTCCGACAGCTTGACCTTCTTGCCCCGTTGGTCGACCAGGGTGAACGCGGGTGCGCGCTTCCCCACCTCGAGCTGGGCCACTCAGATGCTCCTCTCGTCGTGATCTCGTAGTGTGACACGCCATGAGCAATGCATTCGACGGCTTCACCGCGAGCGACTTCTCCCACGACGGCATCACCCGCCCGGTGTACGCGGGCGGCACCGGGCCGGCGGTGATCGTCATCCACGAGGTCCCGGGCCTCCACCCGGGCGTGATCGACTTCGGCCGCCGCGTCGTCGACCGCGGCTTCCACGTGCGGATGCCCTCGCTCTTCGGTACGCCGGGCAAGCCGTTCGGCGCGGTGTACTCGATGCGCTCGATGGTCTCCGGATGCGTGGCGAAGGAGTTCAGCTCGTGGGCGCTCGACCGCACGAGCCCGATCTCGTCGTGGCTGCGGGCACTCGCCGCCGACGCCCACGAGGCGTGCGGCGGGCCGGGCGTCGGCGCGGTCGGGATGTGCTTCACGGGAGGCTTCGCGCTCGGGATGATGCTCGACGAGCGGATGCAGGCGCCGGTCCTCAGCCAGCCGTCCCTCCCCTTCGCGGTGGGCAAACGCCGGAAGGCGTCGGTGGGGATCAGCGACGCCGACCTCGAGGCGCTCAGCGGACGCGCGGCGGCCGGAGCGTGCGTGATGGGGCTGCGCTTCACCGGGGATCCGCTCGTCCCGGCGGCTCGGTTCGCCACCTTGCGCGACGCGCTCGGCGACGGCTTCATCGCGGTCGAGATCGACTCGTCGAAGGGGAACCCGCACGGGATCAAGCGGACGGCGCACTCGGTGCTCACGCTCGACCTCGTCGACGAGCCGGGGCACCCGACCCACGACGCGCTCGAGCGGGTGCTCACGTTCTTCGACGACCGGCTCCGCTGAGCAGATCGACCGACGCCGTCAGACCGTGACGACGACCTTCCCCCTGACCTGGCCATCTTCGAGTGCGCGGATCGCATCGGCCGCTTCGGCCAGGGGGTAGGTGCGCTCGACAACCGGCGTCAGGGTCCCGGCCGCGAGCATCCCGGCCAGCACGGCGATGTCCTCGCCGAGCTCCTTCGAGACGAACGCCCGCAGGTGCTGACCGATGAGCGGTGACCACAGCGCCGCCCAGAGGTTGCGCTGGAGCCCACCGACCCAGGGGCCACCTTCCTCGCCCCCGACGATGACCAACGTCCCCGTCGGGGTGAGCACCCGGCGCAGCGCTCGCAACGTCCGGTTCCCCGCGATGTCGATCACGACGTCGTACCGCACCCCACCCTCGACGATGTCGTCGCGTGTGTAGTCCACGACGTGGTCGGCGCCGATCGAGCGGACCAGGTCCAGCTTCGCCGTGCTGCACACGCCGGTGACCTCGGCTCCGGCGCCCTTGGCGATCTGCACCGCGAAGGTCCCGACACCCCCGGCCGCGCCGATCACCAGCACCGACTGGCCGAACCGGACCTTGCCGACGTCGCGCACCGCCTGCAGGGCGGTCAGGCCCGAGATCGCCACTGCCGCCGCCTGCTCGAACGACGTCCCCTCGGGTTTCCGGACCAGCTTCTCGGCGGGCGCGACTGCGAGCTCCGCGTAGGTCCCCGTGCCGATCCCGAAGACCTCGTCGCCCGGCGCGAACCCACTCACACGCGTCCCGACCCGTTCGACGACCCCGGCGACATCCATCCCCGGGACCCGGATGCGCGGTCGACGGACCCCGAACATGGGCCGGGCGACGTACGGCCGGCCGACCATCATGTGCCAGACCCCGCGATCGACCCCCGCAGCGCGCACCCGCAGCAGCACTTCACCGGCGCCCGGCTCGGGGGCCGCGACCTCGTCGAGCCGGAGCACGTCGGCCGAGCCGTAGGTGTCGTGGACGATCGCCTTCACGGCGTGCGCCGCGCCAGCCCGTGGCCGAAGAAGCCACCCTTTGGTCGGGCATGCGCGTGGTAGTGGTCGGGGATCTGACGCATGTTGTCGTCGACGTAGTGCTCGAAGGTGAAGTGCACCTCCACGACGGCGGCCAGCTGCACGTGCATGTGGGCGCGCTCCGACTCGGGCGGCTCGGTTCCGTGGCCGCGCCACACGACCATCGGCACCGCGCAGATCTCGCACTCGGCGATCCAGCAGACGTCGTCCTCGTGGTACCACGGCGTGATGCGGGCGGCCTCGCAGAGGTCGCAGTCGTCCGAGAACGGTCGGGTCATCGGTCCAGTGCCTCTCTGAGCTCACGGACGAACGCGTGCGCGCCGTCGGGGCCCTCGCCGCGCAGCAGCCGGGCGATCAACGCGCTCCCCACGATCACGCCGTCGGCATGGCCCGACGCCTCGACTGCCTGCTCGGCGTTCGAGATCCCCACCCCGAGCAGCACCGGGAGATCGGTGGCCGCCTTGAGCCGTCGCCCCATCTCCCCCGCCCGCGTGGCCAGCTCGGCGCGTTCCCCCGTGACGCCCAGGAGCGAGACGCCGTAGACGAACCCGCGCGACCGGGCACAGATCGCGGCGAGGCGATCCGGCGGGGTGGTCGGCGCGGCGAGCAGGACGGTCTCGATCCCCTCGGCGTCGGCGGCATCGGACCATCCGTCGAGCTCGTCGAGCGGGAGGTCGGGCACGATGGCGCCGTCGATCCCGGACGCCGCGAGCGTCGCGGCGAATCGCTCGTGGCCGGCGTGGTGCACCGGGTTGTAGTACGTCATCACCACGAGCGGGACCCCGACGTCGAGGTCCGCAGCCTCGGCGACGATGCTGCCTGGTGTCGCGCCGATGTCGAGCGCCCTTTGCGACGCCTCCTGCACGGTCCGTCCGTCCATCACGGGATCGGAGAACGGGATCCCGATCTCGACCGCGTCCGCGCCGGCATCGGCCACAGCCCGCACGACATCGAGCCAGTCGCCCCCGAGACCGCCGGTCACGTACGGGACGAGCAGCTTGGCGCCCGCGGCCCGCTTCGCTCGAAGCGACTCCTCGAGCCTCATCGCGTCATCCGTTGAGCCTCTCGCCGGTGAGGCGCTCGGCGACGTACGCGGCGTCCTTGTCGCCGCGCCCGGAGAGCGTCACGAGCACCGACGATCCGCTCGGCACCGCGTGTCCGCTCTCGCGCGCCAGCCAGCCGATCGCGTGCGCGGGCTCCAGTGCCGGCACGATCCCCTCGGTCTCGGCGAGGAGCTGGAAGCCCGCGATCGCCTCGTCGTCGGTCGCCGACACGTACTCGGCGCGACCCGATGCCGCGAGCGCAGCGTGCTCGGGACCAACGCCCGGGTAGTCGAGGCCGGCGCTGATCGAATGCGCCTCGAGGATCTGGCCGTCCTCGTCCTGGAGGAAGAGGGACTTCGCTCCGTGCAGCACGCCGGGCACCCCGCGCTCCAGCGACGCACCGTGCTTCCCCGACTCGAGCCCGAGCCCCGCTGCCTCGACGCCGACGAGCGTCGCGTCGGTCTCGAGAAAGCCTGCGAACGTCCCCATCGCGTTCGACCCGCCACCCACGCACGCGACCACGTAGTCGGGGTCGGCTCCGAGCATTCGGCGCGTCTGCTCGCGTGCTTCGTCGCCGACGACGCGTTGGAGCTCGCGCACGATCCAGGGGTACGGGTGCGGACCGACGACCGACCCGATGCAGTAGTGGGTCGACTCGACGCTGGCAACCCAGTCGCGCAGCGCCTCGTTGATCGCGTCCTTCAGCGTCGCGCTACCGGACTCGGCGGGCACCACCTCGGCGCCGAGGAGCTGCATGCGCCAGACGTTGAGCTCCTGGCGCTCCACGTCGACGGCACCCATGAAGACCGTGCAGTCGAGACCGAAGAGCGCGGCGGCCGTAGCCGTCGCGACACCGTGCTGGCCGGCACCGGTCTCCGCGATCACCCGGTGCTTCCCCATCCGCCGGGTGAGCAGGGCCTGACCCAGCACGTTGTTGATCTTGTGGGAGCCGGTGTGGGTGAGGTCCTCGCGCTTCAGGAACACCCGCAGGCCGAGCCGCTCCGAGAGCCGGCGGCATTCGGTGACGGGCGTCGGACGGCCGGCGTAGGTCGTGAGCAGCTGGTCGAGCTCGGCCCGGAACTCGGTCGACGCCCACGCGGTACGGAACTCGGCCTCGAGCTCGACGAGCGCCGGCACGAGCGTCTCGGGGACGAAGCGGCCTCCGAAATCGCCGAAGCGTCCCAGACCGGCCGGCTCCGGGCCGACGGTGGTGGGGACGGTCGTCCCGCGTGCGGTCATGCGGTGCTCCTGCGTCGACTGGGTGCTCGATGATACGGCTGCGTCTCGCCCACACCCCCGGTCAGGGCGGCAGCGGCTCCGATCGGACCTCGTCGACCTCCCAGTCGTAGGGCTCGGCGTCGGCGGGCACCCAGCCGTCGGATTCCGTCTCGGCGCCCGCCTCGCGCGCCTCCTCGAGGAAGCGCGCCAGCTTGCGGGCGTCCTTGCGACCGGAGCCCGGCTCGGTCTCGACCCCGGTCGCGACGTCGACGCCCCACGGGCGGACCCGTCGGATCGCGGCCCCGACGTTCTCGGGGGTCAGCCCGCCGGCGAGGAGGAGCCGGGTGCCGGCGGGCGCGCCCTCGGCGAGCGCCCAGTCGAAGAGCTCGCCACTCCCGGGGACCTCGCCGTCGAGGAGGACGACGTCTGCGGGACCACGCGCGCTGGCGCCGATGGCGGGGTCACCGGCCCGGAAACCCTGGATCAGGAACGGCACCCGGGCCCGGATCCAGCGCGCTTCCGACTGGGGCTCCCGGCCGTGCAGCTGCGCGCCTTTGAGCCCGAGGCCGTTCACGATCTCGGCCACCCGTTCGGGCCGCTCGTCGCGAAAGACCCCAATCGTCAGGGCTTCGGGGGGCAGACGCCGCACCACGTCGCGCGCGTCGTTCACCGTGACCTGGCGGGGGCTGCCGGGGACGAAGTTGAGCCCGATCGCATCGGCGCCGAGGGCCACCGCGAGCAGCGCATCCTCCTCGTTCGTGACCCCGCAGATCTTCACGAACATGCGTACGACGGTATCGGAAAGCGCCCTCGGCACTGTGGCCGATACCATCGGCGCCGCCATGTCGAGCGCCGTGTCCGACGCCAAGACCGTCCCGGCGCCTGCGCCGACCCGGCGACCGCTGCTGCCAGCCGGGGCGCTCGCCGGCAGCCGACGCTGGCTCGCGCTCTCGGGGTTCGTCGCCGCCTCGGCGATCGTCGTCCTGGCACTGGGTGAGATCCCGTCCCGGCCGTACATCCTGTTCTGGCTGATCGGGCTGGCCTGGGTGCTCTGCTGGCGCAACGACCACCCGGTGGCCCGGGTCGTGTTCGACTGGCTACCGGTGCTCGTGATCGCGGCCGGCTACGACCTCGTCCGCAGCCGCGCCGTGGACCTGGTCCCTCGCGCCGTCACCGATCCGCAGCTCCAGGTCGACGAGTTCCTCTTCGGTGGGGTCGTCCCGACGATCCGACTCCAGGACTGGCTCGTCGATGCCGGCACGCCGCACTGGTGGGACTACCCCGTCTGGGTGATGTACCTCTCGCACTTCGTCGTCACCCCGGCCGTCGCGGTCTGGCTCTACCTGCGCCACCGCGAATGGTTCCACCGCTACGCGATCCTGATCCTCGGCGTCTGCCTCGCCGGGTTCGCGACGTATTTCATCCTCCCGGCCGTGCCTCCCTGGCTCGCCAGCCGCGACGGCGCGCTGGCTCCCACCACGCGGGTGGTGCACGCGGTGTGGGACAGCATCGGCATCGACTCGGCGTCGAAGATCTTCGATGGCGACGCGAGGCTCGCGAACCCCGTCGCGGCGCTCCCGTCGCTCCACGCGGCGTGGCCGCTCATGACGTTGCTGTTCCTGTGGCGCAAGGTCGGGCGGTGGCGCTGGCTCCTGGTGGCATACAACGCCGCGATGGTGTTCGTGCTCGTCTACGGCGCCGAGCACTACTTCAGCGACATCCTCATGGGCTGGGTCTACGTGATCGTCATCTACCTCGTCGTGAACCGTCTCGCCGACGACCGCCTCGCCGACGACCGCCTCGCTCGCATGCAGGGGCGAACCGACCCGTCGTGAGTAGCCCGCTCGTCGTCTACGAGCGGGACGGCCACATCGCGACGATCTCGTATCACCGCCCCGAGCGCCTCAACGCGATCAATGGCGCGATGCGCGGCGACCTCAACGCAGCGTGGGAGCGGTTCCGGGCCGACGACGACGCGTGGGTCGCGATCATCACCGGCACGGGGCGAGCGTTCTGCGTCGGCGCCGACCTGGCCGACGGGGCCGGCTCGGCCGGGACGTGGCCCGGATCGTTCTGGGAGATCCCGACGGTCAACTCGTTCGAGTCGGGCCTCGAGGTCTGGAAGCCCACGATCGCGGCGGTGAACGGCTACTGCCTGGGGTACGGCCTCACGATGGCGGCGGCGTGCGACTTCGTGCTCGCGGCCGACGACGCCCAGTTCGGCATGCCCGAGGTGCGCCTCGGCGTCCCCACCATCGTCGGCGCGATGCGTCTCCCCGCCCGGATCCGCATGCAGGACGCACTCGAGGTGCTGCTCACGGGCGATCGCATCGACGCAGCGCGGGCCCACGAGATCGGACTCGCGCTCCGGGTCGTCCCGCGCGAGGACCTGTTGGTGGAGGCCCGCCGGCTCGCCGAGCGCCTCTGCCAGGGCGCGCCCCTGGCCGTCCGAGCGGTGAACGAGATGGCCCACCGCGGTCGACACGTCCCGTGGGAGGACGCCGTCCGGATGGGTGAGGCGATGCGACGCCTCGTGCTCGCGAGCGACGACGCCCAGGAAGGCCGCCGGGCGGCAGCCGAAGGACGCGATCCGCGCTGGTCGGGGCACTGAGTCCGCGCTGGTCGGGGCACTGAGCCCGGCTTCTCGGCACGCTGATGGTTGCAGAGCAACACTCAGCGTGCCGAGAACGGGAGGGCGGCGAGCTCGCGAGCCAGTGCCTCGGGATCATCGGAACGGACGAGGGCCTCACCGACGAGCACCGCGTCGAATCCCGCGGCGCCCATACGCCGTGCGTCGTCGACGGAGCGGATCGCGCTCTCGGCGACTGCCACCACGTCGTTCGGCAACGACCCACCGAGACGCTCGGCCCGCGACCGGTCCTCCTCGAACGTCGTGAGGTCACGAGCGTTGATCCCGATGATCGAGGCGCCGACCTCGAGGGCCCGTTCGACCTCTCGCTCGTCGTGGGCTTCCACCAACACGTCGAGCGTCAGGTCACGCGCGAGCGAGAGCAGATCTGCGAGCAGTGCGTCGTCCGGGATGGCGGCGACGATGAGCAGGATTGCATCGGCCCCGATCCCCCGCGCCTCGTACACCTGATCGGGGTCGATCGTGAAGTCCTTGCGGAGGATCGGCGTTGCGCTCGTGGCATCGCGCGCGGCCTGGAGATCGGCGACCGACCCGCCGAAGAACGGGCCGTCCGTCAGCACCGACAGGCACGCGGCGCCACCCCGCTCGTAGTCCCCCGCGAACCGGGCGGGATCGAGGTCGGGTGCGAGCTCACCCTTCGAGGGCGAACGACGCTTGATCTCGGCGATCACGCCGAGGGACCCCAGCCCCCTCCGCTTGCGGAGTGCCGCCTCGAACCCCCGCGTCGGGGGGCTCGCGAGCGCGGCCTTCCGGATCGCGTCCCGCGCCTGCGGCTGGTGGAGCAGCGTGACCTCGTCGCGCTTCGTGGCGAGGATCTCGTCGAGCACGCTCATGCGGGCGCAAGTGTGCCAGACCGGCTCAGCCCTTCTACGCTCCCTTCCCATGACGACAGCCTTTCCCGATGGCTTCCTCTGGGGTACGGCCACGGCCGCGCACCAGGTGGAGGGCTCCAACTGGAACAACGACTGGTGGGCGTGGGAACACGCACCGGGGACGCCGTGCGTCGAGCCGTCCGGCGACGCCTGCGACCACTACTGGCGGTACGAGGAGGATCTCGACATCCTCGCCGGTCTCGGGTTCGGCGCCTATCGGTTCTCGCTCGAGTGGTCCCGGATCGAACCCGAGGAGGGCGAGTTCTCGCGCGCGCAGCTCGACCACTACGCCCGCGTGCTCGACGCCTGCGCCGCGCGGGGACTCGTGCCGGTGGTGACGTTCCACCATTTCACCACCCCTCGCTGGGCCGTCGTCGACGGCGGCTGGACCGACCCCACGACCGCCGAGCGCTTCGCCCGCTTCTGCGAGCACGCGACCGCTGCCCTCGGCGACCGCATCGGCATGGCCTGCACGATCAACGAGCCCAACGTGGTCTCGACCATCGGGTACCTCGTCGGCGCGTTCCCTCCCGGCCACACCCAGGATCTCGACGGCTTCGTGCGTGCCACCGAGGTGCTCGTCGATGCACATCGCCGCTCGTACGACGCGATCAAGAGCGGACCCGGGGACTTCCCCGTGGGACTCACCTTGTCGATGAGCGACTGGGGTGCCGAAGAAGGCGCCGAGGACAAGATCGCCGAGTACCGGGCGCACCACGAGGACGTCTACCTCGAGGCCGCACGCGGTGACGACTACTTCGGCGTGCAGGCGTACTCACGCACCCGGGTCGGCAACGACGGGATCCTCGGCCCGGAGCCGGGGGTCGAGGTGCTCCCGATGGGCTACGAGTACTGGCCGCGGGCTGCCGAGGCCTCGATCCGGCATGCCGCGGAGGTGGCCCAGGTCCCGCTCTACGTCACCGAGAACGGGATCGGCACCGACGACGACGAGCAGCGGATCCGGTACCTGCAGGAGTCGCTCGCCGGTGTCGCGGCGACCATCGCCGACGGGATCGACGTCCGCGGCTACTTCCAGTGGTCCCTGCTCGACAACTTCGAGTGGGCGTTCGGCTACCAGATGCGCTTCGGGATCGTCGGCGTCGACCGGCAGACCCAGGTGCGGACCACGAAGCCGAGCGCCGCCTGGATGTCGGAGGTGGTGCGGACGAACCGGATCGCCACCTCCGGCTGATCCGGACCTCACATTCCGCTCACGTTCACCCCGCCCCGCGGGACCCCCAGCCGGAAGATCGGGACCGGGATCGGGCTGGCCGTCGTCCGGGAGCTCACGAGCGCGATGGGCGGCGAGGTCTCGTGCGAGCCGCGGGAACCGAGCGGCACCCGGTTCGTCGTCAGGATCCCGGCAGCGCCTGGAGTCGCGCCGGAACCTCACCATCGCCCCAGCGAAGGCTGACCTCCGCCGGCGGCTCGACCTCCCGTCGCACCATGGCGAGCGCTACCGCCCGGTGCTCGCCCGGGAGGGCCGCGATGCTCGTCACGACGCCACGCTCGGTGTCGTCGACGACCACTGCGGCGCCGGCGGGTGGAACGAGGTCACCGTCGACCCGCAACCCCCGGAGGTGCCGGTTGACGTGCCCGCGCGTGTCGATCCGACACACGAGCTCTTGTCCGAGGAAGCAACCTTTGGTGAACGAGACCGCCTCGCGCTCCAAGAACGCCTCCTGGGGGATGGTGCGCTCGTCCACGTCGACCCCGAGACGCGGGACGCCGGCCTCGATCCGGGCCGCTTCGTACGCACCCGGGGCGAACGGCTCGACGCCGGCCCGCAGCAACCCGTCGCGGACGTCGTCGAGCGCGTCGAGCGGCCCCAACACGTCGGCCCCCGCGACTCCCGGCCATGCCGCCCGCACCACCCGCATCCCGCGGTCCGGCGCGCGCCCCCACGCCAGATGGGAGTGGACGGCCTCCGGGAGGTCGATCCCCGCGAGGGCGGCGACCCGGGCCCCGGCCTCCCGGCCGCGCACCTCGAGGACCCCCCATCGCGTGCTCCGGTCCTCGAGCTCGACGTCGACCCGGATGCGATAGCGACCGAGCTGCTCGGCCAACACGGGCCCGAACCCGGGCTCGCAGTCGAGCCACCACTCGTCACCGACTCGCAGCGCCCGGAAGTCGACGACGAGCTTCCCCTGGGGCGTGAGGAGGAGTGAGCGCGCCCCACTGCCGTCCGGGATCGGGTCCAGGTCCTGGGAGACGATGCTCTGCAGGAAGGTCGTCGCGTCGGCGCCGCCGACGCGAACCATCCCCTGGTCGGGTCGGGTCGCGAAGTGCGTCGTCATGGTCGACGCATCATGCCCGTTCCCCGGCCGGCGCGCGTCGCGGCCGCATCAGGTCCTGCTGAGCCGACGGGACGCGGCTGCAGCGGAGAGGAGCGCCTTGGCCTTGTTGCGGCACTCGAGGTCCTCGTCGGCCGGGTCGGAGTCGGCGACGATCCCGGCACCAGCCGAGACACTCGCCTTCCCGTCTCGAAAGACCATGGTCCGGATCGCGATGGCGGTGTCGAGGTTGCCCGAGAAGTCGACGTAGCCCACGACCCCGGCGTACGGGCCGCGCTTCACCGGCTCCAGCTCGTCGATGATCTGCATCGCACGCACCTTCGGCGCCCCGCTCACCGTGCCCGCCGGGAACGTGGCGCGCAGGACGTCGACCGCGCTCCGGCCGTCGGCGAGGTCCCCCGACGCCTGGCTCGTGATGTGCATCACGTGGGAGTAGCGCTCCAGGCTCATGAGCTCGTCGACGCGCTCCGTCCCGAAGCGGACCACGCGACCGATGTCGTTGCGGGCCAGGTCGACGAGCATGACGTGCTCAGCCCGCTCCTTCGGGTTCTCCATGAGCTCGGCGCCGAGACGTCGATCGTGCTCGTCGGTGCGGCCGCGGAACCGGGTCCCGGCGATCGGGCGGATGATCACCCGCCCGTCGAGGACCTGCACCATCGGCTCCGGCGAGGACCCCACGAGCGTCGCCTCCGGATGGCGCACCAGGTACATGTACGGCGATGGGTTGACCTGGCGGAGCACGCGGTAGACGTCGAACGGATCGAGATTCTCACCGACGTCGAACCGCTGGGCGAGCACGACCTGGAAGATGTCGCCGGCCAAGATGTGCTCGCGCGCGACCAGGACGGCATCTCGGTACGCATCACCGGCCATCGAGGACACGACGTCGGGCAGGTCTGCCACATCGTCGCCGGGCGGCGGGACCGGGTCGTACGCGAGCGGCTGGGCCAGCGCCGCGACCCGATCATCGAGGAGCCGCACCGCGCGGTCGTACGCCGCGTCGATCGCTCCTTCCGCCTTGGCGCTGTCCGGCTCGCCGCGGTCCGGGGCGTCGCCGGATCCCGTCAGGTAGACGTTCTCGATGAGGGCCAAACGTTGACGGAAGTGGTCGAACGCGGTCACGTGCCCGGTGAGTGAGAGCACGGCGTCGGGAGACCCGCGATCGTCCGAGGGCGCGGCGGGCAGGTGCTCGATCTCCCGGACGACGTCGTAGCCGAGGTAGCCGACGATCCCGCCGTGGAACGGGGGGAGCTCGGGGATCACCGGTGCGCGATGGAGGTCGAGCAGCGATTCGAGGGCGGCGAGCGCGCCCGCATCGCGCGGGACGCCGGCCGGCAGATCGCCCTCGACCTCGATCGTGCGCCCCCGGACCACGAGCGTGCACGACGGGTCGCGTCCGAGGAAGGAGAACCGTCCCCAGCGCTCCGCGTGCTCTACCGACTCGAGCAGGAACCCTGCGGCCGCGTCGGCCTTGGCGCCGACGAGCTTCATGAAGGCCGACACGGGCGTCTCGAGGTCGGCGAGCACCTCGCGCCACACCGGGACCACGGTGTGGTCCCGCGCGAGGGATCGGAAGTCGTCGCGGCTGGGCCGGACCGGCGCCGCCCGGCTCACCGGAGACCGGGCTCGGCGCCGCTCCCGAACGAGCGGAAGAAGCACGACCGCTCACCGGTGTGGCATGCGCCCCGTCCCTCCTGCTCCACGACGAGCAGCACCGTGTCGCCGTCGCAGTCGTAGGCGGCGTCACGCAGCCACTGCCGGTCGCCGGACGTGTCGCCCTTGCGCCACAGCTCCCGACGGCTCCGGCTCCAGAACACGGTGCGACCCTCCGCAAGCGTCCGCCGCAACGCGTCCTCGTTCATCCACGCCAGCATGAGCACCTGCCCGGTGGCCTGCTCCTGGACGATCGCCGGGATCAGCCCGTCGTCGTTCCAGCGGATCGCAGCGAGCTCTTCGGGAGTGACGTCGACCGGCGTCGCCTCGGGGGGCGTGGTGGCGGGGCTCATGAGTCCGCGATCGTACCCGTACGGCTTCTCGGCTCGACCGGAGTTCGATGCGGGTGGAAAGCGTTCCCGGCGTCGGAAGGCGCCCTACCGGCTCCCGGGGCGCGAGACTGCTCGGCCATGCCCGAAGTGCGTCCACCGCTCGCACCCCGACGCCCGACCGTGCTCCGGACACACGGCGACGAGCGCATCGACGAGTGGTACTGGCTGCGCGAACGCGACGATCCCGAGGTCCTCGCCTACCTCCGGGCCGAGAACGAGTTCGCGCAGGCCGGCCTCGCCCACACCGAGGACCTGCAGCGCGCCATCTTCGACGAGATCAAGGCTCGGGTCGTGGAGACCGACGCGTCGGCTCCCGTTCGTCGTGGCGACCACGAGTACTTCACACGCACGGTGGAGGGCCTCGAGTACTCGGTGCACTGCCGGCGCCCGATCGGAAGCGAGTCCGCGCCCGACCCGCGGCGGCCACCCGGGGCGACACCCGGCGAAGAGGTCCTCCTCGACGAGAACGCGCTGGCGGCCGGCTCGCCGTATTTCGCGCTCCGGAACCTCGCGCTGTCGCCGGGCCACACCCTGCTCGCACATGCGGTCGACCTCGACGGCGGCGAGCGGGCGACGCTCCGGTTCCGCGACCTCTCGACGGGTGAGGATCTCGACGACGAGGTCCCTGACACCTACTACGGGATCGCCTGGGCGAACGACGACCGCACCGTCTTCTACGTGCGGCCCGACGCCGCGATGCGACCGTGGCAGGTGTGGCGCCACATGCTCGGGACGGCCGCGACCGACGACTCGCTCGTCTTCGAGGAGCCGGACGAACGGTTCTCGGTGCACATCTCGCGGGCGCGCACCGGCCGCTTCCTGCTCATCGGGAGCCACTCGAAGGTCACCAGCGAGGTGCTCCTCGTCGACGCCGACGCACCGACGGATCCGCCGGTCGTCGTCAGCCCGAGGACCACCGGCATCGAGTACCACGTCGAGCACCACCATCCCGGGCGCGGGCACCCCGGGAGCGGGCACCCCGGGAGCGGGCACCCCGGGCGCGGGCCCGACGTCCTCTATCTCGTGACGAACGAGGGTGGGGCAGAGAACTTCCGGCTCGCGGTCACCGACGTCGCCGCGATCATGGCGGGAGACGTCGGGCCGACCCACTGGCGGGAGGTCGTGCCCCACCGGCCCGACGTACGCCTGGAGGCCGTCGACGCGTTCGCGGACTGCCTCGTGCTGTCCGAGCGCTCGGCCGGGCTCGAGCACCTCCGCGTGCTCCCGCTCGATGGAGACCGAGAGCACATCGTCGAGCTCCCGGACGACGTGTACTCGGTCTGGGTCGGCCCCAACCCCGAGTACGAGACGGCCGTCCTGCGCATCGGGTACACGTCACTCGTGTTGCCGCCGACGGACTTCGACGTCTCGCTCACGGACGGCACCCGCACCGTAGTGAAGACGCAGCCCGTGCAGGGCTACGACCCCGCCGACTACGAGACGCATCGCCACTGGGTCGACGCGCCCGACGGCGCGCAGATCCCTCTCTCGCTGGTCCACCGGCGCGACCTCCCTCCCGGGGCACCGTTCCTCCTGAACGGCTACGGCGCGTACGAGGTCTCGCTCGATCCGATGTTCGCCGTGACCCGGGTCAGCCTCCTGGAGCGCGGCATCGGCTTCGCGATCGCGCACGTACGAGGAGGCGGTGAGCTCGGCCGTGCGTGGTACGAGGGCGGCCGCCTCGGGAACAAGCGCAACACCTTCACCGACTTCGTGGCGTGCGCGCAGCACCTCGTGGACCGCGGGATCACGCGCCCGGACCGCCTGGCCGCGTCCGGCGGCAGCGCGGGCGGGCTCCTCATGGGCGCGGTGGCGAACCTGCGCCCCGACCTCTTCCGGGCGATCGTGGCCGAGGTCCCGTTCGTCGACTGCCTCACGACGATCCTCGACCCGTCGCTCCCGCTGACGATCACCGAATGGGACGAGTGGGGCGACCCGGTGCGCAGTCGAGAGATGTACGCCTACATCAAGGGGTACGCGCCCTACGACAACGTCGTGGCTCAGGACTACCCGGCGCTCCTCGTCACCGGCGGGCTCAACGACCCGCGCGTGCAGTACTGGGAGCCCGCGAAGTGGGTCGCCAAGCTGCGAGTGACGGCAACCGGTGACCGACCCGTCTACCTCAAGACCGAGCTCGACGCCGGCCACCACGGTCCGAGCGGCCGGTACGGGGCGTGGCGCGAACGGGCTCTCGTCCTGGCGTTCGTGATCGACCAGATCGCTCACGACGGTGCAGGAACGACCGGTCGCGCGCCGGGTCAGGCGCCGAGCGGCAAGATCGCCGCGAGCTGACGGCTCTGCGCCAGCAGCGTTCCGTCGGCGGCCCAGACCTCGCCGTCCTCCTCGAGGAACCCCCCGGCCGACACGTTGGTGCGGAACACCGCGAGGAGGAAGTCCTCGGGACCGATCCCGGGGTGGGGCAGTCCGGCCCGGAAGTGCACCGTCAGATCGACTGTCGGCACGACCATGGGGACCGGTGCGCGCGAGAACACCGGCGGGATCCACGCGTCGGTGACCGCCGCGAGCACAGGGGCGTCGAACGGCTGCGGCTCCTCCAGACGGATCCACCCCCCACCGATCGCCGCGGGTGACGGCGCACCACCGGTCCACGGCCGTTCACCGATCGCCCAACGGGTGTCCCAGCGCCGCGCGATCGGAGGCGCATCGGCCGGCACGGTCTCGGCGGCAATCGTCGCCGGATCGGCGACCTCGGGCCGCACGAGGTCGCAGAACTCGGGCCCCGGTCGCGGCGTGGAGAATGCAGCCACTCCGAGCGCGATGAGGCGATCGCCCTGCTCGACTCGAGCCGTGCACGTCGTCAGCGAGCGACCGCGCCGTTCGACATTCGTGGCGATGGTGATCACTCCCGCCTCGGGAGGTGCGACGAAGTGGGTCGTCAACGAGCGCGGCGCCCGGTCGGCATCGGCGACGGTCTCGCCGAGCGCCCGGAGGATGATCGCGGCCAGGTAGCCGCCGTTCGGGCCCCGGGCGACCCACCACGCCTCGTCGACCCGCGCTTCGAAGAAGGCGTGGGCACGCTCCGCCCCGGATCCCCCGGCCTCGGAGTCGGGGTGGGCGACGGGCGTGACGGCGGTGTCGCGTCGGAACCGGGTCGGCACGGCGGGTCACCCTACCGGCCGGAGCCCCCGCGATCGGCCGCCCGGGCCAGCACTTAGGCTCGGCGCCGTGATCGAGCGCCTGGAGCTCCCGTCGAGCGACGGCGTCGTGCTCGAGGCGGAGCTGGCGACGTCGACGGTGGCCGAGCGCGCCGCGATGGTCCTGTGCCATCCGCACCCGCAGTTCGGCGGCACCATGCGCTCGCTCGTGATCTCGGAGCTGTTCGGTGCGCTGCCCGCGGCCGGGGTGACGTGCCTTCGGTTCAACTTCCGCGGTGTCGAGTCGAGCACCGGTGCCTACGACGAGGGACGAGGCGAGCGCGACGACACGCATACGGCCGTCCGTGCGCTCGCCGGAACGAGCGATGCTCCGCTCGTTCTCACGGGGTGGTCGTTCGGGGCCGACATGGCCCTGTCGGTGCGCGACGATCAGATCGTCGGGTGGTTGGCGATCGCGCCACCCCTGCACTTCGCGTCCGAGCTGGACGCACTCGCGGGCGACCCCCGTCCGAAGCACCTGGCCCTCGCCGAGCACGACGAGTTCCGCGCGCCCGCCGAGATCCTCGAGCAGACGGAGGGATGGGCTTCCACGACCGTCGAGGTCGTCCCCGGCGCGAGCCACTTCTTCGTCGGACGGACGGATCGGCTCGTGGCGGCCGCTCAGGAGTTCGTCGAGCGGGTCGCCCCGACCGAGAGCCCGGGAACTCAGCCGATACGCTGATCGGGCCGCGCCGCGACGCCTGTTGCGCGGCCTGGTCGGCGAACCGCCACGACCGAGGACTCCCCCCATGCCCCGAACCGAGGCCCTGGCCACTGGACGCGGCTCCACCCAGGCGCTCCCCTCTACCTTCGGCTTCAAGCCGGCCCTCGACGGGCTGCGGGCCGTGGCGGTCGGCTCCGTCATCGCCTTCCACTTCGGCGCCGACGGCTTCCAGGGCGGGTTCCTCGGCGTCGACACCTTCTTCGTCCTCTCGGGCTACCTCATCACCTCCCTGTTGCTCACCGAGTGGGGGCGGACGTCCACGATCGACTTCCTCGCGTTCTGGATCCGACGCGCGCGGCGGCTCCTGCCGGCGCTGTTCATCGTCCTGATCGCGATCGCGATCTGGGCTCGGCTCGACGTCAACACCGACCGTCTCGGTGACTTCCGGGCCGACCTGCTCTGGACGACGTTCTACGGCGCCAACTGGCACTTCATCGGCTCCGGCGAGTCCTACTTCGACCTCTTCAGTGACGCGTCGCCCCTTCGACACGCATGGTCGTTGGCCATCGAGGAGCAGTTCTACCTGTTCTGGCCGCTGATCACGTTCGGATGCCTCCGGCTGGCCCGGGGACGAACCCGCGTCCTGACCACCGTGTGCGTCGGAGGGATCATCGCGTCATCGTTCGCGATGATCGTGCTCTACGAGAGCGGCGATCCGTCACGCGCCTACTACGGGACGGACAGTCGCGCGAGCCAGCTCCTCGTCGGCGCGTTGCTAGCGATCGTGCTCACCCGATGGGCACCGCGGGCGCGGAGCGCGCAGGTCGGCGTCCAGGCGGCCGGCATCGTCGGCGCGGCGTTCTGCCTGTGGGCATTCACGAGCGTCAACGACCGCGACTCGTGGATGTACCACGGCGGGTTCCTGCTCTTCGCGGTCGCAACCGCGGCGGTGATCGTCGCGATCATCCAGCCCGAGCGTGGACCGCTCGCGCGACTGCTGTCGATCCGGCCGGTTCGCTGGATCGGCCAGGTGTCGTACGGGCTGTACTTGTGGCACTGGCCGGTGCAGGTCGCGCTGTCCGAGCCACGCACCGGCCTCTCGGGATGGGACCTCGCGCTCCTCCGCCTCGCGGTGACCTTCGCGGCGGCGACGCTCTCCTACTACCTGGTCGAGCTCCCCATCCGCCACGGCGAGCTCAAGGGACGCGTCGCCCGTACCGCGACCCCGCTCGGCTTCGTCGCGGTCACCGTCGTCATCCTCGTCTCGACGGCCGCCGCGACGACCCCACCGGAGTTCCTCACCGCGAACCCGAACGAGGTGATCTCGACGCCCTCGGCCACCGGTAAAGATCTGCCGCCGAGCGGGTCGCCCGAGGCCGAGCTCGGGACCGTGCTGCTCGTCGGAGACTCGATCGCAGCATCGGTCGGGGACGGGCTCGGTGCCGAGGCGGCGACCCGCGGCATCCCTTTCCAAGCCGCGACACGCCCAGGATGCGGGATGGTCACCGGCATCCCGGCGCTCCCTGACGGAACCGAGATCGCGTGGGGCCCCGCGTGCGCCGAGGGCACGCCCGGATACCTCGCGGACGCGGTCGCCGCGAGCGACCCCGACACCATCCTCTGGCTGAGCACCTGGGAGACCTCGGATCGGATCGTCGGCGGGAGGTTCTACGAGTTCGGGACGCCCGAAGCCGACCGGATGCTCCTCGAGCGGATGGAGGAGTCGTATCGCGTGCTCGCCGAGTCAGGAGCGTCGATCGTGATGGTCGCCAACACCCCGCGCGCGGCCGAGAGCGAGGTCCTCGTCCGCGACCCCGAACAGGAGCGCGACTACCTGCACCTGAACGCGCTGTACCGGCAGTTCGCAGACGCCCACCCGGACTCGGTCCGGGTGCTGGATCTCTCCGCGATCGTCTGCCCGGGCGGCGTCCCGTGCCCCGCGGACGTCGGCGGAGTCCGCCCCCGTCCCCGCGACGGCGGGCACTTCGAGGGCGACGGCCCGGCCTGGATCGCTCCGAGGTTGTTCGACGCGCTCGTAGAGTCGAAGCCCTAGGTCGACGCGCTCGAGGTCTTCATCAGGCCGATCCGGTCGAGAAATGCTCCGCGCCGCTCGACGACGCTGCGCCACTGCACGAGATCGTTGTCGAAGTGCGCGCGATCACCCTCTTCGTATGCGTGCTCGAGCTCGTCGAACGCGGCATCCTCCGCGTCCAACA
Source organism: Acidimicrobiia bacterium (assembly GCA_046484625.1). Lineage (GTDB taxonomy): Bacteria > Actinomycetota > Acidimicrobiia > IMCC26256 > PALSA-555 > DASUAO01. The sequence continues at coordinate 28,583 of JAWOIO010000192.1, forward strand.
GCTCCCGGTAGCGCCGGAAGAACCCCTCGTCCAGGTGCTCGGCATCGGTCATCGCCACCTCCTCGTCACCGGCAGCACCGCCACGGTGCCACCACCCGGAAGGTACCCGAGCTGGGGCCCCCTGTCAGCAGAGCGCCGCGGCCGGCCCGGAACGGCCCTCATTCCAGCGCCGCGAGCGCCTCCCCGAGGGTGAAGCGCTGCTCGTAGATGGCCTTGCCGACGATGACGCCGGCGAGGCGGCGGTCACCGATCGCCAGGTCCGCGAGGGCCCGGAGGTCGGCGAGCGACCCGACGCCCCCGCTCGCGATGACGGGAACCGTCGTGGCCTCCAGCACCGCCCGCAGCTGGTCGAGGTCGGGACCCACGAGCATCCCGTCGCGAGCGATCTCCGTCACGACCAGCGCGGCGACCCCGAAGCCGGCGAAGCGCGCCGCGAGGTCAAGGAGGTCGTGACCGCTCCCCTCGGTCCAGCCGCGCACGGCCACCTCACGGCCCCGGGCGTCCAACCCGACCGCGATCGCGCCCGGATGGAACGAGCACAGCGCATCCACGAGCTCCGGGTCCTCCACCGCGGCCGTCCCTACGACAACCCGCGCGGCACCGCAGCGGAGCAGCGCGCCCGCCGCCTCGACGCTCCGAACCCCGCCCCCGACCTGGATCGAGCACGGAACGGCCGCGGCGATCGCCTCGACGACCGCGAGGTTCGCCGGCTCACCCGTCCGCGCGGCGTCGAGGTCGACCACATGGATCCACTCGGTCCCGGCGGCGGCGAACGCCCGCGCGACGGCGATCGGATCGTCGTCGTACACCCTCTCGCGCGCGAAGTCGCCTTGCTCGAGCCGGACCGCGCGACCGGCTCGTACGTCGATCGCCGGGTACACCTGCACGAATCAGGCCCCCACGGTCAGAGGGTGCCCTTGGTGCTCGGGATCCCCGTGCTCTCGATCCGCACGGCGTCACGAAGCGCGACGGCTGCCCCCTTGAACGACGCCTCGATCACGTGGTGGCCGTTGCGACCCGTGATCGAGCGCAGGTGCAGCGTGATCGCGGCGGCGACGGTGAACGCGCGCCAGAACTCCTCGCAGAGCTGGACGTCGAAGGTCCCGATCCACTCGACCACGGGATCGACCTCGTACACGAGGAACGGTCGTCCGGAAAGATCGAGGGACACCTGGACGAGCGCCTCGTCGAGCGGCACGGACGACGAGGCGAACCGTCGCACTCCGGCCTTGTCACCCAGCGCGGTGGCGAGCGCCTCCCCGAGTGCGATCCCCACGTCCTCGACCGTGTGGTGGAGGTCGATCTCGAGGTCGCCGTCCGCCTCGATGTCGAGATCGAAGTGGGCGTGCTTCCCGAGCTGCTCCAGCATGTGATCGAAGAACGGGATCCCGGTGCGCGCCCGGGCCCGGCCCGCTCCGTCCAGGTCGACCTTCACCGAGATGGTGGTCTCCTTGGTGGAGCGCGTGATCTCGCCCGAACGTCTCGTTGCGGCACTCATGGGGCTCCGCTCTCGTCGAGCGCGCCGCGCAAGGCGGCGAGCATCCGATCGTCTTCGTCGGGCGTCCCGACGGTGATGCGCAGACAGTCGTCGAGCCGCGGCCATCGGCTGAAGTCGCGGACCAGCACGCCGTGCGCGACCAGCCGGTCCCACACGGCACGTCCGTCGCCGTCGAGGCGTACGAGGACGAAGTTCGCCCCGGACGGGTAGACGGTGAGCCCGGGCAACCGGTGCAGCTCTTCGACGAGGCGCGTGCGCTCGGCGACGAGGGTCTCGACCCGGCTTCGCATCTCCACATCGAAGCGGAGTGCCGTGAGGCCGGCGAGCTGGGTCGGGGCCGACAGGTGGTACGGGAGGACGACCTTCTCGAGCTCCGCGATCACCGACGTCGGACCCACGGCGAAGCCGAGGCGCACGGCTGCGAGCGACCACACCTTCGAGTAGGTGCGCACGACGACCAACGGGACGTCGTCGGCGACGAGCTCGAGCGCGCTCCAGTCGGAGAACTCGCCGTACGCCTCGTCGACGACGAGGAGCCCCGGACCGTGGTCGATCACGGAGGTCAGGAGCGCCTCGACGGTCGCTCGGGGAGAGGTCGTCCCCGTCGGGTTGTTCGGACTGCACAGCAGGACGACGGACGGCCGCTCGGCCCCGATGAGGATCCCGGCCTCCGTCGGGGAGACCGAGAAGTCGCTGGCACGCTCACCCACGACGACGGTCGTCCCGGTGATGCGGGCGATGTGACTGTGCAGGGCGTAGGTCGGCTCGAACACGGCGACGCGTCGGCCGGCACCGCCGTAGGTGAGCAGCACGGTCTGCAGGACCTCGTTGGACCCGTTGGCGCAGAAGACCCGCTCGGGCGGGTGACCGAGTGTCGCGCCCATCGCTCTCCTGAGGTCGGTTGCAGCCCGGTCGGGGTAACGGTGCAGGGGGATCGTGCGCTGGGCCTCGACCCAGGCGTCGAGGAACGCCGGCGGTGGCGGGTAGGGGCTCTCGTTGGTGTTGAGGCGCACCTCCACGTCGAGCTGCGGAGAGTGGTATCCGGACAGCTCCGTGAGGTCGGCCCTCGGCTGCGGGAGGCTCATGACCCCTCCTGGGGATTGGGCGCCGTCCTGAGCGCGATGGATCGGGCGTGCTCGACGAGCCCTTCCGCGATCGCAAGTGTCCGCACGTACGGCCCGACCCGCGCGAGCCCTGGCGCGTCCAGGGTCACGATGTGGATGTGCTTGCGGAAGTCGTCGACGCGCAATGCGCTCGCGAAGCGTGCCGTCCGACCGGTGGGCAGCACGTGGTTCGCGCCCGCGACGTAGTCGCCGACCGCGACCGGAGCCCATTCCCCACAGAAGACCGCACCGGCGTTGCGCACCGCCGGGACGAGTGCCTCCGGTCCAGCGGTCATCAGCTGGAGATGCTCGGGCGCGAGGACGTTGACGACGGCCATCGCCTGCTCGGCGTCGTCGACGAGCACCGTCCGACCGGTCTGTGTGAGCGTCGACTCGAGGTCAGGCCGACCAGCCGAGTCCGCCAACAGGGTCGCGATCTGGGCGTCGACCGCGTCGGCGACGGCGGGCTCCCACGTGACCAGCACCGCGGCTCCGTCGGGCCCGTGCTCGGCCTGGGCGAGCAGGTCCACGCCCACCAGCCGCGCGCCGACCGTCCCGTCGGCCACGATCACCACCTCCGACGGCCCGGCGAGCGACTCGATGCCGACGATCCCCGCAACCTCGCGCTTGGCGGCCGCGACGTACGCGTTCCCGGGGCCCACGATCACGTCCACCGGACGGATCGACTCGGTCCCGTACGCGAGCGCGCCGATCGCCTGCGCCCCCCCGACCCGGTACACCTCGTCGACACCGGCGATCGCCGCCGCCGCGAGCGCGGCCGTGGGAACCGCGCCGTCGGGGCCCGGCGGCACACAGAGCGCGATCTCGGGGACGCCCGCAACCCGCGCCGGCACGGCCGTCATGAGCACCGACGATGGGTAGCTCGCCCTCCCACCCGGCGCGTAGCAGCCCGCGCGATCGACCGGGACCACCACCTCGCGCAGAGCGATCCCATCCCCCTCCATCCGCACCTCGACCGTCGTCTGGAGCCGGTGGTACGCGACGATCTCGCCGTGCGCGTACTCGAGCGCCTCTCGGAGGTCGGTCGGGATGCGCTCGAGCGCCGCCCGGACCACCTCGTTCGGGACCCGGACCGTGTCGATGCGACACCCGTCGAAGCGCTCAGTGAGCTCCACGAGGGCCCGGTCCCCGTCGCGCCGCACCGCATCGAGCACGTCGCGCACGGCGGCACGGACTTCGGCGTCGTTCGACGAGCCGCTGCCCGAGTCGTGCCGGGCCAGGGCCGCGGCGAGATCGCCGTCGAAGCCGCGAAGGTCGAGTCGCGAGAGCATGGGAGGCGCGCTCATCGTACCCGTGGCGACGCCGGATCCAGGTTCGAATTGCCCCGCGCGCCTTCGTGGGTCAGGCTCGCGCGCGTGAGCGACTCCGATCTCGCCGAGCTCTCGACCCTGCGGTCGCAGATCGAGGAGCTCACACGCCGAGTCCTCTCCGTCGCGATGCGCTACGACGACTCGCCCGACTCGGCGATCGCCGCCGACCTGTTCGCCGTCGAGCGGTCGTTGCTCTCGGCCCGTCGATCCCTCGATCGGGCCGGAGCGCACCTCACCCAGAGCTGACCCGCGCCGCTCGACCGTTCACACCTTGAAGGCCGACGGACACGTGTCCGCGAGCATGCAGTCGCCGCAGCGGGGCTTGCGCGCCGCGCACACCGCCCGCCCGTGCAGGATCATCCGGAGTGAGAACGCGCCCCGCTCCTCGGCCGGCACCAGGTCGTTCAGGTCGCGCTCGGCTCTCACCGCGTCGGTCTCACTGGTGAGACGGAGCAAACGCGCGATCCGTCCGACGTGGGTGTCGACGGGGAGCCCCGGGAGGCCGAATGCCACGGACCGGATCACATTCGCGGTCTTGCGGCCGACGCCCGGCAACGAGACCAGGTCGGCGAGCTCCCGCGGGACCTCCCCGGCGAAGCGCTCCTCGAGGCCATGGGCCATGCCGAGCAGGTTCTTGGCCTTCGACCGGAAGAAGCCCGTCGAGTGGATCAGCTGCTCGAGCTCCTCGGGGTCGGCGTCGGCGAGATCAGCCGCGTTCGGGTAGCGCGCGAAGAGCTCGGGCGTCACCCGGTTGACCATCTCGTCGGTGCACTGCGCCGAGAGGATCGTCGCGACCAGCAGCTGGAACGGGGAGCCGTGCTCCAGCGCGCAGAGGTCGACCGCCGTCCCCGGGTACTCGGCGGCAAGGCGCTCGCGCACCGTGTCAGCCCGCGCCCGGGCTCCTCGGGGCTTGGCCATCCGGGCACCCTAACGAACGCCTGGCGATCGGCTGCCCGAACCCGCGGCCGAGCACACCCACGGCGGCGGCACCGCATCAGACGGCCGGTAGCCTCGACGCGTGACCGAGCAGCAGATCCACCGCCCGGTCGACGACGACACCCTCGCCGCGCTCCGCGACTTCACGACGTCGGTCGGGAGCACGCTCGGTTACCCGGCCGTGGGCGACCGCGTGTGGCGCGACCATGCCGCCACGCCCGCCGACTCCGCGATCGTCACCGCGACCGACGACGACGCGCTCGTAGGAGTCCTCCACCTCGGTGCCGCGGATGCCGACGGCGTCGTCACCGGGTCGCTCGTCGTCGCTCCGTCCTCGCGCGGCCGAGGCGTCGAGTCCGATCTCGTGCAGGTAGCGCTCGGCGACCTCCGCGGCGGCGGCTGCGTCCGTCTCGAGTACTGGGTCTTCGGCGACGCCGGCGACGCCGACTCCCCGTCGGGTCCGCCGGTGCGTGCGCTCCACGAGATGCGGGTGACGATCCCGCTCACGGGTGCCGACGCCGCACCGGCCTGGCCCGAAGGGACCCGGGTCCGACCGTTCGAGCCCGGCGCCGACGACGACGCCTGGCTGGCGGTCAACGACCGCGCGTTCGCCCACGACCCCGACCAGGGCGGGTGGACTCCCGACGTGCTCCGCCAGCGGGTCGCGGAACCGTGGTTCGACCCCGCCGGCTTCCTCCTCGTCGAGGACGCCGAAGGGCTCGCCGGGTTCTGCTGGACCAAGGTGCACCCGCCCACGCCGCCGTTCGACCCCGAGCCCGTCGGCGAGATCTACGTGATCGCGGTCGACCCCGGTCGCCAGGGCACGGGGCTCGGGCGCGCGCTCGTGGTCGCGGGCCTGGAGTGGTTGGCCGGGCAGGGCATCACGACCGGGATGCTGTTCGTCGACGCGGGGAATGCGCCCGCGGTCGCGTTGTACGAGGCGCTCGGGTTCGTCGCGACCCGGACCGACCGCCTGTTCGCACGCGCGGTGGGGGGCTGACCGCGATGAGCCACTCGCGCTACGGCATCTCACACGACGAGCTCGAGGCGCTCGTCGCAGAGCTCGGCGAGCCTCGGTACCGCGCCGACCAGGTCTGGAGCGCGCTGTACCGGCCGATCCCGATCGAGGACGAGACCGCGCTCCCCCGCTCGCTGCGCACCCGTCTCGCCGAGGCGCTCCCGCTCGGCCTCGCCTCGGTGGTGGAGGCGACGTCGTCGGACGAGCTCACCACGAAGTGGCTCTTCGCCGCCGGTGCCGACTCCGCCCAGGTCGAGACCGTGCTCATGCGTTCGGCCGATCGCGCGAGCGTGTGCGTCTCGTCGCAGGCGGGCTGCGCGATGGGGTGCACGTTCTGCGCGACCGGTCAGGCGGGGCTGGAGCGCCACCTCGACGTGGGCGAGATCGTGGAGCAGGCGGTGCGCGCGGCCCTGGCGTCGCCCCAACGGGTCACGAACGTGGTCTTCATGGGGATGGGCGAACCGCTCGCGAACTACGACCCCGTGTGGGCGGCGGTGGAGCGCATCCACGGCGCGCTCGGCTTGTCGGCCCGGAAGATCACGATCAGCACCGTCGGCGTCGTCCCCGGGATGCGTCGCCTCGCCGAAGAGGACCTCCCGGTGACGCTCGCGGTGTCGCTGCACGCACCGAACGACGAACTGCGCTCGCAGCTCGTGCCCCTCAACCGCCGCTACCCGATCGCCGACATCCTCGACGCCGCTGCCGAGGTCGCCGGATCCCGCGGTCGGCGGGTCACGTTCGAGTACGCGTGCATCGCCGGCACCAACGACTCACCGGCCCTGGGGCGCTCCCTCGGACGCCTGCTCCGCGCCTGGCCGGGCGTCGGCGGTGCTCACGTGAACCTCATCCCCCTCAACTCCACCGACGAGTTCGGCGGTCGCGCCGCGTCGCCGAGACGTATCAAGGACTTCGCGGCCGAGCTCGAGGCCGCCGGTGTCAGAACGACGGTACGGCGCAACCGGGGCGTCGACATCGATGCCGCGTGTGGCCAGCTGCGCACTCGGCACCTGGCACCGGATCCGGTGGCCCGTTCGACCACAATGGACGAGTGAACGAGCGCCGGTTCCTCAACCAGTTCCAGCCGCAGACCCTCGTGATCGGCACGATGCTGTGCTACCTCGACGCCGCGTTCGGGCTCCTGTTCGGCATCGTGTCGAGCTCGCTGCTCCTCGGGCTGATCACCATCGTCGGGCTCGCCGCCGGCGGCTACGGGATCGCGAACGAGAAGCGCTGGGGCTATCTCGTCGCGGTCGGTTCCGCGTGCCTCCAGGTCCTGATGCTGATCGCGGTTGCCGGCAGCGACGTGCTCGGCTTCCCGCTGATCCTCACCTTCGTCTTCGACGGTGCACTCGTCGCCCTGCTGCTGCACCCCGAGAGTCGCGAGTACCAGCGCATCTGGTTCCGCTGAGTCGCCCGATGACGCGCAGTGCCGACGCCCTCGTCGCCGACCTCGAGGCCCGGCTCCGCCCGGTCGAGATCGAGCTCGCAGAAGCCTGGTGGGAGTCCAACACCCGGTCCTCCCCCGCGGCCGAGGCGCGTCGGACGGCAGCCGACCTGGCCCGTCGGACGGCGCTCTCGGACCCAACTGCGTTTGCCGAGCTCGCCGAAGCGCGCGCCTCGTCGATCGACGACCCTCAGGTGCGCCGGCAGGTGGAGGTGCTGCACGACCTCCTCCTCCCGCATCAGGTCCCGGAGGACCTCCGACGCGCGATGGTCGAGCTCGAGACCCGCGTGGAAGCCACGTTCAACACGTTCCGGGGCGAGCTCGACGGCGCCCGGGTCGACGACAACGCGATCCTCGAGATCCTGCGCACGAGCGACGACGCCGCGCTCCGGCGACGCGCCTGGGAGACGAGCAAGCAGGTAGGAGCCGCGGTGGCCGACGATGTCCGCACCCTCGCCCGGCTCCGGAACGAAGCCGCCCGGACGCTCGGCTACCGCGACCACTTCGCGCTCTCTCTCGCCACCGACGAGCTCGACGAGGACCGCCTCTTCGCGACACTTGCCGAGGTCGACGCGCACACTGCCGACGCGTTCGCGGAGTGGAAGCACGTCCTCGACGCCACGCTCGCAGCACGGTTCGGCTGCGCGGTCGGCGACCTCCGCCCATGGCACCTCGACGATCCGTTCTTCCAGGACCCGCCCGTCGCCGGATCCGTCGACCTCGACCCCCTGTTCGAGGCCGTCGACCTCGAGGCGATCACGCTCGCGACCTACGACGGCATCGGCCTCGACGTGCGGCCCGTCCTCGAACGCAGCGACCTGTACGCACGGGAGGGCAAGAGCCAGCACGCGTTCTGCATCGACATCGACCGCACCGGGGACGTGCGCGTCCTCTGCAACATCGAGCGCAACGAGCGTTGGGCCGACACGATGCTGCACGAGTTCGGGCACGCGATCTACGACCGCGAGGTCAGCACCGACCTCCCCTGGCTCCTGCGCGGCCCCGCGCACGCACTCACGACCGAGGGCGTTGCGATGCTCTTCGGTCGACTCGTCCGCGACCCGCAGTGGCTGGGCGGGGTCGCCGGGGTGCTTCCGGACTCGCTGGCCGGTGTCGCCGACGCGCTTGCCGGCGCTCGACGGAGCGCGCTGCTCGTCTTCGCGAGGTGGGTCCTCGTCATGACCCACTTCGAGCAGCGGCTCTACGCCGATCCCGACGGCGACCTCGACGGGATCTGGTGGGAGCTCGTCGAGCGGTTCCAGCTCGTCCGCCGACCCGACGGGCGTGCAGCACCCGACTGGGCCGCCAAGGTCCACCTGGCGGTCGCGCCCGTCTACTACCAGAACTACCTCTACGGAGAGCTCGTCGCGTCGCAGCTCTCGGCCGCGCTCACGAAACGAGCGGGCGGGATCGTGGATCGCCCCGAGGCCGGTCGTTGGCTCGCAGAGGCGTTCTTCTCGGGAGGCGCCACCCTCCGGTGGGACGACCTCGTCACGGCGGCAACTGGCGAGCCACTGACCGCACGGCACCTCGCCGCCGAGCTGGGCGCCTGAGGGGTCCGGGCCATGTGTGACACGTTGTGCCTGATCGGCGGCGGGAGGACCTTGTTCGCGAAGAACTCCAACCGTCCCCAGGACGAGACCCAGGTCGTCGAGCGACACCCGCGCCGCGCCACTGGTGGCTCGCTCCGCACGACCCACATCGAGATCGAGGACGCCGGCGCGCACGCGCTGATCGGCTCGCGCCTGGCCTGGATGTGGGGGTTCGAGCACGGCGTGAACGAGCACGGTGTCGCCATCGGGAACGAACGGATCTTCACGGTGGCCGACCCGTTGGCCGCGGCACCCGGCTTGACGGGGATGGACCTCGTGCGACTCGGGCTGGAGCGCGCAACCAGTGCCGATGCCGCCCTCGACGTGATGACCGGGCTCATCGAACGCCACGGCCAGGGCGGTTCGGGCGCTGAGCACGCGAACGACCCGTACTGGTCGTCGTTCATCATCGCCGACCGGCACGGCGCATGGGTGCTGGAGACCTCCGATCGCGAATGGGTCGCGCAGTCGGTCACCGGCGGCGCCGCGATCTCGAACCGGGTGACGCTCGGAACCGAGTGGACGCGTGGCTCGTCGGGGATCGCGCCCGGGGCCGACTGGTCGACGCGGCTGGACCCGGGGGTGCCGACCGAGCCGTCCGACGTCCGCCTCGCGGTGACGGGCGCATGCGCGTCGGAGATGCCGACACGGACGGCGCCCGCCGACGTCGTGACCGCGCTGCGCCACCACGGGTCCGGGTCCTGGGGTCGCCCCGGTGACGATCCGGCGAACGTCGACCCGCCCCCGCCGCCGGGTGCGCCCGGATGGGACGGCTTCACCGTCTGCTGGCACGTCCGCACCGTGGAGTCGACGATGAGCTCCATGATCGTGGAGCTGCCCGAGGATCCCGACGCACCGCTCCGGCACTGGATCGCCCTCGGGAGCCCCTGCGTGAGCATCTACGTCCCCGGCTTCGGGATGGAGACCGTCCCGCCGGCGCTGGCCGAACCCGCCACCTGGCAGCGGTTCGTCCGGCTGCGCGACCGTGTCGAGGCCGACGGTCGCGCACTCGCGGCGATCCGCGCCGAGCTGGGCCCCGTCGAGAATGAGCTCTGGGAGCAGGCCGAGGTGGTTGCCGGCGATCCAGCAGCGTGGTCGGGGTACTCCCACGCGGCATGGCGCTCCGTCGACGCCGCGCTCACCCGCGTCGGCGTCTGACGCCCCCGCCAGGTACGGTCCCCGACGTGGAGTACAACCTCGCAGACCTGTTCGAGAAGGTCGTCGACACCGTGCCCGAACGTGAGGCGCTCGTGTGCGGCGATCGCCGGCTGACCTTCGCGGAGGTCGAAGCGCGCGCGAACCGCCTCGCCCACGCGTTCGCCGACCTCGGCGTGGGGGCCGGCGACCACGTGGCGCTCTACCTCCGCAACGGCACCGAGTACCTCGAGGGCATGCTCGCCGCGTTCAAGCTGCGGGCCGTGCCCGTCAACGTCAACTTCCGCTACGTCGAAGACGAGCTGCGGTACCTCCTCGACAACAGCGACGCCAAGGTGGTCCTCTTCGACCTGGAGTTCGCGCCCAAGCTCGCCCACCTGCGCACCGACCTCCCGGACCTTGCCGGGTACCTGGCGGTCGCGCCCCGCGGCAGTGCGAGCGTCGATCCCGACATCGCCGGCGCCATCGCCGCGCTCGGTGCCGTCGACTACGAGGACGCGCTCGCCGGCGCGTCACCGGCGCGCGACTTCGGGCCTCGGTCCGCCGACGACCTCTACATCCTGTACACCGGCGGGACCACGGGGATGCCCAAGGGCGTCATGTGGCGCCACGAGGACATCTTCTTCGGCGCCTTCGGCGGCGGCGGGATCGGCGACCCGATCTCGACCCCCGAGGAGATCGCGGCCCGGGCCGAGGCCGGAACCACCCGCTGCTTCCCCGCGTGCCCGTTCATGCACGGCACGGCGCACTGGATGGCGTTCCAGTCCCTGCTCACCGGTGGCGCCGTCGTGATCGACACCGAGCACCACCTCGACCCCACCCACGTCTGGGAGCTGGTCGCTCGGGAGCACGTCAACTTCCTCGTCATCGTCGGCGACGCGATGGGTCGCCCGCTCGTCGAGGCGATCGAGCACCTCGACCCCGAGGTCGACCTGTCGGGCCTCACCATCTTGTTGTCGGGTGGGGCGATCCTGTCGCCGCCGGTCAAGCGCCAGCTCGCCGCTCGGCTGCCGTCCACGATGGTGATCGACGGCATCGGCTCCTCGGAGGCCGGCGGGCAGGGCCAGATGCTCGCCACCAAGGACGGGGAGATCCCGTCGCAGCCGCGCTTCGCGATGGGGCCCCAGAACACCGTCCTGGACGACGACCTTCGCCCTGCCGCGCCCGGCGAGGTGGGGAAGCTGGCCCGGTCGGGTCACATCCCGCTCGGCTACTACAAGGACGAGGAGAAGTCGGCCACGACGTTCCCGGTCGTCGACGGGGTGCGCTGGTCGATCCCGGGCGACCACGCCCGCATCGAGTCCGACGGCACGATCACGGTGCTCGGCCGGGGCTCCGTGTCGATCAACACCGGCGGGGAGAAGGTCTACCCCGAAGAGGTCGAGGGAGCCCTGAAGTCGCACGACGACGTCTTCGACGCCGTGGTGGTCGGGGTACCCGACCAGCGATGGGGCGAGCGCGTCGTCGCGGTGATCCAACCTCGCGCCGGCGCGACCCCCACGCTCACCGACCTCGACGGGCACGTGCGCGAGCACATTGCGGGCTACAAGACGCCGCGCGACGTGGTGCTCGTGGACGCGGTCGTCCGGTCCCCGTCGGGGAAGCCCGACTACCGCTGGGCGAAGACGGTCGCGATGCAGCACGTCCTCCCGCGCGACCCCGACGCCGTTCCCGCGCCCTGAGGGCGCGCGCCGCGATGCCGAACCGTCTCGCCGACGAGACCTCGCCCTACCTGCGTCAGCACGCCGACAACCCCGTCGACTGGTACCCGTGGGGCGACGAGGCGTTCGCGGCGGCGCGTGACCGTGACCTGCCGATCCTGCTCTCCGTGGGGTACTCGGCCTGCCACTGGTGCCACGTCATGGCCCACGAGAGCTTCGAGGACCCGGACGTCGCGGCGGTCATGAACCGGCTGTTCGTGAACGTGAAGGTCGACCGGGAGGAGCGACCCGACGTCGACGGGATCTACATGCAGGCCGTCCAGGCGCTGACCGGTCGCGGCGGATGGCCGATGACCGTGTTCCTCGACCACGACGGGCGACCGTTCTACGGCGGCACCTACTACCCGAAGGTCGACCAGCACGGGATGCCCGGGTTCGTGCGCGTGATGGAAGCGCTCGATGACGCCTGGCGGAACCGACGCGACGAGCTCGCCGACGTCGCCGGACGCCTCACCACCGCGATCGAGGGGGCGGGCGATGTCGGTTCCGACGGCACCGAGCAGCCGACCTCCGACGTCGTCGAGCGTGCCCACGAGAACGTGCTGCGGCAGCTCGACCCTCGCTTCGGCGGGTTCGGGCGGGCGCCGAAGTTCCCCCAGGCGATGACCCTCGACTTCCTGCTCCGCCGTCTCGTCGCGGCGGACTCGGACGAGACGCGCACCGCCGTGACACTCACGCTCGACGCCATGGCCGCCGGGGGCATGTACGACCAGCTCGGCGGCGGGTTCCACCGCTACTCGGTCGACGACTACTGGCTCGTCCCCCACTTCGAGAAGATGCTCTACGACCAGGCGCTGCTCGTCTCGACCTACCTCCATGCGTTCCTCGTGACGGGCGAGCCGCGCTACCGGCGCATCGTCGAGGAGACGATCGCCTACGTGCTGCGGGACCTCCGCCACCCGGACGGTGGGTTCTACTCGGCCGAGGACGCCGACTCCGAGGGGATCGAGGGCAAGTTCTACGTCTGGTCGCTCGACGAGATCCAGTCCGTGTGCGGTTCGGATGCCGACGAGGCCGTCCGGTACTTCGGCGCGACGCGGGCCGGAAACTTCACCGATCCGCACACCCAGTACTCCGGGACGATCCTGCACGTGGTGGACCGCGACGAGGAACGCCCGGACGAGGTGACGCGCGCGAGGGACGCCTTGTTCCGGGCCCGGGAGGGTCGCGTCCGACCGGGGCTCGACGACAAGGTCCTGCTGGCGTGGAACGGACTGTTCCTGCGCGCGCTCGCCGAGGCCGCGGCGGCGCTCGGACGAGACGATTGGATGGACGCGGCACGCGTCAACGCTCGGTTCCTGCTGCGTGAGCTGCGTCGCGACGACGGTCGGTTCCTCCGGTCATGGCAGGACGGGCGCGCGTCGATCGTCGCGTACGCCGAGGACCACGGCGCGCTGCTCGAGGCGCTGTGCACGCTCGCGGAGGTCGACGACGTCGCGTGGCTCACCGACGCCCGGGTCGTGGCCGACGAGCTGTTGGCGCGCTTCCGCGACGACGAGCACCACGGTTTCTTCACCACCGGCGACGACGCCGCGCCGCTGATCGTCCGCCCGAAGGATGCCCAGGACAACGCGACGCCGGCGGAGAACTCGCTCGCGGCCAACGGCCTGCTGCGCCTCGCGGCGCTCACGGGCGAGACGGCCTACGCGGCGCCGGCGGAGGCCTGGCTGCGCGTGATGGCGCCCCTCCTCGGCGAGCACCCCACGGCGTTCGCGTACCTGCTCGGGGCACTCGAGCGGTACCTCGCGCCGTCGGTCGAGATCGCGATCGTGGGCGAGCCCGAGGATCCGGCCACGCAGGCGCTCCGGGGGGAGGTCACGGCGCGGTTCCTCCCGAACGTCGTGACGCTCACGACGGCGCCGGGCGTCGGCGCGGAACTCTCGGCGCTCCTCGCGGACCGTGGCCTGGTCGACGGCCGCCCCGCGGCCTACGTCTGCGAGGGCTACGTGTGCGACCTCCCCGTCACCGACCCAGCGATGCTCCGGGAACGCCTGCCCTGACGCGACTCAGCGTTCTGGCGTCAGATCCTGCTGCTATGCAGCAACTACCGACGCAAGAACGCTGTCAGGGCTGGAGGCCGTCGGCGAGGTGCTCGGCCATGGCCCAGCCGTAGCAGATCATCGCCTCGCCCTTGGCGGGCTCGATCGCGCCCACGAAGTCGGCGGCGGCCTTGCCCCCGAGCTTCACGTGCCTGGTGTCGAACACCGGCTCGGTCGCCTTGCCCTTCTTCACCTTGAACGAGTGGTCGTCGTAGCGCGCGTCGCAGCCGAAGCGGCGGGCGAGGCGACGGCCCCAGGCGCGCTCTTCGCCGTTGGGGTCGTACTTGGGGCGGGGACAGGCATCGTCGAGCACCCCGAACTGGGAATAGGCCGCGGGGTGGGCGATCCGACCTGCCACCAGGACGTCCTCGTCCGGGAACGAGATCGCGGCCCGCCGGTAGAGCTCGCCCACGAGGCCCTCGAGGGTCACTCGCGCGGTGCGGGCCTTGCGGACCCCACCGAGCCCCCAGAGGATGCAGGGCGTCCCACCGATGCGCTCCAACGAACCGAACAGGAACCCCTGGAGCTCTTCGTCGACGGAGGCGATCGTCACGAGTGGGAACTGCTCGACTGCGGCGTCGAGGTGCTCGTCGGCGAGTGGGAGCCCGATCGTCTGGACGAACTGGCCGAACTCATCGAGCTCGGCGGGCTTCAGGGAGACTGAATCACGCGATTCAACTGCCATCAGGTCTCCATTGTGGCCGATGGGGTCCGCGAGAGGCCAGTCGGTAGGATCGCGGCGTGCGCCGCTCTCTGCTCGTGTTCATCGCCGCGTCCAGCGTGCTCGCTGCCGCGTGCAGCGGTGCGACGGGCACCGGTGGTGGTTCCGACACCGGCGAGGGGCGCTCCGACGCCCCTGAGGCTGCCCCCGCACCGGCCGCGAACGAGGCCACGACGCTCGACTTCACCGCACCCGCCGTCGACGGGGGCACCGTCCGTGGCGCGGACTACGCCGGCGACGCCCTCGCGATCTGGTTCTGGGCGCCCTGGTGAAGCACGTGCAACCGGGAGGCCCCCGGGGTCGCGCAGGTGGCGCGGCAGTTCCAGGACCGAGTGGCGATCATCGGCTTCGCGGGCCGTGACGACCTCGAACCGATGCGTGCGTTCGTCGACCGCTACGACTTCGGGTTCGTCCCACACGCCGTCGACGCCGACGGGAGCCTCTGGTCGGCGTTCGGTGTCCGGGGCCAACCCGCCTGGGTCTTCGTCGGGGCCGACGGCTCCCGAGAGGTCGTCTACGGGGCGGTCACCGAGGAGGACCTCATCCGCCGGCTCGAGGCGCTCGAGGCCGCCTGAGTCACTCGACCACGGTCCGCTCCAGCGAGGGGTCCGCGGGCGGGATCCGGGGATCGATGGCCGTCAGGGTCTCCACGAGCAGGGTCTCCACGGCGACGTCGCGGACCCACTTCCGGTCGGCCGGCAC
Organism: Acidimicrobiia bacterium; assembly: GCA_046484625.1. Lineage (GTDB taxonomy): Bacteria > Actinomycetota > Acidimicrobiia > IMCC26256 > PALSA-555 > DASUAO01. The sequence continues at coordinate 43,843 of JAWOIO010000192.1, forward strand.
CACGTACCATGGCGCCTCCCCCGTCGAGGTCTCGGTGATGACCTCCTCGTAGAGGTCCTGGTACTCGTCCCACTGCTTGCGGACGTCGAGGTCCGCCGCCTTGAACTTCCAGTTCTTCACCGGGTCGTCGACGCGCTCCTGGAGGCGCACGCGCTGCTCGTCCTTGGAGATGTGGAGGAAGACCTTCACGACGGTCGTCCCCTCCTCGGTGAGCATGCGCTCGAACTCACGCAGGTGGCGGTAGCGCTGCCGGCAGCGGTCTCGGTCGACCACGCCGATCATGCGGGCGGCAAGCACATCCTCGTAGTGCGACCGGTTGAACACCCCGAGCATCCCGCGCGGCGGGCACTCGGCGTGGACACGCCAGAGGTAGTCCTGGGCCCGCTCGGTCTCGGTCGGCGCCTTGAAGCTGGCGACGCGACACCCCTGGGGGTTCAACCCGGACAGCACCCGGCGGATCGTGCCGTCCTTGCCCGCGGTGTCCATCCCCTGGAGGACGAGGAGCACGGAGCGCTTCCCCTCGGCCCAGAGCAGTTCGTGCAGCTCCTCCAGCTCCTCACCGAGACCGTCGCGCCGCGCGGCAGCCTCCGCCTTGTCCTCCAGCCCGAGCTTGTCGCGCGCGTTGCGGGAGGCCAGCCCCGCGGCGACCCCGGGCTTGACCCGCATCGCGTCGACCATCTCGTCCATCGGGGGCGCTCCCTCTCCGTCGACTCGGCAACCGTCTCGGCGAGCGACGCTAGCGTCACGGCCGTGGCGCCCGACGTGAACCTGCTCGACGGCGGTGCGGAGACCACCCGCACGGTGATCGGGTTCGGCACGCACTTCTGCCTTGGTGCGTCGCTTGCGCGGCTCGAGATCCGGGTGATGTTCGAGGAGCTGCTCCGCCGCGTCCCCGACATGGAGGTTGCGCCAGGTGCCGAGCCGACGAAGGTGCCGTCGGTGTTCGCGTGTGCCTACGACGCGATCCCGGTGCAGTTCACGCCTTGCTGAAGCGGTCCGAGGCGCGCTCGTAGCACCAGATCGCGGCCGCGAGCAGCGCGAGCCCGACCAGGATCACGATGATCGCTGCGAGCCCGCCACCGATCCCCCACGACGAGCGGGCGGAGTCGGCAAGGCAGGTACCTCCTTGCTTCCCGATGAGCGGTCCGAACGCACGGAGCGCGATGGTCTCGCAGTCGGAGGAGATCGTCCCGACGAGGATCGATATCCCCGACCAGGCCCAGAGGAGTCCGGTGATCGTCAGCCAGGCGATGCCGACCCCGACGGCCACCCGAGTCAGCCAGCCCTCCCGCACGAGCGCTCCGATCCCTGGACGTCCTGTTGTTGCTGCGAGGCACGCTATCGACGGTCGCCCTCACCTGTCGAGGGCCGGCGTCGAGATCACGAGAGCCGGTTGGCGGCGGTGACGACCGCGTCGAGGAGCTCCGGGGTCACGAGTGCGGCACCCTCGGGTGAGAAGTGTCCACCGTCTCTCGGGCGGAGCTCGACGTCGCCGATGACCGTCGGGCACGACCCGCCGGGACAGACGATCGACGAGAGTCGGACCACGGTCACCATGTCGGCGTGGCGCGCGGCGACCCGCGCCAGGAACCGCTCGTACTGGCGCACGTCCTGGGCGTACTGAAACCCTTCGGGGGTCAGCGCTTGGATCCAGTCGGCCGGCGGCGCATGGGCGACGACGACGACGCTCCGGACACCGGCCGACTCCAACGCATCGAGCGCACGCAACCACAGGTCGAAGGTGGCGGCCTCCCATTCCGGTGTCCCGAACGCGAGGTTCTCGTCGCCGAGGAGCAAGCCCGCGATCTCCCACGACGACAGGATCACCGCAACTTGCGCGTCGCCGAGCTCGTCATCGAGCACCCGCCGTTCGAGTGACTCGCAGTCCGTCGGTCCGATCACCGTCCCGTCAGGGGCTGTCGGTCGCCCCTCGAGGACCCGGCAACCGATCTTGGGTGCGTTGACCCAGGAGAGGCCACGTGCCGACGCGAGCTCCGCCATCGGGTCCGCGAGGTTCGACGCGACGGAGTCGCCGGTGAACCAGTAGCGCTCGAACGGCGGGGGGAGCGGTGGGGGGAGCGTTGTCGTGGGAACGGTCACCGGCTGGAACGGGCGACGCGAGGCGCTCCGAGCGCTGTCACCGCCACCATCGACGGCCCACAGCCCCGCTCCCACCGCGAGGACGAGCAGCAGCAGGATGCCGGCGATCGCGACCGTGCGTCGGCGTCCCGCACGCCTGCGCGCGCGGCGGATCACCCTGTGCGTCGTGGAACGACCGGCGTGAACGTCGCGGGCATGCGCTTGATGCCGTTGATGAAGTTGGACTGGAGGTAGGCCGGCTCGCCGCTGATCTGGAGGTCGGGCAGCCGGGTGAGCAGCTCCTCGAACATGACCTTGATCTCGCGCCGGGCGAGGTGGGCGCCGAGGCAGAAGTGCGGGCCACCGCCCCCGAAGCCGAGGTGCTCGTTGGGGTCACGACGCAGGTCGAAGGCGTAGGGGTCGTCGAACACGCGCGGGTCGCGGTTTGCCGTCCCGTACCAGATCGCGACCTTCTCGCCTTCCTTGATCGTCTGGCCGTTGATCTCGGTCTCGGCGGTCGCGCACGTCCGCCGGAAGTGGATCACCGGGGTGGACCAGCGGATGATCTCCTCGACCGCGGTGGGCGCGAGGCCCTCGAAGTCCTCGAGCCACGAGGCGCGCTGGTCGGGATGGTTCGTGAGCGCCAGCATCCCGTGGCTGATCGCGTTGCGGGTGGTCTCGTTCCCCGCGACCACGAGCAGGACGAAGAACGAGCCGAACTCCTCCGGGGTGAGGCTGTGCCCTTCGACCTCGGCCTGCGCGATCTTCGTGGTGATGTCGTCGCGCGGGTTCTTCAGCCGATCGGCCCGCAGCTCCTGGGCGTAGCGCCACAGCTCCTGGGACGCGGCGAACGCCGCTGCGATGTCGCCGCCGTAGTCGGGGTCGGCGGCGCCGAGCACGATGTTCGTGTTGTCGTAGATGTAGCGGTAGTCGGACTCGGGGATCCCCATCATGTCGCAGATGATCTGCAGTGGCAGGGCCGCCGCGACCTCGTCGACGAAGTCGCACTCGCCCTTCTCGGCGATCGCGTCGACGATGGCGCGGGCACGCTCGTGGACGCCCGCCTCGAGCGACGCGACCTGGCTCGGGGTGAAGCCACGGTTGACGATCAGGCGGAACCGCGTGTGGCGGGGCGGGTCCATGTTGATCATCGACCCGAGGTACTCGTAGACCTCCGGGGGGAAGTCGGGGATGTTCGTGCCCTTGCCCGAGATGAACAGGTCGGGGTGGCGGCTCACGTGCTGCACGTCGGCGTGGCGCGTGACCATCCAGTACCCGGGGCCCGGCACGATCCCCGCGATCTCGGGCTCGGTGTGCCAGGAGACCGGGCGCTCCTCCTGGAGCTTGGCGAGCATCCCCGGGATGTCGTCCCGGGACCAGAGCGCCATGTTGCCGAAGTCGATGTCGTCGACCGCGAGGTCCGTGGTGGGTGTCGTGGCCATCGGCGACACTCTAGAGATCGTCAGCGCCCCGCGGGGCGGTTCCTGCGAACTTCTCGTGACCGATTCGGCCCCCGTGTGGGTTCTGGTGACCAGATCGGCCGCGTCGAGGGCCTATCACGTCACCAGAACGGGTTGGCCGTCGAAGGTGTCGTACCCAGGGGCCAGAATGGGCCGGTGACCTCGCTCGGGACCCGGCCCCCCGCCGCCGGCCAGCTCCGACTCGGCGACCCCCGCGCGGACCAGGATCTCGAGCCCGACGTCCCGGACGCCGGCTTCCACCCCGCCGTCGCCGAGTGGTTCCGGCGCCGCTTCCCCGACGGTCCCACCGAGCCCCAGGAGCGGGGCTGGCCCCACATCGCGGCCGGCACCGACACGCTCATCGCGGCGCCCACCGGGTCCGGGAAGACACTGGCCGGGTTCCTCGTGTGCATCGATCGCCTGTACCGGGCGCATACCCGAGGCGAGGAGGTCGCCGACGTCGCCCGGGTGGTCTACGTCTCACCGCTGAAGGCGTTGGCCGTCGACATCGCCGAGAACCTCACCGGTCCCTTGCGCGAGATCGCCGAGATCGCCGCCGAGCTCGGAGTCGACGCGCCCGACGTGCGAGTCGCGGTGCGCACCGGGGACACCCCGGCGTCGCAACGGGCCGGGATGCTGCGCCACCCCCCGAGCTTCGTCGTCACCACTCCGGAGTCGCTGTACCTGCTCGTCACGAGCGCGAAGAGCCGTGAGATGCTGCGCACCGTCGACACGGTCATCGTCGACGAGATCCACGCCGTCGCCCGCGACAAGCGCGGCGCGCACCTCGCGCTCACCCTCGAACGGCTCGAGGCCCTCTGCGACGTGCGTCCGGTCCGCGTGGGCCTGTCCGCGACCCAGCGCCCGATCGAGACCGTGGCCCGCCTGCTCGTCGGCGCGCGCCCGCTCCCGGCGATCGTCGACGCCGGGCACCTGCGCGACCTCGACGTGGCGATCGAGCTCCCCGACGGCGAGCTCGAGGCCGTGATCTCGGCCGAGCAGATGGCCGATGTCCTCGACCGCATCGCCGCCCTCGTCGGCGAGCACCACACCACGCTCGTCTTCGTCAACACCCGCCGGATGGCCGAGCGCATCGCGCACCAGCTCGGCGAGCGGATCGGCGACGACGTCGTTGCTGCGCACCACGGCAGCCTCTCGAAGGAGCGCCGCCACCGGATCGAGGGGCGCCTCCGTGCCGGCGACCTCAAGGCCCTCGTCGCGACCGCGTCCCTCGAGCTGGGCATCGACATCGGCCCGGTGGAGCTCGTCTGCCAGATCGGCTCGCCGCGCAGCATCGCCACGTTCCTGCAGCGGGTGGGCCGGTCGAACCACAGCCGGGCCGGCACCCCGAAGGGCCGCCTCTACCCCCTCACGCGCGACGAGCTCGTCGAGTGCACTGCCCTGCTCGCGGCCGTCCACGCGGGACGTCTCGACGCGATCGTGCCGTCGCGCGAACCGCTCGACATCGCGGTCCAGCACGTCGTCGCCGAGGCGGCCGCCCGCGAGTGGCGCACCGACGACCTCTTCGCACTCGTCCGCCGGGCCGCGCCCTACACCGAGCTCACGCGAGAGCGCTTCGACGAGATCATCGACCTGGCTTCGAACGGCATCCAGACCGGCCGGGGCCGCCGCGGTGCGTACGTCTTCCACGACGCGGTGAACGGCGAGGTCCGGGGGCGCAAGAGCGCCCGCATCGCGGCCACCACCTCCGGGGGCGCGATCCCCGAGACCGGCGACTACCGGGTCGTCATGGAGCCCGACGACACGTTCATCGGCACCGTGAACGAGGACTGGGCCGTCGAGTCGATGGCCGGCGACATCTTCCTCCTCGGCACCCACTCCTGGCAGATCCGACGCGTCGAGGCCGGCGTGGTCCGGGTGCGCGACGCCGGCACGGCCGCGCCCACGATCCCGTTCTGGATGGGCGAGGCACCCGCCCGCACCGCCGAGCTCTCGGCCGAGGTCTCCGAGCTGCGTCGCCGGGTCGACGAGATGCTCGACGCGAACGACCCGGACGGCGCCCGCGCCTGGCTCCGCGAGTCGGCAGGCGTCAGCGCCGACGCCGCCGCGATGATCGTCGACTACCTCGCGGTCTCCCGTGCCGCGCTCGGCGCCATGCCCACCCAGGACCGCATCGTCCTCGAGCGGTTCTTCGACGAGACCGGTGGGATGCAGCTCGTGATCCACTCCCCCTACGGAGGACGGATCAACCGTGCCCTGGGGCTCGCGCTGCGCAAGAAGTTCTGTCGCACCTTCAACTTCGAGCTCCAGGCCGCGGCGAGCGACGACGCGATCGTGCTCTCGCTCGGCCCCCACCACAGCTTCCCGCTGGAGGAAGTCCCTCGCTACGTCACCAGCGCCGGGGTCGAGGAGACGCTGCGCCAGGCGATCCTCGACTCGCCGATGTTCCTCTCACGCTGGCGTTGGAACCTCAACCGCTCGCTCGTGGTGCTCCGGTTCCGCAACGGTCGACGGAACCCGCCGCCGATCCAGCGGATGGAGTCGGACGATCTCATGGCCGCGGTGTTCCCGCAAGCGGCGGCCTGCCAGGAGAACATCACCGGCCCGATCGAGATCCCCGATCACCTCCTGGTGCGCCAGACCATCGCCGACACCCTCCACGAGGCGCTCGACGTCGACGGCGTCCGCGATCTGCTCGTGGGCCTCGAGTCCGGGGCCGTCGCGACGCACTGCGTCGACACGACCGAGCCATCGGTGCTCGCCCACGAGATCCTCACCGCTCGGCCGTACGCGTTCCTCGACGACGAGGAGCTCCAGAACCGCCGGACCAACGCGGTCACGCTGCGTCGCGGGCTCTCGGTCGATCTCGCCTCGATCGGGGTGCTCGACCCCGAGGCCGTCGACCGGGTGCACGCCGAGATCACGCCCGAGCCCGCGACCGCCGACGACCTCCACGACCTCGTGGCGTCCCTCGTCTGTACGCCGGCGCGACCCGAGTGGGCCGCGCTGTGGTCCGAGCTCGTCGAGCGCGGCCGGGGCCAGGTGCTCGACGTCGACCGCGCCCGCCGATGGTGCACCACCGAGCAGGTCGACGCGGCCCGAGGGGCGCTCGCCGGAGACGACGACGCGCTCATCCGTCTCACGCGCGGCCACCTCGAGATCGCGGGCATCACCACCGTCGAGGAGCTGAGTGACCAGCTCGCGATCGCGCCGACGCGGCTCGCGATCGCGCTCGCGGTGCTCGAGCAGGAGGGAACCGCCCTCCAGGGCCGGTACCGACCCGGCGCCGAAGGACCCGAGTGGGTGGCCCGCCGGCTGCTCGCCCGGATGCACTCGTACTCGCGCGGCGCGCGGCGCGAGCGGATCGAGCCCGCAACCGCCCAGGACCTCATGCGCTTCCTGCTCCGGTGGCAGCACATCGCGCCCGGAACCCAGCTCGACGGCACGGCCGGGCTCGTCTCCGTGATCGAGCAGCTCCAGGGCCACGAGGCGCCGGCCGTCGCGTGGGAACCGGAGCTGCTCACCGCCCGGATGCGCCGGTACGACCCGTCGTGGCTCGACCGGCTCTGCCACGAGGGCCAGGTGGCATGGCTGCGCCTCACCCCCCGCGCCCGGGACGACGCCGACGGCCCGTCGGGTGCCCCGTCGAAGGCGACCCCCATCACCGTCGTCTTCCGCGACGACCTGCCGTGGTTGCTCGAGGCCGCCCGCGGCGACGCACCGCCCGCCGAGCCCACCGTCGGCGCCACCAGCGAGGTCATCGAGACGTTGCGCGCCAGGGGCGCGTGCTTCGCGGGTGATCTCGCCGACGCGACGCGCCGACTCCCCGAGGACATCGAGCGCGCGCTCTGGGACGGCGTCGCACGCGGGCTCGTCACCAGCGACGGGTTCGCCTCGATCCGGGCGCGCATGGCCGGCCGACGACGCGCCGACGACGCTCGACGGCTGTCGAGGCTCGTCCGGGGCGGCCGCGGCCCGGGTGTGGCGCCGGGGCGTTGGTCGCTCGTCGACGCCCAGAGCCACGACCGGCCGAGCCGCGACCGGCCGAGCCACGACCGAGAGGAGCTCGCCGAGGCCGTCGCCGAGCAGCTCCTGAACCGCTGGGGCGTCGTGTTCCGCGACCTCGCCGTGCGTGACTCGCTGCGGGTCCCGTGGCGCGAGGTGCAGTGGGCGCTGCGGCGGCTCGAGGACCGGGGCCTGGTGCGCGGGGGCCGGTTCGCGACCGGGTTCACCGGCGAGCAGTACGCGCTCCCGGCGGCCGTCGAGCAGCTCACGCACGTCCGCAAGCAGCCCCGTACCGGGGAGCGGGTCACCGTGAACGCGGCCGACCCGCTCAACCTCGTGGGGCCCATCGTGCCCGGACCGACCGTGCCGTCGGTCCGCACGCGGACCGTCACCTACGTCGACGGCGCCGCCACCGACACCCTGGAGGCCCTGCCCGGCAAAGGGTGAGCCCCGGCCTCGTCGGGACTCGCTCCGACTACTGCCCGAGGCCCGCTGGGCGGCTGCGACGCTCACCGCCGCATTGGGAGCCACTCCCGGTCGGTCCAGTGGTCAACTCGCCCGGATTCGCCACGCTCAGTGGCTCATACCACGGAGAGCGTTCTACACTGCCGCTCTGGGCGCCACGGCTCACCGAGCCGGGCGGGGAGGTTGGCACGGCGATGGCCGGGCCGCGAGTGATCGGGTCTGACGACGCGGGATCCGGCGCGCCTGCTCCGGCGTCCGCACGGACGGCGGACTTTGTCCCGAGCGGTCGCTCCAACAACAACGGCGACCCCGACGGCAACGGCCACCCCAACGGCACCACGAACGGCAACGGCGCGGCTCCCACCGACGCGGTCATCCGGGTGCTCCACCCCGACTCCCCGACCATCCCGGCCCCGCCCGGACCCGCGCAGCCGATCGCGTGGCTCGCACCCACGGACCCCTCGTTCGTCGTGTTCCGGGACGACCTGCGCGACGACCTCTACGACGACCTCCTCGACGACCTGGCCGACGACCTACGAGACGACCTCCGGGACGACCTCCGGGACGACCTGCGTCAGGTTCTCCGGGTCGACCTGCGCCACGACCTCCGCCAGGATCTCCGAACCGACCTCGATGCGGACCTCGAGGACCTGCGCGAAGACCTGTACGAGGAGATCGACGACCTCCGCGACGACGTGTTCCTGGACGGGGATGACAGGCCGGCGACCGTGCTCCCGGCGGCACACTTCCAGACCGGACCCGAGACGGAGCGCGCCCGGGCCCACCGAGTCGCGTTCCTCGCGGCATCGGTGCTGACCCTCATGATGATCGCCGCGATCGTGCTCCTGTGGCAGCGCGCCGAAACCGCTCAGATCATCGCGGCGCGCCCGGAGGCGCCCGTCGTCGCCCCACCCGATCTCGACAACGCCATCGCCAACGTCGAGCGCCTCGACCAGCAACTCCTCGGGCTCCTCTCCGTCAGCGCATCACCCGCGGCGCCCAGCGATGTCGCGGTGCAGATCGAAGCGCTTCGCGTCGAGCTCGCCAGCGTGCGCGGATGCCTGCTGGCCGTGCGACGCGCGGTCGACGACGGCGTCGACACCGCGACGGCCATCGAGTACTGCTGACCAGATCACCTCGGGGTCCGTCGACCCTGAACCGAGCCCGAACAGCCGCTACAAGTTGCCGCGACGCCACGGACCCCAGATCGCGTACGTCCGGCTCCTCGGCTCGTCGCCGGCGAGCTGCTCCGCGAGCGTGTTGGCGAACAGGTAGTCGCCGTCGGGGCTCCAGCACGCGCCGGCCCACTCCTTGGCGTCGACCAGGTTCAACGCGAAGTCGAAGACGACGCCGTCGCGGGTCAGTCCCTTGAGGTACTGGTCCGACATCGCCCGGCCGGGCAGCACGCGCGCCGTGTCCTCGCAGAGGACGGTGCCGCCTCGAGGCGAGACGACGATGTTGTCCGGGAACGACAGGATCGTCGGGTCGGGCGACTCGAACACCAGCGTCAGCGTCCCGCCCGCGTCGCCCTTCGGCCGGTAGGACCACACCTGACCGTGGAGGGCGTCGCCACCGTCGGTCGCGGTGAAGAAGACCCGACCGCGGTCGAACACCGTGCCCTCGGTGCGGCGGAAGATCGCCCCACCCCCGGCGATTCCCTCCTCGTACACGGCCTTGCCCCCGAGGGGCGGGTCGGGCTCGGTGATGTCGACCCACTTCACCGGGAGCGCCGTGCCGACGGTCTGCCCGGTGCGAGTGTCGTAGCCGTCGGTCCCCCGCACCTTGAGCATCTGGAGGGTTCCCGCGGCGAGCTTCCCCTTGCGAGCCGGGACGAAGCGATAGAAGCCGGAGTCGCCCGCGTCCTCGGTCATGTAGACGATGCCGGTGCGCGGGTCGACGCACGCGGCCTCGTGGGTGAACCGCCCGAGCGCGGTGAGCGGCTCGGGATCGACCGGCCTGTTCGCGGCCGCAGGGACCTCGAACACGTACCCGTGGTTCGCGCCGAAGTCCGGGGTCCCCGCGGTGGTCTCTTCACAGCTGAGCCAGCTCTTCCATGGCGTGATCCCGCCCGCGCAGTTGGTGTGCGTGCCGCTCAAGCTGACGAAGTCGCGCACCACGCTCGGGATCCCGTCGCGATCGAACGCGATCTCGAGGGTGGTCGTCCTACCGGGCGACAACGGGTCGTACGCCTTCGCGGCGTCGAGCGGTGGCGCCACCCCGGCACCGTCTCGCACCTCGTGGTTGCGGACGAGCCGGACGCGTCCCTTCTTCCCGGCGAAGCACCCCATCCCGTCGTGGGCGTTGGGGGTGATGTTCCCGTCGGTCATCGTGGAGCCCGCCACCCCGAAGACCGCGTACTCGAACCCCTTCGGGAGCGCGAGCCACTCGATCCCGCCGTCGACCCCGTCGGCCACCGACGTCGGGAGCGCCGGGGCGAGCGGGCCGTACTTCGACACTGCGGGTTGTGGTCGGACCGACGCACCCGCGAGGCTGCGCCCCAGCAGGCTCCCGAGGGAACCGGAGAGCCCGGCCCCGGCCGCCATCATCGCCGAACCCGTGAGGAACCTCCGGCGGTCGATCTCGCGCGTGCTGCTACCCCTTCGACGTGGTGGTCGTGGGCGGCTCGAACGACGTGCGCGACGGCGCGTCGTCGGCCAGCTGGAGTCCGGCGATCCCCGCGATCACCGCGATGCCGAGGCACGCGACGAGCACGGCCCGTCGTTTCGACCCCGACTCGTCCGGCACGGCAGTCAGTATGGTCGCTGGCCTCGGTAGGGTCCGTGCATGCCCTACACCACGGCCAGCATCCCCGACCTGCACGGCCGTGTCGCGGTCGTCACTGGCGCCAACGGAGGGTTGGGGCTGTCGACGGCAAAGGCCTTCGCCGGCGCCGGCGCCCATGTCGTGATGGCCGCCCGCGACCAGGCCAAGGCCGCCTCGGCCCGGGACGAGATCCTCACCGCCGTACCCACCGCCTCGCTGGAAGTGGTCGAGCTCGATCTGGCGTCGCTCGCATCGGTCGAGCAGGGCGCGCGTAGCGTCCTGTCGTCGCACGAGGAGATCCACGTGCTCGTGAACAACGCCGGCCTCATGGCGATGCCCGAACGCGCGACAGTCGACGGGTTCGAGATGCAGCTCGGCGTCAACCATCTCGGGCACTGGGCGCTGACCGCGCGGCTCATGCCCGCGCTGCTGCGGGCCGACGCCGCCCGCGTCGTCACGGTCACGAGCACCGCGCGACATCTGGGACGTGCCCTGCACGCCGACAACCCCCATCTGCACGGACGGTACAAGCCGTGGCGGGCCTACGGGCAGTCGAAGCTCGCCAACTGGCACTTCGCGCTCGGTCTCCAACGGGAGTTCGATCGGGTGGGGATCGCGGCCACGAGCCTCGTGGCCCACCCCGGCCTGACGAACACCGACCTCCAGGCCCGCACGGTGCGGGAGGGCGGCGGAGGCGCGGCCGCGGGGTTCTTCCACCGATTGACCGGCATGGCCGGCATGACCCCCGACCGCGGCGCCCTGCCCCAGATCCGAGCCGCGACCGACCCGTTGGCGAAGGGCGGCCAGCTCTACGCCCCGCGTTTCGTCAACCGCGGTGCCGCCGTCCGTCGTCCGGTGCTGCGCCGCCTCGGCCTGTCCCAGGCCATCGCGACCTTGTGGGCGGTCTCCGAACGAGAGACCGGGCTCGCCCTCGACATCTACGCGTGACGCCGCCCGCCGCGATCCCGCTCGCGCTCTGGACGACTCCGCGCAGCGTCTCCACCGCGTTCGAACGGATGATGATGGAGCGCGGTGACCTGACCGTCCTCCACGAGCCGTTCTCCGAGCACTACTACTACGGCCCGGAGAAGCGCTCCGACCGATACGACGACGTGCATCCCGAGGCGACACCTTCGCGGATCCTGGGCGCGATCCAGCGCGCGGGCGGCGGGCGGCGCGTCTTCCTCAAGGACATGGCGAGCCACGTGCGAACGCTCGTGACCCCCGAATTCGTCGCGAAGTTCGAGCACTCGTTCCTCATCCGCGACCCTGCGTGGGCGCTCCCTTCACTCGAAGCGAAGTGGCCCGCCTTCTCCGACGAGGAAGCCGGCTACGGGGCGCTCGAAGACCTGGTGGACGCGGTGAGTGCATCGGGCAGGCACCCGGTCATCATCGACAGCTACGACCTGCGCACGGACCCTACCGGGACCATCGCCGGCTATTGCGCCGCGGTGGGGATCCCGTTCCTCGCCGAGGCCCTGGAATGGTCCCCCGGGATGCCCGCGTCCTGGGAGACCTGGGAGGAGTGGCACCACGACGTCGCCGCGAGCGACGGCTTCCGCCCGCGCGCCCCGGGCCCACCGCCCGCCCTCGGACCACGCGCGGCCGCGGTGTACGACGACTGCCGCACCGTCTACGACCGCCTCTGGCCGAACCGGTTGCGGGCCACGCCCTGACCGGTCCGCCGACGACTCAGCGAACCGACGGGAGCGGCTCGTAGTCGGGTGCCACCTCGGCCGCGGGCCGCTCGTCGTAGAACGAGACCGCACCCTTCCGGACGAACGCCTTCGTCGGGCGCTTGGGCAGGTCGCCGGGGAGGTAGCGCTTGCCCCCGTCCACGTACTGGTACATCCCGGCTCCCTCGTCGCCGTTCTCGTCGACGCCCCGCTCCTTGGGGTCCCACCAGATCTCGGTGACATCGTCGACCCCGTTCGTGTCCGGCTCGAGGTCCTTGGGCCAGATCTTCTTCTTGCCGTACCCGAGGGAGACCGTGGTGATGCCGCCGCGCGCCGTCGGTTCACTCTCGAGCAGTGTGTTGTAGAAGCGCTTCGGGGTCAGGTCGGGTCCCACGCCCTGCACGACCGAGTAGAAGACACCCGGCCATGGCTGGATGAGCGGCACCTGCTCGTCCGCCGGAGGCCGCTCGCCCACGAACCAGTTGTAGAGGTGGTAGCCACCGCCGATCGTCGGGTCGGCCTTCGCGGCCGACTCGCTCATCCCGAACGCGTTGGCCCACTGCGCCTGGTCGTAGGTGCGCGCGAACGCGTTCGTGTCGACGAGCGCGACGCTCGAGATGATCCACTCCGGGAAGTACTCCTGGGCAGTGGCCTCCTGGGTGAAGTCCTTCGGTGCGATCGGGTCGGTCGCCATGATCACGCTGGTGATGCCGTTGACCTTCAGGCGGCCGATGATCGTCGCGGCCTGCTCCTGGATCGTGGCAGGGTCGAGCGTGTACGGGATGACGTCGGCGAGCTCCACGCCGTACTCGTCCTTCAGCTCGGCCTCGAAGCGCTCGGCGGTCTCCGTCGAGCTCTCGGAGGTCTCGATGTAGATCATCGCGAACTTGCGTTCGTCCTTCGCGAAGTCGGGTGAATGCGCGGCCTTGCGTCCGGCGAGCTGCTTGCCGATGTACTCGGCGAGCTGGATGCGGCTCTGCACCGCGCCCTTCCCGATGCCCAGCACATAGGGCGCGCGCTCCTTCGCGAACGCGTTGGTCACACCCCCGAGCGAGAGCCAGGGGATCCCGCGGGCCGCGAGCTCCTCGCCGAACTGCTCGCCCGCGAGGGTCGGATTGCCCCAGACCATGAACGGCTTGATGTCCTCGGCGATCTGCGCGGCCTGCGCGCGCGCCTGGACGGCATCTGCGGAGCCACTCGAGTTCTCGACGACCACGAGCTCCACCGACCGGCCGTAGGTCTCGTAGTAGGTCTCGTACATCGCCAGGAGCCCTTCCATCGTGGCGACCTGGTCGGCGTTCGTGTCGTCGTAGTTCAGCGGGCCCCGGATGTAGCGGAGGATGGCATCGTCGTTCTTGTCGAGGAACCACACGATCTTGATCGAGTCCTCGGTGACGCCCGTCGCGGTCTCCCCGCCGTTGTCGCCCGTGAACGGCGCGTGGCACTCGGCCGCGTAGAAGTAGGGAATGGCGACGGTCCCCCGCTCGGTGTCGCACCGGTCGCCCCAGTCGACGTCGACGCCGAGGTCCTCGGCGGTCGAGAACGACACGGCGTCCTCGCCCGGCACGGGATCACGGGCAACGCGCTGCCCCGCGGAGCCGGCCGTCGCCCCCGCGACCACCAACGCGCACGCGAGGAGGATCGCGATGATCGATGGCGACCGCCGCCGCGAGCGCCGGGTCCGGCCTCGACCCCGACCTGGCCCACCGCCGACGGTGTTCGCTGCACCCGCGTCATTCATGCGATGACCCCCCTCGGTCCGAGGTGAGCATGCCACCTCGCGAGGCCCCGAGGTAGGACGCGATGACCTCGGGATGCTCGAGGACCTGCCGGGGTACGCCCGTGGCGACCACTCTGCCCTGGTCCATTGCGACCAGCCGGTCGGCGATGCCCGTGACGAGGGCCATGTCGTGCTCGACGATCACCAGGCTGGCACCGAGATCGTCCCGCACCCGCCGGAGGAGCGGTGCCAGCGCCTCCGTCTCGCGCTGCGCGATGCCGGTGGAGGGCTCGTCGAGCAGCACGACGCTCGGGCCGTGCGCACAGACGCACGCCAGGTCGACGACCCGGCGGGATCCGGTCGACAGCTCCCGGAGGAACTTGGTCCGGAAGGCGTCGAGGCCGAACACGTCGATGATCTCCCCGGCCCGCAGCCCGATCTGGCGCTCGGAGACGGTGACGTTCGGGAGGTGCAGCGCAGCCGCGAGGACGCTGCGCACGCGCACCGACCGTTCGAGCGCGACCGCGACGACCTCCTCGACGGTGAGGGCCGGGAACAGGCGGGCATCCTGGAACGACCGCCCGAGCCCGCGCCGGGCCCGCTGCGGCGCCGTCAGGCGCGTCAGGTCGTCGTCGCCGAGCATCACTCGGCCACCGTCGGCCGACGTGAACCCGGAGATCAGGTCCAGGAGGGTCGTCTTGCCCGCACCGTTCGGGCCGATGATCCCGACGATCTCGCGGGGCGCGACCTCGATCGCGACGTCGTCGACGGCGACGATTCCCCCGAACCGACGGGTGAGCCCGACCGTTCGCAGCATGGGTCCGTCTGCACTCCCGCGCGATGCGACGGCGGCCACCTCGGCGGTCGTCGACCGCTGCTGCTCGGTCGCGTCACGGTTCAGCCGGAGCTCCGCGGCGGCCGCGCCGTCGAGGAAGACCGAACGCAGGACGTCGGGACGGTCGAGGAGGTCCTCCGTGCGGCCGTGGAACCGGATCTCACCCTTCTCCATGAAGTACGCGGTCTCGGCCACCGCCAGCGCGATGTTCACCGACTGCTCGACGAGGATGATCGTGACACCGGACGCGTTCAGCTCGCGGATCACGTCGAGCAGCTGGTCGACGATCAGCGGCGCGAGCCCGAGCGACAGCTCGTCGATGCAGAGGAGTCGGGGTCTGCTCAAGAGCGCCATCCCGAGCGCGAGCATCTGCTGCTGGCCGCCCGAGAGGTTTGCCGCCGGCTCGGACTCACGGTCGCGCAGCTGCGGGAACAGCGCGAACACGCGCTCGACCGAGGAGGCGCTCGCATCCTCGTGACGAGTCATCCAGCGGGCGACCTCGAGGTTCTCCCCGACGGTGAGCGACGGGAAGATCCCGGCCCCGCCGGGCATCATCGTGACGCCCTTCGCCGCGACCTCGTCGGCCGGCGCGTAGGTGAGGTCGCGGCCGTCGAAGATGACCGCGCCGCGGTCCGGGTCGAGGAGGCCCGAGATGGTGCGCAGCAGCGTCGACTTCCCGGCACCGTTCGTCCCGAGCAGCGCGACGATCGCGCCCTCCTCGACCTCCAGGTCGACGTCGAACAGCACCTGCACGTCGCCGTAGCTCACCTGAAGGCCGCGCACGAGCAGGATCTTCGACCGTCCGGCCTCGCGCTCCAGGCGTTCCTCCGAGAGCGCCATGCTCGTGCGCCAGACCTGCTGGATGTCGGCGGAGATGACCCAGCCCGCGCTCGAGATGATCAGCCCGCCCACGACCATGACGGGGACCATCACGAGCATCGCCGGGCGGAGGCCCCACTCGTCGCCGACCACACCGATCACGGGCAGGATCACGAGCCCCGGGATCACCCAGAGCGACGCGATCGAGAACCCCATCGCGCGCGCGCGCGCCGGGATCGCCAACGACAGGACCGCGAGGATCCCCGGGAGGAGGATCGCCAGGACGGCCGAGATGAGCCCGTTCACGAGCACGGCGAGGTAGACATTCGGGGCGAGCGCGAACAGGACGACGAGCCCACCCGCCGCGAACGACACGCCTGCCTGGAACTTGAGCACGAGACCGGGATCACGCTGCAGCAGGCGCGTCGCGATGCGTGCGCCGATCACCAGCCCGACGAGCTGCATCGGCTCCACGCCCGCAGCGACGAACCCGCGTGCTCGCTCGTCGAGGTCGTACACGTCCTCGTAGAGCAGGGCCGCGAGGGAGACGAAGCCGACGAACGAGACCGCGAGGAACGGCATCGCGTACCAGATGCGTCGCAGCGACTCGATCTTCCACATCATCCGCCAAGCCTCGGCGTAGGACGCGGGCTCCTCTTCGGTCGCGATGACGGCTTCCGACGCGCCCATCGCACGACGTTCCTGGTTCCCCCGCACGGGCTCGCGCATGCGCATGCCGAGGAAGATCAGGACGACGGTCGGGATCGCGAAGACGATGAACGGCCAACGCCACCCGAACGAGAACGCCAGCAACCCGGCGATCAACGGTCCGAGGAACTGCCCCACCGAGTTCGCGGCGCGGTGGAACGAGTAGATCCGTGGGCGAATCGCCGGCTCGTAGTAGTCGGCGAGCAGCGAGTTGTGGACCGGGTCGTTCACTGCCCGTCCCACCCCTGAGCCGATCCGGAACACCACGAGCATCCACACCGCGGTTGAGAGCCCGGTCGCGAACGAGAAGATCGCCCAGAGGGTCGCCCCCGCGAGCGCAAGGTGCACGCGGTTGAGCCGGTCCGCGTAGTGCGCGATCGGCACCTGGAGCGCGAGGGAACCCACACCGACCACCGCGATCAACGTGAGAATTCCGCGGAGGTCGAGCCCGAACGCATCTCGGATCTCCGGCAGCAGGATCCCGAACGCCGTGCGGTCGAGCTCATCGACAGCGTTCAGGCCGAAGAGGATGAGCAACGGGTACACCGGGCCCGTTCCCGTCAGCTCGTCGAGCCAGCGGATCGGGTGCCGCAACCCGTCGAGACCGCGTCGGAAGGTGTTCATTCGGCACTCCCGTCCGCGAGGAGGCTCGGGGACCGGATCCCGCGGCGTTTCGCGACCGACCGCAGCCACCGGTCGCGCAACCCGAATGCCAGCCCGCCGAGGCCAGCCGGGATGATGAGCAGCACCAAGAGCACGCCGAGCCCGGTCGAGAGGATCGCCCAGTCCCCGGGGAGGAACCACCGGCCCCCGAGGAAGTAGAGCGCACCGAGGACGCCGCCGACGAGCGTCCCGAGTCCCCCGACCACCGCCACCGTGAACACGCTGATGCTCGCCTCGGGCGAGTAGCTGATCGGGTCGAACGCCTGTTGGTGGTAGGCGAACAGGCCGCCGGCGAACGCGGCCACCGCACCGGAGATCGCGAACGCCGTGAGCTTGGCCCGGGTGGGGCTCACGCCGAACGACTGCGCAGCCTGCTCGTTCTCCCGCAGCGCGACGAGCACCCGGCCGGTGCGACTTCGTCGGATCCCCCGCAGCGCCACGACCACCACCAGCAGGCCGGCCGCGATCACGTAATAGATGCTCGTCGGTGACGAGAGGTCGATTCGCCCCAGCAGCGGAACCCGCTCGAAGCGGCCGTCCTCGACCCAGGAGAAGAACTCGTCGTTGAGGAGGTACTCGATCGTCGCGAGCGAGAACGCGAGCGTGGTGACGGCGAGGTACAGGCCCCGCAACCGCAGCGCAGGGAGGCCGACGACCACCGCCACCAACGCGCCAACGACGGTCGAGACCAGCAGCGACAGGAGGAGATCCGCTTCCCACTGCGTCGACATCTTGGCGGTGACCGCACTACCCCAGGCGACGAAGCCCATCTGACCGAGCGAGACCTGGCCGGCCCAGCCGGTGAGCACGATGATCGAGATCCCGATGATCGCGTAGATCCCCACCGCCGAAGCCTTGAGCGAATCCTCGGTGTTCAGCAGGTGCGGGAGCACGAGGACGGCCGCCACGATCGCGGCCCCGCCGAGGATGCGGACGGCTCGGACCTCCGGGACCCGGCGCAGCTCCGGTGGAACCGGCCGAACCTCCTCGGCCGCCTGCCAGGTCGACGACTCGTCACGGTCGGCGCGGGTCACGGTGCGGCCGCGGAGCAGCAGGGTCACGATGACCACGAGCGCGAGCACGGCCGGGGCGGTGGCCGTCGAGTTGGCCCCGAAGCTCACCGCGCTCTCCAGCACCCCCAACGCGATCGCCGAGGTGACGATTGCCGGCAGGTTGGTCATGCGTCCGAGCATCAGGGCCGCGAGGGCGCGCACCAGGACGAGCAGGCCGAGGGACGTCCCGATCGGCAAGCCGATGATCGATGCTCGGAGCCAGAGCCCGAGGAAGGACAACATCGCGGCGACGGCCCAGACGATCGTGTGCAGCCGCCGCACCGGGACGCCGAGCAACGACGCGCGGTCCGCACTGTCGGCTGCGGCGCGCACCGCGCTTCCGACGGCCGTCCGCCGGAGGAAGAACCCCACTGCGCCGATCGCAAGCAGGCCGACGACCCATGCCACGACGTAGTCCGCCTCGAGGATGAGCGGCCAGATCTTGACGCTGAAGTGGAGTCCCGGCGTGTCGATGCGCTGCGACGCCGCAGGGGCGTCCCAGAGCCCCGCGAGCAGGAAGGCGCCCGCCGCGAGGAGCTGCGCGAGCCCGATCGTCGCCACGGTGAGGATCAGCCGTGGGGCCCGGAAGAACCGCCGGATGATCGCGAGCTCGACCACGGCACCGAGCAGGATCGACGTGATGAGCCCGATGAGGAACCCGAGGAAGTAGTTGAAGCCCGAGAAGACGACGAGCATGACACCGAGGAGCCCGGGGACGAAGCCGAGGTCGGCCTGGGCGAAGTTCAGGATCCGATTGGCCCGGTAGACGAGCGCCATCCCCACCGCGATGAGCGCGGTGAGCAAGCCGATGGTCGCGCCACTGACGAGAATCCCGGCCGGCGCACTGAAGAAGATCTGCTGGACCACGAGGATCACGACCGCGGGCCCGAACGTGTCGACCGCGGCATGCGACGTCAGTGCGCGGAGTCGATCCATCCCTCACCGTTCATCCCAGCGTCCCCCGCCACGCCGCTGAGCCGCGGCTCGGTGGCGCACCGTAACCGACCGCGGCGCTCGGCGGCGCGGCATCAACCGGCCGGATCGGCGCTGCTACCGTCCGTCGATGCGATCGGGACCCCCACCTTCTCGGGCCGGACAGGGTTCCCGGGCCGGACGGGCGGCGATCGTCGTCGTCACGCTGCTCGCGATCGGGATCCCTGCTTCGGGGCTTCCCGTCGGCGCAGCCGCGAGGGACCAGCCCGACGTTCGCTTCGCGCAGTACGACGGGTACGCATCGCCCGGCACACCGGACGAGCTCAACAAGGTGGGCACGATCGAGATAGGCCCCAAGAACGCGAAGAACGTCCTCGTGTTCGTTCCGGGCACCTCGGCGAGCGCGGCGTACTACGTCCCGATCGCCCGGGACCTGGTCGAGGAGAACCCCGGCTGGCAGGTCTGGGCAGTGGAGCGCCGCGAGAACCTGCTCGAGGACCACTCCGTGCTCGATGAGGTGAAGGCCGGGAAGGCCACACCGGAGGAGCTGTTCGAGTATTACCTGGGGTTCGTCACCGACCCGAGCATCACTGACCACTACGAGTTCCTCGACGACGCGGACGTCGCGTACGCCAGGGACTGGGGCATGCGGGTGGCGGTCGAGGACCTCCGCCGTGTCGTCACCGCGGCGAAGACGCGGAGCGGCAAGGTCGTGATGGGTGGCCACTCGCTGGGCGCTTCGATCCTCACCGCGTACGCCACCTGGGACTTCGACGGCCGACCGGGTGCCGACGACCTGTCCGGCCTCGTCTTCATCGACGGTGGCAGCGGGCCGACGCCGATCTCGCCCGCAGAGGCCACCGCGTCCCTCGACGACCTCGAGGCCGGCACGCCCTGGCTCACGTTCGGCGGCATCGCGGCGCCTTACGCCGGCCTGTTCAACGCCGTGGGCTCGACGACCGTGCACGCGCGCCCTGACGAGCCGTCGACGCTCCAGGACTGGGTCGCGCTCCCCGCGAACCTCAAGGCTCCGGTGGCCGCGACAAGCCTTGCCTCGTACGGGTTCGCGCTCGACGTGGCGACCTCACCGCCCGCGCTCGCCGCAGCACACGCCCACCTCGGGGAGCTCGACACCACTACCGAGCCGGCGGGATGGGATCGCGCCGGCGCGCTCACGCCGGTCCCGCGCTACGCCAACATGTTCTCGGGAACTGGCCTCCCCGGCCACGACGGCACCGCGTGGTATCACCCGCTACGCCTGACGATCGACAGCGGCGCCGTCGCCGCCGGCAATGCAAACCCCGCGCAGCAGATCCTCGACCTCGACGCGACCCACGGCTCCGACCTGTCGAAGAAGCTCCTCGTCTACGCGTTCGGCGCGTCACTCGGAGGCCAGCGCGTGCTCGACGCCGCACAGAACCTCGCAGATCAGTCGTCCATCCCGGCGAGCCGGCTGACGCTCGTAGACCGCATCGACACGTACGCTCACAACGACTTCGCCGGAGCAAGCCCCGAGAACGACTTCGTGGCGACGTTGACGCCCTTCCTCCGCGCGATCACGAAGTAGCCGCAGCGCCCGACGCCCAGCGCGTCAGGTCTCGGTGCCGCGCCGCGAGAGCACCGGCTCCTCGGTGGACGCGCTCACGTTGCGTCGTGGAGCCAGGGCGTGAGGGTGTCCCGGTGCAGCCGGCGGCCCTCCTCGGGTTCGGCGACGATCGGCGCGAAACCGGCGACGAGGAGCACGTCCATGTCGCGTGTCTAGCAGCGATAGAGACGCTCGGCGTTGCCGGCGAACAGCTTGTCGCGCGCCTCGCTCGTGAGATCCGCGGTCAGGCGATCGTAGGTGGAGTACAGCTCGTCGAAGGTCCCGTGCATGGCATCGACCGGGAAGTTGCTGGCGAACATGCACCGGTCGATGCCGAAGACGTCGAGGCAGTGCTCGATCCACGGACGGAACACCTCGGTGTCCATCGAGCGGAGCGGCATCGCGAGGCCGGAGAGCTTGCAATGGACGTTGTCGCCCAGCGATGCGAGCGCCGAGATCCCGGTCCTCCAGAGGTCGAGCTCGTCACGCGAGTCGCCCCTGGGCCAGCCGGCGTGCTCGACGACGACGGTGAGGTCGCCCCAGTCGGCCAGCGCGGCCGCCACGGCCTCCAGCTCGTCGGGGTGGTGCATCAGCTCGAAGATCAGCCCGCGCTCCTCGAGAGCACGCAGTACCTCGACCCTCGGCACGACGCCCGTCGCGGCACCCATCGGTCGGACGCCGCGGAAGCGGGGCGATTCCATCTGCGCATCGAGCAGGCGCACGGTGTCGGCCACCGGATCACCCGGCACGAAGCCTCCGATGATCGCATCGGGGTGCCCCGTCGCGCGCGCCAGATCGTCGAGCTCGCGGGTCTCGTCCCCCGAGTACGGTGCCGTCGCCGCGGCGACGTGGACGAACTTGACGACGTTCCAGCCCTCGGATTCCGCGAAGTAGGTGGACTGGTCGAAGCGGCGACTCATGCCCGAGATGTCGCCCATGTCGAGCTCGCGTTGGCCCGCGAGGTACGGGTACCAGTCGGCGCGGGCCGGGTCCCACAGGTGGATGTGGGCGTCGACGATGCGTTCGATCGGTGCGGACATCGCTGCTCCTACGGTTGCGGGCGCGGCATGCCGGTGACCATGGCGCGGAGGGCTCCATCCAGCCAGCCGGGCACCTCCGGGCCGCCGAAGGAGATCGTCCCGCCGGGGTTCGGGTGGCTTCGCAGACCGAGCCACTCCGAGTCGACCGCGAGCTCCGCGCCCGACAGCGCGCTGGTGTCGGTGCCACGCACCAAGTAGGCGGCGAGCTCGGCAGCCGGTTGTCGCGCCGACGCGTGCGGGGCCTCGACGCTGATCGAGAACGCGTCGACCCGATCCGCCGTCGCCGCGTGGGCGGCCCGGGCAAGCTGGCCCGTTGCCTGGGCCCGGCTCCGACCTCCCGCCGTCGTGGCATCGCCGATGGTGACGAGTCGGACCGGCCGGCCGGCTGCCTCGGAGTAGTCCGCCACGGCGCGGACCCACGCGGCGTCGGCCCGGATCCGCTCGGTGATCCCGACGTGCTCGTCGAGGAGGCCCGCCCAGGCCGGCTGCTCCGGCGCGGCCGCGACCGCGCCGGCACCATCCCCCATGCTGGCCAGGACGACGCCGTCGATCTCGCCAGCGTCGCGGGCGATCTCGGCGAGCTGCTCGGCGGCGCCCGCGAACCCGCGTGCCCCGGCGGCATCGGGGAGCGTGCCGTCGCCGACGCACTCGACCCCGCGCGTGGTGAGCGCGTCGGTGATGGCTGTGCGCCACTCCGGGGAGTCGGTCACCACGACGCAGCGGCGGATCTCGTCGGGGCCGCGCTCGGGTGCGGGCTCGTCGAAGGCGGTCCCGAGACGCGGGTTCCCGCCGCCGTTCGTGACCTGCCCGGTCTCTGCGGGCGTCAGGACCGCGGGGCCGATCGTGTCGAGCACATGCGGAAGGGACTCGACCTCCCCGGTGCGCACCGCCTCGAGCACCCGTGGCGGTGCAACCCACGTCACCTCCGAGCCGTTCGAGAAGATCACCTGGCCGTTGCACCACGAGAAGGCCTCACCCACGAGGTAGGCACCGATCGGCCCCAGGTCCTCGGGTGGCGGGAAGCCCATGTCGAGGGCGACCCCGCCGGTGACTGCGGAGCTCGCGCCGCCTCCATGGCGCGCCAGGGCCGCGGCGACCATCCGGGTGGCCGCGATCGGCGACAGGGCGTTGACGGTCACACCGGACGGCGCGATCGGCCCGATCTGCCAGGTGAGCGCGGCCACCGCCCGCTTCGCGCATGCGTACGCGCCGGCGTCGGCGGCGCGCCATCCCGAGCCGGACGTCACGCCGAGGATCCGGCCGTGGCCGGCGGCAGCCATGATCGGCAGCGCCGCCCGGAGCACGTTGAGGTACCCATCGAGGTGGACGTCGAGCACGGCCTGCCAGTCGTCCTCGAGCCCGGTGGCGAAGCCCGTCGGGCGGGTGATGCCGGCGACGTTGACCACCGCGTCGAGCGCGCCCATCTCGTCGACCAGCCCGACGAACAGGTCGCGCACCGCGGCCGCGTCGGTGACCGAGATGCTCGACGCCCGAGCCTGGCCTCCCGCGTCGAGGATCCGCTGCACGGTGGCGTGCTCGGCCTCGGCCTGCTGGGGCGATCCGTCGACCGCGACACCCGGGTCCACGGTGACGACGAACGCGCCCTCACGAGCCAGCTCCTCGGCGATCGCCGCCCCGATGCCGACCGCGGCCCCGGTCACCACCGCGACGCGCGCCCGGTCGGACGAGTTGCTCATCCTCGGACGCGGGGCTGGTCGAGCTCCCATCCGGCGAAGTCGCCACGCTCCCGCCATTCGGAGAGCAGGTCCTGGAAACCGAGGAAGTCGCCGTGGCCCTGGCCGTAGCTGCCGTTGCGGGGATTGAACTGGCTCGGATCCCCCTCGAAGTTGAGGCGCGAGGGGGTGCAGGCGGCCATGAAGTCGCGGGGGTCCCTCGAGGTGCTGACGATCGTCTCCGTCCAGGCGTCCTCGGCCTCCTGGCTCACGTCGAACACCTCGACGCCCCGCTCGGCGAGCTTCGCGATGGTGCCCGCGATGTGCTCGGCGCCGATCACGGCCAGGTGGGTGTAGTTGACGGTGGTGACGGCCTGCTGTGCGGGCGCCGGCATGATGAACATGTTCGGGAAGCCATGCGTCGACATCCCGTGAAGGCTGGTCACGCCGTCCTTCCACTTCTCGGCCATCGTGATGCCGTCTCGACCGATGATGGTGTGACCTGCGCGCCGGGGAAAGGGGGTGACCTCGGCCTCGAACCCGGTGGCGTAGACGATGAGATCGAGATCGTACGTCGTGTCGTTGGCCACGACACCGTGCTCGGTCACGCGCT
Source organism: Acidimicrobiia bacterium (assembly GCA_046484625.1). Classification (GTDB taxonomy): domain Bacteria; phylum Actinomycetota; class Acidimicrobiia; order IMCC26256; family PALSA-555; genus DASUAO01. The sequence continues at coordinate 67,893 of JAWOIO010000192.1, forward strand.
CGACGCCGTGCGGGCAGTCGACGAGCGTCACGTCGCTTCGATTGAACGTCGGGAGGTACTCGTCGTGGAAGAGCGGCCGCTTGCACATGTAGCGGTAGTAGGGCTTCATCGCCTCGGCGACGACAGGGTCGGCGACGATCTGCGCGACCCGCGCCCGGTGTGCTTCCATGACCTGGTAGTCGATCTCCTCGGCTGTACGCGCCATCTCTTCGGGTGACATGCCGGGTTCGATGGGAGGGTTGACGACCTTCGCCATGTTGTGGGTCCAGCTGTCGTCGACGAGGTCGCGGTCGACGGGAAGTCCGATCATGACGGCGCTGAAGTTCTCCATCCGCTCGCGCTGCCACCCGGGTCGCAGCTGCTCCGCGAAGTGCTCGTCGGTCGGACGGTTGTCGCGCACCCCGATCGCCGAGGGGGTGCGCTGGAACACGTAGAGGTGCTTCGAGGACTCGGCGAGCGCCGGGACGCACTGGATGGCGGTGCCTCCACACCCGATGACGCCCACGACCTTGTCGGCAAGCTTCGTGAGACGCGGGTCGTCGGGCGCGCCGCCCGTGACGTCGTAGTCCCAGCGGGATGTGTGGAACGCATCGCCCTGGAAATCCTCCATCCCCGGGATCCGGGGGAGCTTCACCAGGTTGAGGATCCCGGGTGCCAGGACCAGGTGGTGCGCTCGGATCTCGTCGCCGCGGTCGGTGCGCAGCACCCAGCACGACCTCGCTTCGTCCCATTCACTGGTCTCGACACCGGTGTGGAACAGCGCGTCGTCCACGAGGTCGTACTTCTGCGCGATCGCTTCGAGGTGCTGGTGGATCTCGACACCCGTCGCGTAGCGCGACGTCGGGACGACGTTCATCTCCTCGAGCATCGGCATGTAGATGTACGACTCGACGTCGCAGAACAAGCCCGGGTAGCGGTTCCAGTACCAGGTTCCACCGACCCCACCGGCCTTGTCGATGAGGCAGATCTGTCGGACCCCGGCCTCGCGCAGCTTCGCGCCGAGGACCAGGCCGGCAAGCCCGGCGCCGATGATCGCGACCTCGGTGTCGTTGGAGACGGGTGGACGCTCGACGAACGGCGTCCACGGGTCCCGGAGGTACTCAGCGAACCGGAGATCGCCCTGCAGGTCCTGGGTGGCCTTCCGGGCCTCGCCCATGCGCCGGGCGCGCTCCTGCTGGTACTTGGCGCGGACCGCGTCGGGTTCGAAGCCCGGGGATCGGTTGGTGGGCTGGGTCATGGACCGAACCTCGCAGATCGTGTGCCGTTGCCGTGTGAAGGCGAAACACCCGCCTCGCTGACCCGGGCGTTCGCGCGAACTCCCGGGTCAGCCGCACGGAACGTACCTCAGCAGTGACCTTCAGCGACCGTGAGTGACGGTTCGTACCGCTGCTGGGCCCGAGTCCGTCTCAATCGGCTGACTCTCGGTCACCGGGCCCCGGGTCTCGCTCCGTCCGCCCAACCGGGGGTCTGGTCACTCACCCAGCCAGACGCATGGCGAGGTCGGTCAACTTCACCAGGTTCTCAGCTGCGACGTCCTCCGGACCGGGACAACCGGCGAGCCCAGCAGACTGGGCGAGGACGCCACCCCCGAGTCCGAGGATCCGCTTGCCGTCGAGCACGACGACCCACCCCCCTCTCGCGTTCGAGGAGTAGGCCCCGTCGCCGATCCCGGTCAGATCCTGTCGGGCGAGCGGCTCGCTGATCTCCTCAGCCGGCTGAGCGGGGAGCGACTGATTCGCTCCTGCGAGCTCTTGGTACGCGCTGGCGGCCGCCGCGTTC
>JAWOIO010000245.1:0-13404 GCA_046484625.1 Acidimicrobiia bacterium
GGTCCTGGCCCGGAAGGTCCGCTCCTGGGCGCCGGGACCGTCGCGGACGATCCTGTTCCTCGAGGGCGGCTACGACCTCGACGCGCTCGAGTCGTCGACGCATGCGGTGCTCGGGGCGCTGACGGGTGCGGGCTCGCCCGAACCCGCCGTCACCACCGGAGGAAGGGGTGGCCTCCGGGTGCACGAGCTCATCCGTCGCTGGAGCGGGTGAGCACCGCGGGCGGCGCGTCTGCGTGGCCGACCGATCATGTTCTGACGATCACGGCTTCGTGCATCGGGGCGAAGGCGGTCCTAGGAACAAGGCCGTCCGTTCCAGGGCGAGCTCTGCGGCATCAGGCTTGTAGTTGGCCTCGGTCGACTCCGCGAACCAGTGCCCGGTCTCCGGGTAGTCGTGGGCCGTGTAGCGCAACCCGCGCTTGTCGATCGCTCGTTCCATAGTTCGACGAAGGCCTGGGTGATGAGCGAACCCATCGAGTGGACGAACCGGACGATCGGTCGATCACCCACCGCGTCGGCGGCCCGACGGACCACGACGGCGGCGTCGTCGAGGACACCGTTCATCCCCCGAGGGCCGACGCGGCCCGGACCGGTCGACACCGCGGTACGGCCGTGACCGCGCAGGTCGAGCGCGAGCCGACTCGCCACCAACCTTGGACTGCGAGCTCGTCCTCACGCGGTCAGTAGCGCAGGATCGCCGCAGCCGGGGCTGCATCCCAGGGGTCGCCCGCTGGGAGCACCCGGACATCGCCGCCGTGACGCAGCGTCTGCACCGCCGCGGCTTCGAGCAGATCGTCGCCGGTGGCGGCGAATGCGTCGCCCGTGGCGACCTCGCCGGTCGCCTCGTCGTAACGGCCCCACGCGGTCTCGTCTTCGACGAGCAGCAGTGTCTCCACGATGCCCTGGTACGCCGCCCGGGTCAGTTCCTCGATGCCGGTCACCGCGCGCGCGTCGCGGCTGGCGACCAGCGCCGCGAGTCGCTCGACCGCCTCCCTGCGCCGCAGCTCGAGCCGCGGCTTGATGATGTCGTACGCAGCGCCGTGGAGCTGCGCGAGGTCCATGGCGGCGGGATTGGTCCTGATGAAACCGGCGAGGAGATGGCCGAGCTTGCTGTACTTCTGGAAGTGGCCGCCGATCTCGGCGTCGGCCACGAGCACGACGGGGACCGGATCGACCACGACGCGGTGGTCGACGGCTTGAGCGACGCTGCGAGCGAGTTCGACCAGCTGGTCCTTGCGCCACTCTGTCGGGCTGTCTCCGTAGACCTGTGCGTTCGTGACGTTGATCGAGGCGGTGTGGGGTCGGGCGACCGGGCTGGCTTGCACGGGGTTCTCGTAGTCGGACTCTTGCGAGACGTCGCCGATCCCGCGGGGCAGGGCGGTCTGTGTGTCCGCGGCGAGTGCGAACCGTGAGGCATCGAAGAGCTGCACCCGGTTGGCGGTCAACGTCAGCACGAGGAACGCACCGTCTACCTCCAACATCGGGAGCAGCGGCTTCACGTGGAATCCCGGTCCGACGATGACTCGTTCGGGGAGCGGGAGTGGCACCTGGTACGAGCGTGCCTCACCGCCGTCGAGGAAGAGGGCGAGGCCTTCTTGCGAATGCTGCCAGAAGGCGTGTTCGTCGATCAGCGTCGCAGCTGGTTGTACGAAGGCCTCGACGTCATCGCTCGTGAGGCCCGCCGCCGAGAGCTTGGTCCGTGCTTCGTTCGTGAGCTTCTTGAGCCGGATCGGATCCTGGCGGACCTCACGCCCGCGAACGTGCGTCGGGAGGAAGATCGAGACGCCGAGGGGCGGCGCCGCAGACATCAAGCTGGAGAGATCGGATCGCGTGAACAAGGGGATCCTTCAGAGACGGGAGCATGTGTTGGGAGAGCGAGAGCGGTGCTGGCGAGGCGGGCGCCGCGGTCAGCCGTGTCAGCTCTGTTCGCCGCGTCGAATGGTGTCGTCCCCCTTGCGGTCTTCAAGGCGATCGAACTTGCTGGCGAGGAGCTTCTGGAGCTTCTGCGCGGCGCCGCGGTACGCCTCATCCAGCGTGTCTGCATGATGTGTGACGGCGACCGGCTGTTGCCCAGCCGGCCTGGCCTCGATCGTGCAGCGCATGTCCGCACCGCTTGACCGGCCCGCGCTCTCGTCGCCGACGTGAACCTCGACGCGAGTGAGGCGGTCGTTGAATCGTGACAACGCAGCGTCGACGTCAGCCTCGACCTGACGTACCAGCTCCTCGCGAGCATCGACGTTCTTGTCGCTGTTCACCTGAATCTGCATGGAGCACTCCTTCGCGGATTGGGTCCGCTCACGCGAGCGTACCGGCCCAGTCTGATGCCCGAACTGAGTCGCTACCCAGGGGAGCGGCTGCGGATGTACTTGTAGACCCTGCAGCGCTACGCCCTCCAACGGCAGCCCTCTCGACGCGCTCAAGCGACCTCGATGGGCGGTGGTCGTCAACGCAGCGGGCGCGACGTGGTTCATCCACGGTCGACAGGTCCGGCGCCCGAATCGACGAGGTTGATCTCGGAGAGGTCGGACACGACATGGTCCGCGCCGTGTTCGAGCAGCAGCGCGGCGTCACCGGAGCGATCGACTCCGACTACGAGGCCGAACCCGCCCCGCCGTCCGGCCTCGACGCCGCTGATCGCATCCTCGAAGATCACGGCGCGCGCCGGAGCCACCCCGAGCTGCCGCACCGCTTCGAGGAACGAGGCGGGATCGGGCTTCCCGGCGAGGCCACGCTGCTCGAGATCGATTCCATCCACACGCACGTCGAACCGATCGGCGATCCCTCCCGCGGCAAGCACCTCGGCCGCATTCCGGCTCGCCGTTACCACGGCAATACGCAAGCCTCGAGCCCTGAGCTCGTCGATGAGCGCCGTCGTCGACTCGAACACCGTCACGCCGCTCTGCTCGATCGCCTGGTGGAACAGCGTGTTCTTGCGGTTCGCCAACCCCCACGCGGTCTCGCTGGTCTCCGAGTCTTGGAGGCTTCCGGTCGGCAGCTCGATCCCCCGGGAGGCGAGAAACCCGATGACGCCGTCCAGCCTGCGCCGACCGTCCACGTGATCGCGGTACTCGTCGGCGCTGAACGGCGTGACCCGCTCGACGGTCGGGGTGCGCCCGGCCAAGTACTGGTCAAAGAGCTGCTTCCAGGCACGCTGGTGCAGCGTCGCGGTATCGGTAACCACGCCGTCCATGTCGAACACGAACGCTTCAAAGTCCTCCGTGTGGATCGTCACCCGTCCTGAAGCGGGGAGCGGGTCGTCGGCACCCATTCCTGCCCGGGCCAGGCACCGTACGGAGTCCCGAGCGATGACGACTGCCTCGTCGACCGCGATCACCCATGCCGACATCGCGCTGCGGTCGCTGGAGATGCGGCCGTCCTCGGCAACGGTGGCAGCGTTGCGTTGCTCGTCGAGCACGAGACCGCACCACTCCATCCCTTCGCAGACGAGGCGACGGATCTCAATGGCACTCTCGCCGATTCCACCACCGAACACGACGGCCTCGGCGCCTCCCAGGACCGCGAGGTAGGCGCCGATCTGCTTCCGGATGCGGTAGCAGTACACGTCGACGGCGAGTCGGGCCCGCGGGTCACCGCCGTCTCGCGCCTCGAGCAGCGCCTTCATGTCGCTGGTCGTCCCCGAGAGGCCGAGCAACCCGGAGCGCTGGTTGAGCAGCTCGCCGACACCGTCGAGGTCGAGACCCTCGCGTCGGGCGAGGAACCCCGGGATCGCGGGATCGATGTCACCGCAGCGCGTCCCCATCACGAGACCCTCCAGCGGCGTGAATCCCATGGTGGTGTCGAGGGATCGCCCGTTGCTCACTGCTGCCGCGGAGGCGCCGTTGCCGAGCTGCAGGGTGATGAGTCGAGCTTGGGGCACACCGGTGAGCGCAGCCCAACGTTCGCTCATGGAGCGGTGAGCGAGGCCGTGAAACCCGTAGCGACGTATGCCATGTTTGGCCGAGAGGTCACCGGGGAGCGCATAGGTTGACGCATGTTCGGGGAGGCCGGCGTGGAACGCGGTGTCGAACACCGCCACCATCGGCAACCCCCGACCGAGCTCATGCCGGACGGCATCGACCGCCGCGAATGCAGGGACGTTGTGCAGCGGCGCGAGGTCGCTGGTGCGCCCGAGCGCGGCGGCGACCGAGTCGGTGAGCACGACCGGTTCATGGTGTTCTCCCCCGTGCACGACGCGATGGCCGACGGCATCGAGTCCGTCGGGCAACAGGCCGCGTTCCCGGAGATGACTGGCCAGCGCCCGCACCGCCGCCGCGTGATCCTCGACGCGGACGTCGCCGCCCACGACCCGACCGTCCATGATGACGGTCTGCCCGGCGTGCTGACCGAGTCCTTCGACCTTGCCGGTTGCTACCCTCATCCCGTCGTCGTCGTGGGTCCCGTCGAGGTCGACCACGTCGAACCGGACCGAGGAGCTGCCGCAGTTGACGACGAGGACGCGCACCTAGGTGTCGTCCCCGTCGGCGGGCGGGTCGACGATTACGCCTTCCGGTGATCGTCGACCATCCAGTGCTTCCAGCTCGGCCGGATCGAGGAGCTTGGTCGGGGACTGATCGAGCAGACGCGTTGCGGCGGCGACGATGTGGGCCCAGCTCGACCGGTTGACGTAGAGCAGCCCTTCGACGGTCAGGGTGCCGCCCTGGTTCGTGTAGCCGAGCCCGACGCTCGATCCGCCGGTGTTGAGGGGCTGCACCGTCCCGAGCAGCGGCTCGGGACGCGTGTGGGTGACGAAGATCCGAGAGGTGATCTCTGGAGGGTAGAGGTCGTCGCGCCGAGGTTCCGGCGCGTTGTGAGCGTCTTCCCCGGCGTTCCGGGCGGCCCGGTAGCGCCCCGGCTCAAGGAGATAGACGACTGAGTGCGCGACGTCGCGCGCCGCGAGGCGCCGTGACGCGCGCAGGACCTGTTCGAGCTGATACGCGCCGACCGCGGTCAGGATCAGCTGCTGGCGAGCGATGTCGTGTCCCGCCCAATCGATCCGCATCGCCCCGTTGGACAAGAGCTGCTCCGCTTCGACGCCCGTGAAGAGGTCGGGGACAGGACTCTTGGGCACCACCAGGGTCCAGAGCTCGCCGCGCGTCCGGAATACGTTGCGCAGCGCGCCTGCGGCGGAGTTCGCGTCCGGTACGAACAGCACGCGTGACACGTCAGAGGACTCTCCGAGCATCGACTCGGCCATGGCCGGGTCCTGATGGGACTGTTCGTTCTTCGCGTTCTCCCACGTGTGCGAAGCGAGCACGAGCGGAATCGACAGCCATCCCGGTGGGCGGCCCGCGTCGGCGCACTGCTTCGCGAAGATGATCTCTTGCCTGAGCGCGCCGTGCATCTTGGCGCCGAACGCCTCATAGGTGACCGTGATGTTGATCCCACCCTTGTTGGCGAGGGCAGCCGAGATCACGGCCTCTTCGTTCAACGCAGTGATGACCCCGCCGAGCACCGACTCGGGGATCCCGGGTTCCGGATCGGTCACCCGGAACTTCAGCAGGTCCAGAGTGCGGTTCATGCGGTTCGATCGCATCTCGTCGGGATTCCCGACCCTCGCCCGCAACTGGGGATTCGCCGCGACAATGGCCGCGAACGTCTCGTCGAGGGCAGCCATCGGCGACGAACGCGACCAGGTCGCGGGATCCGGCCGCCCGTCGGGGACGGCACGGAGCTCCGGCTCGGGAACCGTCGGTAGCGCGACGTCACGGTGAGCGAGCGGATGGTCCCGCTCCCTCGCTCGATGCGTGGCGTCGTGCTGGGCCAGCGTGTCCGCCGCGACGGAGAGCTCGTCGCGCGGCACGAACAGGTCCCTCGCACTTTCGTTGAACAGCCGCGCCGATTCCGGGTCGGCACTCGGGTTCCCGGGGAGGGGGAGGTTGTGAGCGAGATTGGTTCCCTCGCCGTAGAAGCCCGCACCCTTCGGCGCCACCGCAACGCCGTAGGGGAGCGCGACCGGGTAAGCATCGCCTGATCGCGCGGCGGCGCCGGCGACCTCCAGCCTCTGCTCGATCTCGAGGATCGCCCACGCAAACGCAGCCGGATCACGCCCGTCGAACACGATTGGATCGAACCCGTTGAGCTCCAGGTGGCGGGTGAACCAGTCGGTGCCCCCGCTCTGGGCCATGGTCGTGCGCTGGTCGATGCGCCGACCGTTCTTGATCATCATGGGGGCCACCAGCCCGCAGTCCTCCGCCCGCCACCAGCGAGGCGCCCAGTCGCTTCCACGCTGCTCCTCGAACGCGCCGTCCGAGAGGAACGCCACCAGCCGTTCGCCGGGCAGCGGCATGTGGACGTACTGCAACTCCGCGAAACCCAGATACCCGCCTTCGGCGAGCCCTCCGGCAGTGTGCGCGTTGACATGGCTCCCGAGCGGCGAGTCCTGGTTCCCCGCATCGTCGAGCCGGTAGGAATAGAAGTCCCGCACGTAGCGAGTCAGGCCCTCGTCGGTCACCGAGTACCGCTCGGCGTGAGCTGGAGTCAGGTTGTCGACCAGCAAGTTCACCGAATCGATCGCCGCGACGCAGTGTCCCTGGCCCATGAGCCACGATCGGGTGAAGCCGGTGATGGCGTTGGCCGCGAGGTAGCCGACGTACGCCGGCACCATGTTCAGCGCGCCGCCGGTGTGGCCCTCTGGACGGGGCTTGAAGTCTTGGGGTCCGAGCGGACGCCCGTCGAGGTACACCTGACGCGCGTAGGTCTCGTGCACGACGAGCCACATGGACGCACTCGCCACCCGGTCGGCTGCGTGCAGGATCTCGAACAGCGGAGCATCACCCGTCTCGTCACGCTCGCGGAGCGCCTCGGCCATCGCGAAGATCCGGGCCTGCGTCTCCACGTCATGTCTGATATGACCCCATCCCTGAGCCCACCGAGCGGCCGCAGGGTGGTTCATGGAGTATCTGTCGACGGATTCGCGAACATCGTCGGCTGCGCTGCTCATGGAGCATCCTCGTTCCTCGTGTCAGGGGCGAGCCGTGCGTGCGTTCGTGCACGACGCTGCCCGGCGGATTCCTCGATGCTCGCCTCTCCGCCGCGGCGCGGCTGACGTCGATCTCGTCGAAACCGCCGGGTACGTCTTGCAGCACCGCAGGCAACGGTATCGGCCGTGGTCCAGTACCGCTCCGCCCACTCCAGTGCCGAGGGTGAGGAGCACCGATCGCGACGGGGTTCACGCGAGCTGACGGCGCAGCCGTTTGTCGATGGCAACGACGATGGTGGCTGCCGCGGCGATGGCAAGGATGCGGAGCCAAGCCTGCGGGGTGATGGGTGCAGTTTGGAACACCGTGTTCATCGCCGGCACGTAGGTGATCGCGAGCTGACCGAGGGCCTGGGCGGTCACGCCGGCGAGAATCCAACGATTCGAGAACACACCGACCTGCCACACGGAGTGCGTGAGCGATCGGCAGTTGAAGAGGTAGAACGCCTCGACGACCACGAACAGGTTGAGCGCGGCGGTGCGCGCCTCGGCCAGCGTCGCGCCGCTACTCCGCTCCCACTCGAACAGCCACCACGCGCCGCCCACCAGGAGCGCGGAGACCAGCAGGATGCGGAGGATGAGTGCCCCGGTGAGCAGTGGCGTGCGAGGATCACGGGGCGGACGCTCCATGATCCCGGCCTCTTTCGGCTCGAAGGCAAGCATCAGCCCCAGTGCGATCGCGGTGGTCATGTTGATCCACAGGATCTGGACCGGCAGGATCGGCAGTGCCGTCCCCAGGATGATCGCGACGAGGATGACGAAGCCCTCACCCATGTTCGTGGGGAGCGTCCAGACGATGAACTTCGTCAGGTTGTCGAACACGCCGCGGCCCTCTTCGATCGCAGCCTCGATGGTGGCGAAGTTGTCGTCGGTGAGCACCATGTCGGCGGCTTCCTTGGCCACCTCGGTACCGCCGCGACCCATGGCGACGCCGATGTCGGACTGCTGGAGCGCCGGGGCGTCGTTGACCCCGTCTCCGGTCATCGCCACCACGTGATCACGGGCTTGCAGGCCCTCGACGAGTCGGAGCTTCTGCTCCGGTGAGACCCGCGCGAAGACCGAAGCGCGCTCAACCGCGTCGGGGTACTCGTCGGCGGAGAGCTTGGCGAGGTCACCACCGGTCAGGACGTCACCATCGTGGCGATCGGCGGAGATGCCGAGCTGATCGGCGATGGCCGTAGCGGTCGAGGCGTGGTCTCCGGTGATCATCTTCACGTCGATCCCCGCCGTGTGACAGTGCGCGACCGCGTCGATCGCCGCTTGGCGCGGGGGATCGAGCATCGCCTGCAACCCGGTCAGTGTCAGCGAACCGCGCAACGACTCGACATCGAACTCTGTCGGTTCCTTGACTTGGGTCGTGGCCGTGGCCAAGACCCGCAATCCGTCGCGTGCGAGGCTCTCCGCGGCGGCGAGCACCGCAACCCCATCGAGCGCCGCGAGCGCCCCGTCTGCAGCGATGCGGGTGCTGCACATGTCGAGCACCCGCTCAACCGCTCCCTTCACCAACACGACGTAGCCGTCGTGTTCGTCGCGATGCAGCGTGGCCATGTACTTGCGCTCGGAGCTGAACGGGATCGCGTCGACTCGAGGGAATGCCCCGGCGAGGTGCTGGCGGTCGAGTCCCGCCTTCGCGGCCGCGACGAGCATGGCCCCCTCGGTCGGGTCGCCGAGCACCTCCCACCCGTCATCGGCCTGCGTCAGCCGGGCATCGTTGCAGACGGCGCCGGCGATCAATGTCCACCGCAACGCCTCGCTCGCGCCGAGGTCCGCGGCGTCGCCGCTGCGGCCGAGCACTGCCCCCTCCGGCTGGTATCCGGTCCCGGTCACGTCGAATAGCTCGCCGTGGGCCCAGACGGCACGGACGGTCATCTGGTTCTCGGTGAGCGTCCCCGTCTTGTCCGAGCACACCACCGTCGTGCTGCCGAGCGTCTCCACCGCCGGCATGCGCCGGATCACCGCGCGGCGCCGGGCCATGCGGTTCACACCAATCGCCAAGGTGATCGTGACCGCAGCGGGCAAGCCCTCCGGGATCGCCCCGACGGCCAGCGCCACCGATGCGGTGAACATCTCCGTCGCGGACTCACCGCGCAGCATCCCGACGCCGAACGTGACCGCCGCGAGGGCCAGGATCGCGACCGTGAGCACCTTGCTGAACCATGTGAGCTTCCGGGTCAGCGGCGTCGCCAGGTTCGCGGCGCTCCCGACCAATCGGTGGATCTCGCCCAGCTCGGTCTCCACCCCGGTCGCGACGACCACGCCCACCCCGGTCCCGTTGGTGATCAAGGCGCCCGAATACACCATGTTGCGACGGTCGGCCACGACGGTCGCGTCCGGCAGTACGACGTCGTCCTTGACGACCGGCACGGACTCTCCGGTCAGCGCCGACTCGTCGACCTGGAGCTCGGTGATCTCGAGCAGCCGCAGATCGGCGGGCACCTTGTCCCCGGCCTTGATCAGCACCACATCGCCCGGCACCAGATCGACTGACGGAATCGGCCGCTGGCTCCCGTCGCGCCGAACTCGCGCGTCGGTCTGCACCATCGACCGCAGCGCATCGAGCGCCGCCTCCGCCTTCGACTCTTGCACGAACCCGACGAGAGCGTTGACCAGCACGACTCCGAAGATGACCCCCGATTCGACCCCCTCACCGAGCAACAGGGTTACGAAACCCGCGACCAACAGCACGTAGATCAGCGGATGATGGAGCTGGTGCAGGAACCGCAGGAACGGTCCACCCGCCTTCGCCTCGGGCAGCCGATTCGGACCGAACTGCACCAGCCGCCGCCGCGCCTCGGACTCGGACAGACCATCGTGAGCATGCGTCTCGAGGAGCAGGACCACTTCGTGGATGGCCAACGAATGATGTGCGTCGCTCGTGACCTCGGAACTGATGCGAAGCGTGTCGTCAGGCTCGAGAGCCATGGCGGAAGTCTTCCTCAACTGGAAATTGCGCCACCAACTCGGACGCGGCAGTCGTCGGACGCGACGTGATGCGGAGCAACCAATGCTCGTCGGAAGCCTGCAGAAATGGCAGAGGCGAAGGTCCCGACAGGGAGTGTGCGAGGTGAGTGATGATCCCGACCGTGGTGATCAAGGCGACGGTGGATCGATCGATGTCACCGAGTGAGAGACCCAGCGCCGCGAGGATGAGCGAGAACTCGCTGATCTGGGCGACGGTGAGTCCTGCCAAGACGAGCCGCCATTTCGAGGAACTCGGTCTCGGCATCCCGACATACGCTCCGTGCCGACAGCGACCGGGCGAGCGAGCGTAGTCGCCGCGTACTGCGGAGCATCGCCCGCCGGCATCTCAGGATCGCTGTCACAGGAAAGGAGTGGGAAGGTGACGAGTCCGTGGCTCCTCGAGCTCGAGGGGTTCGATCCGAGCTCGCAGGGTCATCGTGAGGTGTTGTGCACCCTGGGGAACGGGGTGTTCGCGACCAGGGGCGCGCTGACCGAGGTGAGCGCGAACGACGTGCACTATCCGGGCACCTACGCGGCCGGATGCTTCAACCGACTCGTCTCGCAGGTCGAGGGTCGTGCCGTCGAGCACGAGAGCATGGTGAACCTGCCCAACTGGCTACCCATGACGTTCCGCCCGGCCGGCGGCGCCTGGCTGGACGTCCGTCGCGACGAGGTCGTTGACCTCGCGGTCGCGCTCGACCTCGAGGGCGGGTCGCTCACACGGACGATGCGCGTGCGAGATGGCGACGGTCGGCAGTCGACGATCCGAGAGCGTCGTTTCGTCTCGATGGCGTCACCGCACCTCGGCGCGCTCGAGTGGTCGATCGTGCCCGAGAACTGGGAAGGCGAGATCATCATCTTCTCGTCGCTCGATGGCGGTGTGAAGAACCGGAACGTCGCGGCCGAGCGGGCGCTCGCCGGGCGCCATCTCGAGGTCGTCGGACGCGGTGCGAGCGATGCCGAGACGGTGTGGATCGAGGTGGAGACGGTCCAGTCGCACGTGCGCGTCGCTGAGGCTGCGCGCACGCGAATCGCAGCCGGTTTGGAGGACCTGATGAGCCGTTGCGTGATCCAGGAAGATGAGCGCGTCGGGCACGAGCTCCGGGTCGTGGCACGGCGAGGTCTGCCGATCACGGTCGAGAAGGTCGTGTCGCTCTACACGAGTCGCGACCACGCGATCTCGACGTCGCTCCTCGCCGAGACCGGCGAGGTGAGCGCCGCACCCGGTTTCGGCGTCCTGCTCGCCGACCACGAGCAAGCCTGGCGAAATCTCTGGCACCGCTGCCGCCTCGAGCTCGCCACGTCCGAGCACGACACGGAGCGTGTGTTGAACCTCCACATCTTCCACGTGCTCCAGACGCTCTCACCGCACGTCGCGGATCTCGACGTGGGTGTTCCGGCCCGTGGCCTGCACGGAGAGGCGTACCGAGGGCACATCTTCTGGGACGAGCTGTTCGCGTTCCCGTTCCTGAACCTGCGCCTTCCGAGCCTGACGCGCGAGCTTCTCATGTACCGGCATCGTCGGCTCCCCGCCGCGCGCCGACTCGCGGCCGAGGTCGGTCATCAGGGCGCGATGTACCCGTGGCAGAGCGGGAGCGACGGTCGCGAAGAGACCCCGACCGAGTTCTTCAACCCTCGCTCGGGCCGCTGGATGCCAGACAACTCCCGCCGTCAGCGCCACGTGAACCTCGCGATCGGTCACAACATCTGGCAGTACTACGAAGTGACGGCGGATCACGAGTTCCTCGCCTCGTACGGAGCGGAGATGATCGTCGAGATCGCGCGGCTCCTCGCGAACACGACGACCTTCGACGACGTGGACGGCCGCTACCACATGCGCGGCGTCATGGGGCCTGACGAGTTCCACGACGGGTACCCGGACTCTCCAGGCCGGGGGATCGACGACAACGCGTACAACAACGTCATGACGGCGTGGCTTTTGCGGCGCGCCCTCGACGCGCAGCGAGTGTTGGACCAGCGTCACCGTCACGAGCTGCGTGACCGCCTCCGGCTCGACGCCTCCGAGCTCGACGACTGGGATCGGATCAGCCGCCGCCTGCACGTGCCGTTCCTCGACAGCGGGATGCTCGAGCAGTTCGTCGGTTATGGGCAGCTCGACGTGCTCGACTGGCCAGCCTATCGAGCACGTTACGGCGACATCGGCCGCCTCGACCTGATCCTCGAGTCCGAAGGCGACAGCACGAACCGATACCAGGCTTCGAAGCAAGCCGACGTGCTCATGTTGTTCTTCCTCTTCTCGTCCGAGGAGCTTGTCGATCTCTTCGCGCACCTCGGCTACGACTTCGATCCGGCCACGATTCCAGACACGGTCGACCACTACCTCGCGCGCACGTCGAACGGCTCGACGCTGAGCCAGGTCGTGCATGCATGGGTGCTCTCGCGGTCACACCGCGAGCGCTCGTGGCCGATCTTTCGCCAAGCGCTTGCCAGCGACATCGCCGACGTCCAGGGAGGCACGACGCGGGAGGGGATCCACCTCGGGGCGATGGCGGGCACAGTTGACATCGTGCAGCGCTGCTACATGGGCGTCGAAGCGCGCGACGATGTCCTCTGGTTCAACCCGAGGCTCCCCGACGAGGTGCAGGGTCTCGAGATCTCCGTGCAGTACCGAGGTCACTGGATCGAAGCGTCCGTGATCGACGGGGTACTGACCGTCCGATCCCGACCCGCCGCTGCAGCAGCATTGAAGATCGGTCTCATCCACGAGGTTGTCGACCTCCGTGCCGGCGACGCCGTGGAGCGACGGCTGGCTTGAGCTTTGAGGTCGCCGGAGTGCAGCACGACGCGCCCTAGGGTGTGCAGATCGCCGTCGCGAAACCGTATGGGACCGAGTGCGTGACCGGGATGAACTCGATGGGCGAACCCGTGGTTGGACCCGCGACGATGCGGTTTGGCGCCCCCGCCAGGATTCGAACCTGGGCACACGGTTTAGGGAGACGTTGCTCGGCGTCCAGGCAGTCCCGTTGTGTCCATGACGTGTCGTTGCGTTTGGTTCGGCGTCCACCCTGTACTCCTGAGTTCGCTGGAGTCCAGGCAGTAGTAGGGATGTGAGTAGGGATGGGCCGGGGGCGGCGTCAGTCGAACGTGACGCGTACGCGGAGCCAGTCTCGAGAGCCATGCTTCGCTGACCTCACGTGAGGCGACGGCGAATCTCGTGCGCTCCGCGAAGGAGAAGTAGCGGCCCGACGGCGGATGACGATGGTGCTCCTCGTCGCGCGCGGCGGCTCGGTGTCGTTGCGTTGAGTCCGGCGTCCATCCCATACCTCCCGAACTCCCGGGAGTAGTGGCGATGCGCGAGTGGTCAGGTTCGACGCGTTCGCTCGTAGGGAAAGAGGTAGCGCTCCCTGCGCCGTTCCGAGGACCCCCGGGGGTCATTGAGTTCACATGTCCATGTTCCCGTGACTGTCGGTGTGTGATCGCATGAAGAGTCGCTCGCCGATGACGATGGC
>JAWOIO010000075.1:0-16668 GCA_046484625.1 Acidimicrobiia bacterium
TTGCCATGACCCAGCGTGCCGGCGTGCCGCTCACCCAGGGGCTGACCGTAGTCGGCAATGCCGTGGATAACGCCTATGTAGAACAGCACATCCACGGCATGCGTACCGGGGTGGAACAGGGCGAGTCGCTGACCCGCACCGCCACCCAGAGCGGCATGTTCACCCCGCTGATCCTGCAGATGATCGCCGTGGGCGAGGAGACCGGCGCGTTGTCCAGCATCTCGTCCACCGCGCCGCCGGACAGCTCATCCGTGACGACGGCCCGTTCGCGCATCCCCATACGGAGAAGGCCGGCACCCCGACCATGGGTGGCATCGCGATCGTCGGCGGAGCGACCCTCGGCTACCTCGTTGCCCACGTCCGTACCGAGCAGCTCAAGTTCGCCCGCACCGGCCTGACGTTGATGTTCGTCGTCATCGGGCTCGCCGCGGTCGGGTTCGTCGACGACTACCTCGGCGTCCGCCGCGGCCGGAACCTCGGACTGCGCAAGCGCGGCAAGACGGCCGGCCAGCTGCTGGTGGCTTCAGGGTTCGCGCTGCTCGCACTCGAGTGGGTGCACGTCTCGACGAAGCTGTCGTTCACCCGGGCACTCGACCTCGACCTCGGCATGTGGCTCTGGTTCGCGCTCGCCGTCGTCGTGATCTACGGAACTTCGAACGCCGTGAACCTGACGGACGGCATGGACGGACTCGCCGCCGGGTCCGCGACCCTCGTGTTCGCGGCGTTCATGGTGATCGGGTTCTGGCAGTTCCGGCATCCCCTCCAGTACGGGATCGAGCCCGCATCGGCCGTGGATCTCGCGATCGTGGCGGGCGCGCTGGCGGGTGCGTGCGGAGGGTTCCTCTGGTGGAACGCGGCGCCGGCCCGGATCTTCATGGGGGACACCGGGTCGCTCGCGCTCGGCGGCGCGATGGCGGGCTTGGCGTTGCTCAACCAGACCGTCCTCCTGCTCCCGATCCTCGGCGGGCTGTACGTCATGGAGACCCTCTCCGTCATCGCCCAGGTGATCTCGTTCCGGGGGTTCGGCCGCCGGGTCCTGCTCATGGCGCCGATCCACCATCACTTCGAGGTGAAGGGCTGGCCGGAGTTCACCGTGATCGTGCGCTTCTGGCTCTTCGCCGGCGCATGTGCGGTGCTCGGGCTCGGCCTCTTCTACGCCGACTTCATCAACATCCCCGGGGCGATCGACTGATGGCGATCCTCGTTCTCGGCTCTGCGATCACGGCGGTGTCCGTGGTCCGCCACGCGACGTCGATCGGTGATCCGGTCGTCGTGGTGGAGGACCGTCCGTCCGCGATCGCCGATTGGCCCGACCGCGCCGCGCGTCTCGAGGCGATGGGTGCGACGGTCGTCGCCGCACCCGACGCCGACACGTTGGCCGCGACGGTCGCACGCGCCGATCTCCTCGTACCCAGTCCGGGGGTCCCGGAACGGCACCCGGCGATCGTGGCGGCGCTCGACCGGGGGATCCCCGTCCGCTCCGAGATCGAGCTGGCCGCGCGGCTCGCGGCGTCGCGCCCCACCGCACCGACGCTGGTCGCCGTCACCGGCACCAACGGCAAGACCACGGTCACGACCTTGACCACCGCGATGCTCGACGCTTCCGGAGTGCACGCCACCGCGGCCGGCAACATCGGCGTCGCGTTGCTCGATGCGGTCTCCGAGGACCACGAGGTGGTAGTCGCCGAGGTGTCGTCGTTCCAGCTCCGCTTCACGGAGCGGTTCCGGCCGCACGCGGCGGCACTCCTCAACCTGGGGGAGGACCACCTCGACTGGCATCGGACGTTCGATGCCTACGCGCAGGCGAAGCGCAACGTGTTTGCGCACCAACGGCCGGACGACGTCGTCGTCTTCAATGCCGACGACCCCGTCGTCGCCGGCCTCGTCGCCGACGCGCCCAGCCGACGCATCCCGTTCTCGATCGCCGCCGGCGCCGCCGCGGGCGCCCGCGTCGTCGACACGGCGAAGGGCCGACTCCTCGTGAGTGCCGACGACATCGAGCTCGTGGCGGTCGACGACATGCAGCGGTCGCGCCCGGTGGACCTGGCCAACGCACTGGCCGCGGCTGCGCTCGCCCTCGAGACGGGCGCGACCGCTGCTGCGGTCGGCGACACGCTCCGCGCGTTCCGTGGGATCGACCACCGAATGTCGTTGGTCGCTGACGCCGACGGCGTGCGCTGGATCGATGACTCGAAGGCGACGAACGTGCACGCGACCCTCGCTGCTTCCCAGGGGATCGAGGCGCTGGTGCTGATCGCCGGCGGCCAGAACAAGGGGCTCGACCTGAGAGCGCTCGGTGTCCTCGCCCCACGCCTGCGCGGTGTGGTGGCGATCGGTGACGCTTCCGACGAGGTCGCCGCCGCGTTCGCCGACACCGACGTCCCGGTGCGGGTCGCCACCACGATGGGTGGCGCGGTCCGGGCCGCCCGCACGCTGGCCCGACCCGGCGACACCGTGTTGCTCAGCCCGGGGTGTGCGTCGTTCGACTGGTACTCGTCCTACGCGGAGCGCGGCGCCGACTTCGCGCGCGAGGTCCGAGCGACGGAAAGGTCTGCCCGATGACAGGACGCTCGACCGCGAAGGTCATCCCACCGCAGCGCTACTACCTGCTCTCGGCGAACATCGCCGCCCTCGTGATCGTGGGAGTGGTGATGGTGCTGTCGGCCTCTTCCGTGCTCTCGCTCACCGACTACGGGTCGGCCTGGTACTTCTTCCAGCGGCAGCTGATCTGGACGGCCGTCGCGATCATCGGGTTCCTCGTGGTCGCACGCGTCGACTACCACCAGTGGGCGCGCGTGGTGCGCCCGATGCTCGCCGCGACGATCGTGCTCCTCGTCGCGGTGCTCGTCCCCGGCATCGGGATCTACGTCTCGGGCTCGCGGCGCTGGCTCGGCGTGGGACCGTTGACGTTCCAGCCCAGCGAGCTCGCGAAGCTCGCCCTCCTCGTCTTCGCCGCCGACCTCCTCGCCCGGCGGGCGCACGAGCTCCACGATGCCCGCCGCGTCCTGCGGCCGCTGCTCCTGGTCCTGGTCGTCGTCGGGGTGCTCGTGTGCCTCGAGCCGGACTTGGACTCGACGGTCCTGATCGCCGTGATCGTGGGATCGATCATGGTCGCGGGCGGGATCCGGGTGTTGCACCTCGCCTTCCTGGGGGGCACGGGCATCGCGCTGTCGGCGTTGCTCGCCGTCGCGGCGCCGTACCGGCGCGCGCGGGTCTTCACGTTCCTCAACCCGACCGCCGACGCGTCGAACACGGGATACCAGATCGTCCAGTCACTCATCGCGCTCGGGAGCGGCGGCATCAGCGGGGTCGGGCTCGGTGCCGGCCGGGCGAAGTGGCTGTTCCTGCCCAATGCCCACACCGACTTCATCTTCGCGGTCATCGGCGAGGAGCTCGGCCTCATCGGCACCATGACGGTCCTCGGGCTGTTCTGCGCGTTCGCGGTGCTCGGCATCCGAGTCGCACAGCATGCGCCGGATCGGTTCGGGATGCTGCTCGCCACGGGCGTCACCGTCTGGGTGGTCGTGCAGGCCGCCGTCAACATCGGAGCGGTCATCGGCCTGCTCCCGGTGTCGGGGATCCCACTCCCGTTCGTGAGCTTCGGCGGATCGTCGCTCGTGGTCACCATGATCGCCGCGGGGATCCTCGTGAACGTCGCCCGCCAGGGGAGCACCCATGTGAAGCACGGCGCGTCGCCGGACCGCCGCCGCGCGTCGAGCGACGCCCGGGTCTCCACGAGCGGCACGCGATGAGCCGCGCTGCACCGGTGTTCGCGCTCGTCACGGGCGGTGGAACGGGAGGGCACGTGTACCCCGCCCTCGCGGTCGCCGAGGAGCTCACCCGGCGGGGACACCCACCCGCGACCATCAGGTTCGTCGGCTCCCGTCGAGGCCTCGAGGCGACCGCGGTACCCGCCGCCGGGTTCCCGATCGACCTCCTCACCGGTCGTGGCATCCAACGCAACCTCGCGCCCCGCGCGATCCTCGCCAACATCGGCGCGGTCGTCGGCATCGCGCGTGCGGTGCTGGCCGCCTTCAGGATCCTCTCCCGGTACCGCCCGCGTGTCGTGCTCGGCGTCGGTGGGTACGCGTCCTTCCCGTGCATCCTCGCCGCTCGGCTCCGCCGGGTCCCTGCGGTGGTGCACGAGCAGAACGCGGCACCGGGTCTGGCCAACCGGGTGGCGGTCAGGCTCGGCGCCCGTCCCGCGGTGTCGCTCCCGAACACGCCGTTGCGCGGTGCCGTTCTCACGGGGAACCCCGTCCGCGCCGAGCTCGCAGCGGTGGCACGTGACCCACAGCGCGGGCCGGCGCTGCTCGCGTTCGTCGGGGGGAGCCTGGGGGCGCGCAAGATCAACGACGCGGCCCTCGACTTGTTCGACCGATGGCGTGACCGCGGGGACATCGCGATCCGCCACATCGCCGGCGCCCGCGACCTCGAGCGTTGCGAGGCCCGGTTGGTGAGGCTCCGACGCCCCTCCGATGCAATGAACTACGCGCTGCTCGGGTACGAGGAGGACATGGTCGACCTCTACACGACGTGCGCGGTCCTCGTGGCCCGCGCGGGTGCGGTCACGTGCGCGGAGCTCGCGATCACCGGGACACCGTCGATCCTCGTCCCGCTTCCGCATGCACCCGCCGACCACCAGACCCGCAATGCCGAAGCCCTCGCACGCGCGGGTGCCGCGATCGTCGTGGCCGATGCCGACCTCGACGGCGACCGACTCGCGTCCGAGCTCGGACCCCTCCTCGCCGGAGCGGATCGTCTCGATGCCATGGGACAGGCGGCGAAGACGCTCGCCGAGCCCCATGCCGCCGCAGCGGTGGCGGACCTCGTCCTGGAGGCAGCCGGTGTCGCCTGAGCTGGACCTCGACGCACGACGAGCGATCCACATCGTCGGGATCGGCGGCGCGGGGATGAGCGCGATCGCGACTGTCCTCGCGCGCATGGGTCATCGTGTGAGCGGCTCGGACCTCCGGGAGTCGGCGGTCCTCGCGCGCCTGCGAGGACAGGGCGTCGACGCGCGGGTGGGACACACCGTCGAGAACCTGCCCTCCGAGCTGGACGCGGTCGTCATGTCGACGGCGATCCCGGTGTCGAACCCCGAGCTCGTAGCGGCCGAGGCGCGCGGGGTTCCGGTCCTGCGCCGGGCCGACGCGCTGCGTGCGCTCGTCGGCACACGACGGGCGATCGCCGTGGCGGGGAGCCACGGGAAGACGACGACGTCGTCGATGCTCGCCCTCGTCCTTCGGTCGGCCGGATGGCACCCGAGCTTCCTGATCGGCGGCGAACTCAACGAGGTGGGGACCAACGCTGCGTTCGACGACGGTGAATGGCTGGTGGTCGAAGCCGACGAGAGCGACGGCACCTTCTTGGAGCTCTCGCCCGAGGCCACGATCCTGACGAACGTCGAGCCCGACCACCTGGAGCACTACGGCGACTTCCCGGCGTTGGTGGGTGCGTTCGAGACCTACCTCGCGGGTGTCCCGGGGCCATGCGTCGTGTGCGCGGACGACGAGATCGCCGGCGACCTCGCGCGCCGCGCCGTGGGGGCGACCACCTATGGCTGGGCCGACGACGCCGACTACCGCGTGCGGGAGCACTCGAGTGACCGCCGGGGGAGCCGTTTCACCGTCGAGCACCACGGAGCGGTGCTGGGCGTCATCGAGCTGCCGGTCCCCGGACGACACAACGCACTCAACGCCCTCGGGGCCGTCGCTCTGGCCTGCGAGGTCGGCGTGCCCTTTGACGCGATCGCGCGCGGGCTCGGTGGGTTCGGCGGGGTCGCGCGACGCTTCCAGTTCCGCGGCGAGGTCGACGGGGTGACCCTCATCGACGACTACGCGCATCTTCCGTCGGAGGTACGGGCCATGCTGAGCGCGGCCCGCGAGGGCGGGTGGCGACGCGTGATCGCGGTGTTCCAGCCGCACCGGTATTCGCGTACCGAGAAGCTGTGGCGGGACTTCGCCGACGCGTTCGAGGACGCCGACGCCGTCGTCGTGACCGACGTGTACGCAGCAGGAGAGGCACCCCGACCGGGAGTGTCTGGTCGCTTGCTCGTGCACGCGGTGCTCGACGCCCACCCGGCGACCGCGATCACGTACCTTCCCCGCCGGGCCGACGTCGTGCGCCACGCGCTCGCGCAGGCCCGGGCCGGCGACCTCGTACTCACGCTCGGGGCCGGGGATCTCACGACCGTCCCCGACGAGTGGCTTGCAGCCCACGCCGAGCGGGGTGGATCGTGAACGGCACGCGCCCGGACCGCCTCACGGCGCTCGCCGACGCGCTCGGCGCCGCCCTCCCGGATGCGATCGAACGCGACCGGCGGATCTCCGAGCTGACGACGTATCGACTCGGCGGTCCGATCCGCGTGGTCGCGCGCGTGTCCGACGAGGACGCGCTCGCACGCGTCGCGATCGTCGTGGCCGAGCATCGACCGCCGACCCTGGTCTTGGGGCGGGGATCCAACCTGCTCGTCGCGGACGAGGGCTTCGACGGTCTCGGGATCGTGCTGACGGGTCGGTTCGAGGATGTCGCGTTGGATCCGACCGCAGGCCTCGTCCACGCCGGGGGCGCCGCCGCGCTTCCCGTGGTCGCGCGCCGAGCCGCCGCCGGTGGCCTCGGCGGACTGGAGTTCCTCGTCGGGATCCCGGGGTCGATCGGCGGCGCAGTCCGCATGAACGCGGGCGGACACGGCCGCGAGACGCGCGACGTACTGGTGCGGGCCCGGATCGTCGACCTGCGTTCGGGGTCGGGGAGCCCGAACGACCGCGACGCCGCCGATCTCGATCTCGGGTACCGGCACTCGAACCTGGGTCCGGGCGAGGTGGTCGTCGGCGCGACGCTGCGGGCCGAGGCCGAACCGCCCGAGGTGTGCGGGGCCCGCATCGACGAGATCGTCCGTTGGCGACGCGAGCACCAGCCGGGCGGTGCGAATGCCGGCTCCGTCTTCCGCAACCCCCCCGACGACACGGCCGGACGCCTCATCGACGAGAGCGGGTGCAAGGGGCTGCGCATCGGCGATGCCGAGGTGTCGACCAAGCACGCCAACTTCTTCCAGGCCGGCCCCGGTGCCTCCGCGCGCGACGTGTACGACCTCGTACGCGCGGTGCAGGCCCGCGTGCAGGACGCGACCGGCGTGCGGCTCGTCCCCGAGCTGCACATGGTCGGATTCTCCGAGGAGGGCGACGATGGGTAGTCGAACGATGGCCCCGACCCGCGCGCGCGCGGGCGAGCGAGCACGGAGGTCGAGTCCGCGGCCCACTCCCCGTCGTACGCCGGCTCCGCGCCCTCGGGTCGACCCTCGCATCGCGGAGCGCCGGATCGGCGTGGCGCGCGCCGCCGGACGTCGTCGTCTGCGCCGGTTGCTCGTCGCGCTCGGGATCGTGCTCGTGCTCGGCGCGCTGGTCGGAGCGGTGTTCTCGCCGCTGCTCGACGTGGATCGCTTCGAGGTCCGCGGTGCCGACGACCGCGTCGCCGAGGTGATCGCGGCGTCCGGGATCGACCGAGGTTCCCCGGTCCTGCTCGCCGATCTCGCCACTGCCGAGGAGCAGATCGCCGGCCTCCCCTGGGTCGGATCGGTCCGAGTCGAGCGAGCGCTGCTCGGCACGATCCGAGTCGTGGTGCAGGCGGGCGTGCCGGTCGCGTGGGTGACCGGTGCCGACGGCTCCGTCGTGTTCCTCGATGCGCGCGGTCGCACCCAGGCCGGGCCGGTCGTGGAGACGGGCGCTCCCACGCCGGAGCCATCCGGTGCCCCGACGACCGCAGGCCTGCCCGAGCTGGTCGTCGCGCCCGAGGCCGTGGCCGCCTCCTCGGGCCGCACGGCACCCGCCGCGGCCCGTGTCGCCGCATCCCTCGGGCCGCTCGCCGGACGCGTCAGGTCGATCGCGGTCGTCGACGGCGTCGCCGTGGTGCACCTGACCTCCGGGCCCGAGGTCCGCTTCGGGCGGGTGACCCGCCTCTTCGAGAAGGCCCGTGCTGCCGCCGCCGTCCTGGCCGCGCCGGGCATCGAGGACGTCGCGTATCTCGACGTGAGCGCCCCGGGCGCGCCGGTGACGGGATGAGCCCCTTGCAGGCGCAGGTGATGGGCCGTTCGGGACGCCCTATCCTTGGCCCCGTGGCGTCGGGCCGCACGACCCGGCGCCTCAGGTTTCCCGCCACAATCCCCGAAACGGCGCCCGTGGCGGGTGAAAATGGTGCAGTCGTGGCCGTCATCGCCGAGATCAGGGTGTGCAGGAATGCTGGGTGATCCGCAGAACTACCTCGCCGTGATCAAGGTCGTCGGCGTCGGCGGTGGGGGCGGCAACGCCGTGAACCGGATGATCGACGCGGGGCTGAAGGGCGTGGAGTTCGTCGCGGTGAACACCGACGCCCAGGCCCTCCTCATCAGCGACGCCGACGTCAAGCTCGACATCGGGCGGCAGCTCACCCGCGGCCTCGGCGCCGGGTCCGACCCCGACGTCGGGCGCCAGGCCGCCGAGGACCACCGCGACGAGATCGAGGAGGTCCTCAAGGGGGCCGACATGGTCTTCATCACCGCCGGAGAGGGCGGCGGCACCGGAACGGGCGGTGCGCCGATCGTCGCGGAGATCGCCCGCAGCATGGGTGCCCTCACGATCGCGATCGTGACCCGACCGTTCAGCTTCGAGGGTCGGCGTCGGTCGGTGCAGGCCGACTCCGGGATCCAGCGGATTCGCGAGAAGGTCGACACGCTGATCGTCATCCCCAACGACCGGCTCCTCGACATCGCGGACGAGAAGTCGTCGCTCCTCGCCGCGTTCAAGCTCGCCGACGACGTGCTGCTCCAGGGCGTCCAGGGCATCACCGACCTCATCACGACCCCGGGTCTCATCAACACCGACTTCGCCGACGTGCGGATGATCATGGCGAACGCCGGCACCGCTCTCCTCGGCGTGGGCCAGGCGTCGGGCGAAGGTCGGGCACTCAACGCGGCACGCGCCGCGATCTCGAGCGCGCTGCTCGAGGCGAGCATCGAGGGCGCGCGGGGGCTCTTGCTCAACGTCTCCGGCCCGTCCGACCTCGGGCTGTTCGAGGTCAACGAGGCGGCCGAGATCGTCAAGGAGACGGCCCACCCCGACGCGAACATCATCTTCGGCGCAACGATCGACGACGCGCTCGGCGACGAGCTGCGGATCACGGTCATCGCGGCCGGGTTCGACCGGTTCGAGGGCGAGCGTCCGGACCTGCGCCGCTCGGAGTCGACCTCGCTCGGCCTCGACGACGACACGAGTGCGGCCGACAGTGCGTTCGGTGCCGATGTCGGCTTCGGCGGCCGCGACGGTGGCGACGACGAGGACGACGAGTTCGACGTCCCCGAGTTCCTGCGCTGATCGAGCACGACCTCGCACCCGCGCGCGTCGTCTGGACCGACCGGGGTTCTGCGAACCTGGCGTTGCACGTCGACGACGACCCCCAACGGGTGCGCGCCCATCGGGAGCGGCTCGCTTCCTCGCTGCGCCTCCCGCCGCCCGCGACGTGGTGCTGGCTCGAGCAGGTCCACGGCGCCACGGTCGTGCAGGGTGACGCCGCGGTCGGCGTCGAGCCTCCGCCGCGTGCCGACGCCGCGGTCACGGCCACGCGAGGGCTCCCGTTGGTCGTCCTCACCGCCGACTGCCTCCCGATCGCCCTTGCGTCCGACGACGCGGTCGGGGTCGTGCACGCGGGTTGGCAGGGCCTGATGGCCGGCGTGATCGAAGCGGCCGTCGGTCGCCTGCGTGCAGTGGGGACCGGTGCCGTGCGCGCCGCGATCGGCCCGTGTGCCGGGCCTTCCCGTTACGAGTTCGGCCGCGTCGATCTCGACCGGGTGGTCGAGCGCCTCGGCGCGGAGGTCGAAGCGGCCACGAGCGACGGTCGACCCTCGCTCGACCTGCCCGGTGCCGCGCGGCGGGTGCTCGAGCATCTCGGCGTCGCCGCGGTGTGGGAGAGCGGCGTCTGCACCATCGCGTCGCCGGATCACTTCTCGTACCGACGCGAGGGCCGCACCGGTCGTCAGGCGCTCGTCGCCTGGATCCCCCCAGGACGGATCGGGGAACCGGATGAGGGAACCCGGATGAGGGAACCCGGATGAGGGAACCCGGATGACGGAACCCGGATGACGGAACCCGGGGGGACGGACGGCGCGACGGTCGGCGAGGGCGTCGAGGCGGTGCGTGCCCGCATCGCTGCCGCAGCCGGCCGGGTCGGACGTGATCCGGCTGAGGTCACGCTCGTCGCCGCGACGAAGACCGTCGACGCAGCCCGAGTGGCCGAGGCGGTGATCGCCGGTGTCGTCGACGTCGGTGAGAACCGCGCACAGGAGCTCGTGGCCAAGGCGCCGCTCGTCGCGGCCCGGCTCGAGGCGCTGCGCTCCCGAGCGCCGGCGGGAGCGTCGCCACTGCTGCCCGTGTGGCACTTCCTCGGGGCGCTGCAGCGGAACAAGGTCCGCAGCGTGGCCCCGTGGGTGTCGCTCTGGCAGTCGGTCGACCGGGTCGCGCTCGGAGCCGCGATCGCTCGCCAGGCACCGGGCGCCCGTGTCTTCGTCGAGGTCAACCTCGGCGGGGAGGACCAGAAGCCGGGGTGCCCGCCGGAGTCCGCGGGCGAGCTCTGTCGGGAGCTCGGTGTGCTCGGGCTGCACGTCGACGGCCTGATGGCCGTCCCCCCGAGGGGCGACGACACCCGGGGATGGTTCGCGACCCTGCGAGGTCTCGCCGGCGACCTCGGGCTCGCCGGCCTGTCGATGGGGATGAGCGACGACTTCGAGATCGCCGTCGAGGAGGGCGCCACCGTGGTGCGGGTCGGCCGGGCGATCTTCGGGGACCGGCCGGAGTGACCCGTCGCCGGCGCGGTCCTGCGGGGGTCAGACGGTAGGATTCCCTCCGGAGGGCGTGCCGTCTCCGTTCCTTGGTGCACGCGACAGATCGAGTGGCTTCACTCTGGCATCGGGCCATGGTCTACCTGGGCCTGCAGGACGACGATGAGTACGGCTACGACGGCTACGGCGCTGGCGCGCCCTACGCCGAGGGCTACGGCGGTGATCAGGGGCATCGGCCGCCAGCCGGACGCGCGGACCACAACGGGCCGGGGCCCGGACCCGACGACCCGTACGGCGGCCCCCGCGCGTACCCCGAGCCGCGCGGCGGCGACGTCCGCCCGATCGGCAGCCCGGACCCGCGTTCGGTGTCGGTGCGTGAGGTCTCCGAGGGGCGAGGGTCCGACGGCCCCGGCGCCGGGTACGGCGAGCCGACCGTCCGCCCGATCCCACGCGACGAGCAGCCCAGCGGTGTCTCCGTGAGCCGACCCGGGGTCGTGCGCGCGGTGCCCACGACGGCTGGCACGGTGCATGTGGTCGAGCCGCGAGGGTTCAACGACGCCCAGCAGGTCGGCGACCGCGTGAAGGCCAACCAGGCCGTGATCCTGAACCTCCAGTCCAGCGACAAGGAGCTGCGTCGGCGCCTCATCGACTTCTCGAGCGGGTTGGCCTACGCCACCGGCGGCTCGATGTCGCGTGTCGCCGACGCCGTGTTCCTGATCTCGCCACTCGACGTGGAGATCTCCGAAGAAGAGAAGGACCGGCTCGAGGCCCGCGGCCTCTACCGGCGCGACTGAGCACCTGCATTGGAACTCGTCTGCGGGCTCATCACCGTCTTCATCGTCCTGCTGTTCGCTCGGGCGGTGCTCTCCTGGTTTCCCATCCAGCCGGGGAGCGCGCTGATCCCCATCAACGACCTCCTCGCCCGGCTCACCGAGTGGGCGTTGCGACCCCTGCGGTCGATCATCCCTCCGGTCGGCATGTTCGACATCTCATTCCTGGTGCTCACCTTCGGTCTGCTCATCCTGCAGCGGGCCATCTGCTCCTGAGCCCTCGACGGAGCACGGTTCGTCTCCCGAGAGGGGCATCGGGCCAGCGCCGTCGCTAGCATTGGCCGCCATGGCTTCCATGGACGTGACCCCGCAGGAGCTTCGCGACATCGAGATCCGTGAGGCGTGGCGCGGCTACCACCGCGACGACGTCGACGAGCTGTTGGAGCGGGCCGCCGCGACCATCGAGGATCTCGAGGCGGAGAACCACCAGCTCAGAGCCCGCCTCTCTCAGGCGCAGGCCGGTGGCTCGGCGCCCGCGCCGACCCGACAGCCCGCGCCGTCACCCCTCGCCCGGCCCGCGCCGGTCCCCGCGCCGGCTCCGGCCCCCGCGCCCGCTCCGGCCCCCGCGTCCGTACCGACCGGCGACGCCGACATCATCCAGCGCACCTTGCTCCTCGCGCAGAAGGCCGCCGACGAGGCCATCACCGACGCACGCCGCCGGGCGCAGGAGATCGTGGGCTCGGCCGAGGCGAAGGCGACGAAGCTCGTCGACGAGGCCGAGTCGAAGGCAGCCGAGATCGCCGCGGCCGAGCGGAAGAAGCTCGAAGAGGACATCTCGCGCCTTCAGAACGCGCGCGACACGCTCAACGCCGATGTCGACACGCTCGAGCGGTTCGAGCAGGAGTACCGCGAGCGGCTCCGCCGTGCGATCGAAGGCGAGCTGGATCTCCTCGCGCAGGCGACGGGTGTCGGGCAACGCCCCGAGATGTCGGCGATCGACCTCCCGCAGTCCAGCGCGCCGAGCCGCCCAGCCCCCACGATGCCCGCCCCGGTCGCGACGCCGGGCGTGGAGGAAGAGGACTCCTGGTCGGCGTCGCAGGAAGGTGCGGTCTCGGTCGGGGGAGCGCCGCCCGCCGGCGACCAGGATCCGACCCGGCATGTCGCCGCCGCGCCGCCCGCCGATTCATGGGACGCCGGTCCCGCAGGCGGGTGGACCGATGCGCCGACCGCGTCGGTGGTCGAGGACTCCGGTGACGTCCCCGTCATCGACGATATGGGCGACGGCTCCAGCCTCGACGACGATGCGTTCTTCGCATCGCTGCGAGAGGCAGTGCGCGACGAGGGCCCGCTCGACCGTGGCGGTCAGTCCGACGATGCCGCGTTCTTCGACCAGGAAGACACCGACGAGCACCGAGGGCTGTTCAAGCGCCGGCGCTGAGGTCGCCGGTCAGCCGACGACCTCCACGACGACGGGAATCTCGTCGTCGCCGATGTCGAGCACCGGCGCGCCATCCGGCGCCTCGGAGCGCGTGTGGATCGTGAGCCGTACCGCGAGCACCTCGCCTGCGATCAAGTCCCGGTGCTGGTCGGCAGCCGCGGCGACCGGGTCATCGACGTAGAGGTCGGCCGCGATCCGATCGGCCAGGGCGAGGTCCATGGACTTGCGGTGGTCGTTGAGCGCGCGGACCAGCTCGCGTGCGACGCCTTCGCCACGAAGCGCGTCGTCGACCGTCGTGTCGAGCGCGACCGCCACGCCGCTCTCCTCGGCCAGTACGAGGTGCTCGTGCGCTCGTGCCCGCACCTCCACGTCTTCCGATGACAGGGCGACCGACTCGCCACCGACGACCAGCGCGTACGTCCCGTCGCGATCGAGCGCGGCCTGCACGGCCGCCCCATCGACCTCGGTGAGTGCTGCCTTCACCTGCGGCATGAGCGGTCCGACCCGCGGTCCCAGGGCGCGGAAGTTCGGGACGACCGCGTACTCGAGGACACCGCGCATGTCCGTCACGAGCTCGATGACCTTCACGTTGAGCTCGGTCGCGACGACCGCGACCAGATCCTCGGGGATGTCCGTGCCGGATGGGAGATGCACGAGGGCGCGGGGGAGTGGCTGACGCACCTTGATCTTGGCTTCGGCACGCGCGGCGCGGCCGAGCGCGACGACCTGGCGCGTCGTCGACATCGCGGCCTCGAGGTCGGGATCGAGAATCGTCGGGTCCGACGTCGGCCAGTCTGCGAGATGGACCGACTCCGACGTCAGGGCGAGGTTCGTCCACAGCTCGTCGGCGGTGAACGGGCACATCGGCGCCAGGAGCAGCGAGACGGTGCGGAGGCACTGGTGCAACGTCGCGTGTGCGAAGCGATCCGACGACTTCCAGAACCGCGGCCTCGACACTCGCACGTACCAGTTCGAGAGGTCGTCGACGAAGCGCTCGACGGCCTGGGCCGCCCGGAGCGCATCGAAGCGCTCGAGGGCGTCGGTCGTCTCCTCGACCGTCGACTGCAACCGCGAGCGGATCCACCGATCCAGGATGGGCTCGACCGGGCTGGGCTCGTTCGGGATGGGCTCGTCCGGGCTGGGCTCGTTCGGGCTCGTGCCGCCCGCGGTCTCCGGCTCCCAGCCGTCGAGGTTCGCGTAGGTCGTGAAGAAGTAGTAGGTGTTCCACAGGGTGCCAAGGAACCTGCGGGCGGTCTCGTCGATCATCTGGACGTCGAAGCGGCGACTCGTCCACGGGGAGCCGCCCGCGAAGAAGAACCACCGCAGGGCATCCGCACCGCGCGACTCGAGGACCGACCACGGATCGACGACGTTCCCACGCGACTTCGACATCTTCAGGCCGTCGCGGTCGAGGATGTGCGCGAGGCACACGACGTCGCGATACGGCGTGCGTTCGAAGACGAGTGTGTTGACCGCCAGTAACGAGTAGAACCAGCCGCGTGTCTGGTCGATCGCTTCGCAGATGAAGTCGGCCGGGAACCGACGGTCGAACAGCTCGGCGTTCTCGAAGGGGTAGTGCAGCTGGGCGGCGGGCATGCTTCCCGAGTCGAACCACGCATCGAGGACCGGCTCGACGCGTCGGGCGACCGAGGTGCACTCCGGACACTGGATGGTGATCTCGTCGATCGTGGGTCGGTGGAGGTCCATCCCGTCGAGGTCGCGCCCGGAGTGCTCGGCGAGCTCGGCGATCGAACCGATGCACGTGTCGTGTCCGTGGTCGACGCACCGCCAGATCGGGAGCGGCGTGCCCCAGAAGCGGTCCCGGGAGAGGGCCCAGTCGACGTTGCCCTCGAGCCACTTCCCGAAGCGCCCGTGCTTGATGTGCTCGGGATGCCAGCCGATGGTCTCGTTCTCGCGCAGCAGTTCCTCGCGGCGCGCCGACGTCCGCGCGAACCAGGTGGGCTTGGCCCAGTAGACGAGCGGTGTGGCGCAGCGCCAGCAGTGGGGGTACGAGTGGGTGTAGTCGACGACTCGCACGAGCACGCCGGCGTCCGCCAGCTCGTCGATGATCTCGGGGTCGGTGTCCTTCACGAACCGCCCCGCGAACCGGGCGACATCGCTCGTGAACTGGGCCGCTGCGTCGACGGGGTTCGGGAGCGGCAGGCCCTCGAGCTCACCGATCTCGCGGTCGATCTCACCGAACGCCGGCGCGAGATGGACGATCCCGGACCCGTCGTCGGTCGTGACGAAGTCGGCGACGACGACGCGGCTCGCGCCCTCGTCGAGGGGCAGGTCGTCGAACGGTCGTCGGTAGTGGAGTCCGGCGAGGTCTCCGGGAGCGACAGGGCCGAGGACCTCGGCGTCGTCGCCGAGCACCGCCGTGACTCGGTCGGCGGCGAGGACGAGATCACGACCACCGCCCGCGTCGCGCACGCGGGCGTAGGCCACGTCGGGTCCGACTGCGACGGCAACGTTCGAGAGGAGCGTCCAGGGTGTGGTCGTCCACACGAGCAGGTCGAAGTCGCGTCCGTCGACGGGGAACCGGACGAACACCGACGGTTCGGTGACGTCGGCGTAACCCTGGGCCACCTCGTGGCTCGACAGCGCCGTGCCGCACCGCCCGCAGTAGGGGACGACCTTGAACCCCTCGTAGACGAGGTCCCGCTCCCACATCGTCTTGACGTGCCACCAGACGCTCTCGATGTAGTCGTTGCTGAGCGTCCAGTACGCATCCTCGGTGTCGATCCACATCCCGATCCGCGAGGTGAGCGCCGACCAGTCCTCGACGTAGCGGTGCACCGAGGCCCGGCAGCGCTCGTTGAACGCGGCGATGCCGTACTGCTCGATCTGGAGCTTCCCGCTGAAGCCGAGCTCTCTCTCGACCTCGAGCTCCACGGGGAGGCCGTGGCAGTCCCATCCACCCTTGCGGGCCACGTATCGCCCGCGCATGGTGTGGAACCGCGGGTAGAGGTCCTTGAACGACCGAGCCCAGACGTGATGCAGGCCGGGCTGCCCGTTGGCGGTCGGTGGGCCCTCGTAGAACACCCACTCGGTCGCGCCCGCCCGACGACGGAGGCTCTCCGCGAAGACGTCGTCCTCCGCCCACCGGGTGAGGACGCGGCGCTCGAGCGCGACGGGATCGAGGTCGCGGCCCACCGCGCGGAACGGCACCGGTCGAGCGTACCGTGAGCGACTCGCAGGACCGGACCGCAGTCACCACGACTGCATCGTTGGAATCGTGGGTGCTCCGGCAGTACGATCCGACGCTTCCCAGGTCTCGACGTGGCTTCGATCGGCCCGGCTCGACCGGCGGACCCGGAGTGCACGGGCCCAGGAAGCGCGCGCACGTCGCCCGCCCGGGTGAGGTCACGCAGAGCACTCGACGACGAGGAGCCGGCATGAAGAAGCGGCAGGGTCCGGCGAAGAAGAAGGCCGCGCCGGCCAAGAAGAAGGTCGCGCGGAAGCCTGTCGCGAAGCAGGCGCCGGCCAAGAAGCAGGCGCCGGCCAAGAAGCAGGCGCCGGCCAAGAAGCAGGCGCCGGCCAAGAAGAAGGCGCCGGCCAAGAAGAAGGCGCCGGCCAAGAAGAAGGCGCCGGCCAAGAAGAAGGCGCCGGCCAAGAAGCAGGCGCCGGCCAAGAAGCAGGCGCCGGCCAAG
>JAWOIO010000152.1:0-25245 GCA_046484625.1 Acidimicrobiia bacterium
GCAGCACCCGCCGCTCGGCCGTCTCACCACCGACCTCGGCTGCCGCGGTGACCTCCCGGGCCGCGGTCAGGGACAGCTCGCCGGTGCGCAAGGCCCGGTCGGTGACCGAGCCGTCGTGGAGCATCTCGGTGACCGCGAGCGCGTCGCGGGCCGCGGTGCTCCCGGAACCAGAGAGGTCGGCGAGCCACTCGACCGGCGTGACCGCCGGGACCCGCGCCCGGCGGTCGTGGGTCCACACGCCGGTGTCCACGCAGCGCCGCGCTGCGTAGGCCTTGCGTTCGCGCCGAGCCGCTCGATGCGCGCCGCGGCCCGCGTCACCCGCAGCGCGTCGCTCCCGTCGAGCCGCGCGACATCGAGCGTCTCGACCATCGCCTCCAGCTCGTTCGCCACGCGGGCCCATCGATCCATGCCTTCATCCAGGCATGGGGGTGTGACAGTCGGACCGGCTCCCGCGAGCGGTCAGCTCTTCTTGAGGATGCCGAAGACGCCGCGCAGGACGGTGTTGAGCATCGAGCGGCCCTCGCGTGACTTCAGGACGGTCTCCACGACGCCGGGCTCGTCCTTCTTGGGCGCGGCCGTCTTCTTCGTCGACTTCTTCGCGCGGCCCGCGCCCTCGGGCTTCTCGACGGTGACGCCGCCTTCGCCCTCGACTTCCGCGGCCGCGGCCGCGCCTTCGAGGCGCGCCTTGATCTTCTCCTCGGCCGACTCGCGGTTCTCCTCGGTCGCGTAGGTGGCGAAGAGCGGGTTCGCCTTCGCCGCGGCGTCGACGGTGTCGCGGCCGGCGTCACCGATCTTCGAGAGCGGAGGTCGCAAGTGGGTCCACACGACCGGCGTCGGCGTCCCCTTCTCGTCGAGGATCGTGATCATGGCCTCACCGATGCCGAGGCTCGTCATGTCCTCCTCGAGGTCGTAGTCGTCGGTCTTCGGGTACGTCGTGACCGCGGCCTTGAGCGCCTTGGCGTCGCGGGGCGTGTGGGCCCGCAGCGCGTGCTGCACGCGGTTGCCGAGCTGTGCGAGCACCGGCGCGGGTACGTCGTCGGGCAGCTGGGTGATGAAGTACACGCCGACGCCCTTCGAGCGGATGAGCCGCACGGTCTGGGCGACCTGCTCGATGAACGCCTTCGACGCGTCGTTGAAGAGCAGGTGCGCCTCGTCGAAGAAGAACACGAGCTTGGGCTTGTCGAGGTCGCCGACCTCAGGCAGCTCCTGGAACAGCTCGGCGATGAGGTACATGAGGAAGGTCGAGAACAGCGCGGGGCGGTCCTGCACCGCGGGGAGCTCGAGCAGGTGGATCGCGCCGGGGTCGAGCAGCGAGGTGATCTCCGCCTCCGGCACTCCGAAGAACGCCTCGCCGCCCTGTTGCTCGAGCTCGGTGATGCCGCGGAGCAGGACGCCGGCGGTCGCGGGGGAGACGCCGCCGATCCCCTTCAGCTCGTCCTTGCCCTCGTCGCTCGTGAGGTACGCGAGCAGGGCGCGCAGGTCGGAGAGGTCGAGCAGCGCCATCTGATGCTGGTCGGCGTACGCGAAGACCAGGGCGAGCGAGGAGCGCTGCGTCTCGTTGGAGCCGAGGACCTTCGCGAGCAGCTCGGGTCCGAACGACGAGACCGAGGCGCGCAGGGGGATGCCCTCGCCGAGGCCTCCGAGCGACCAGAAGGTGACGTCGTGTCCTTCGGGGGCGTAGTCGATGCCGAGCGTCTCCACCCGCGCGTCGATCTTCTCGTTGGGCTCCATCGGCTGCATCAGCCCCGACAGGTCCCCCTTCATGTCAGCGGCGAACACCGCGACGCCTGCCGCGGCGAGCTGCTCGGCGAGGATCTGGAGGGTGACGGTCTTTCCGGTCCCGGTCGCCCCGGCGATCAGGCCGTGGCGGTTGGTCATCGCGAGCGGGATCTGCACGACCGCCTCGGGGAACACCTCGCCGTCGTGCATCCCGGCGCCGAGCACGATCGACGGGCCGTCGGTCGCGTACGCCTCGGCGATGCGTGGGGAGAAGTCGTCTGCCTTCTCTGCACTCTTCTTCGTGGCCATCGGCGCATCGTAGGACGGCGCGCGAACATGGGGCTGATGCGGACGCGACTGCACGTGATCGCGGGCGACGCACGTGGGCGCGTCCTCGAGGTGCCCGAAGGCGCCCGACCGACGGCCGGGCGCGTGCGAGAAGCGCTGTTCGCGTCTCTCGGCGAGGTCACGGGCCTGCGGGTCCTCGACCTGTTCGCCGGGAGCGGAGCCGTCGCCATCGAGGCGCTCTCCCGCGGGGCGGGGTCGGCGGTGCTGGTGGAGCGGGATCGCGCCGCAGTCGAGGTCTGCCGGGCGAACCTCGAGACCACCGGCACCGCGACGAATGCGCGTGTCGTCCCGAGCGGGGTCGAGGCCTTCCTCACCAGGACGCCGCCCCCCGAGGCCCCGTTCGACCTCGTGTGGTGCGACCCGCCGTACGGGGCGGACCCGGCCGAGCTCGACCGCGCCTGCGAGGCGCTCCGCCGCCCGGGATGGCTGGCCTCCGACGCCCGGATCGTGCTGGAGCGGCCGGCCCGCCGCCGAGCGGTTCGGGACGAAGCACCGGAGCACGCGCCGGTCGGGGACGCGGCGTTCGAGGTCATGTGGGAGCGCGAGTACGGCGATACGCTCGTCACAGTGCTGCGCTCTCGCGAGCGACCATGCGACCATGCCTGATCGGGGCGACCCGCTCGGGCAACCGAACACCGAGGCTCGACCGGCAGACAGGAGGCCGTCCGCGTGTCGATCGCGCTGTGCCCGGGTTCCTTCGACCCGGTGACCCTGGGTCACCTCGACATCATCGAGCGAACGGCCCGCCACTTCGACGAGGTCATCGTCGCGGTGATCCGCAATCCCCAGAAGGCGAAGTCCCTGTTCACGCTCGAGGAGCGCCAGGAGATGCTCGCCGAGGTCGTCGGCAATCTCCCGAACGTCCGGATCGAGTTCTTCAAGGGCCTGCTCGTCGAGTTCGCCAAGGACCACGGCGCCGAGTCCATCGTCAAGGGGCTCCGCGCGGTGTCCGACTTCGACTACGAGCTCCAGATGGCCCAGATGAACCAGCGGCTCTCCGGGATCGACACGTTCTTCATCGCCACCAGCCCGCGTCACTCCTTCCTGTCGTCGAGCCTCGTGCGCGAGGTCGCCAAGTACGGCGGCGACGTGTCGAGCATGGTCCCCGAGGTCGTGATGGAACGCTTGCAGGAACGGTTCGGGGCCACCGACTCCCCGGGATGACGTCGGGTGAGTGAACGCGAGGCACGCGCGCTCGAAGACCTCCTGTTCGACCTGCGCGAGCTGGTCGAGCAGGCACGGACGATGCCGATGTCGGCATCGGTGCTGCTGAACCGCGACGAGACGCTGTCGATCATCGAGGACGCGATCGAGTCGTTTCCCGAGGAGCTCCGTCGCGCGCGTTGGCTGCTCAAGGAGCGCGACGAGTTCCTCGCCACTGCCCAGCGCGATGCCGACTCGCTCGTCGAGGCGGCGCGCGCTCAGGCGGAGCGCCTAGTCGAACGGACCGAGATCGTCCGTGAGGCGCGTCGCACGGCCGAGCAGACGGTCGCCGACGCCGAGGCCGACGCCCGTCGACTGCGCCACGAGGCCGAGGACTTCATCGATGCCCGGCTCGAGGCGTTCGAGGAGACGCTGACCCGCACGCTCGAGTCGGTCCGCCGGGGGCGGGCCCGGTTGCAGGTCGACCCCGACCGCCCGGAGGGCGGCGACGCCGACGCCGACGCAGTGGGAGCGCCCGAGCGGGGGTTCTTCGACCAGGACGAGGGCTGAGCGCACCCGATCGGCAGAAAACGGCGAGTTCTCGGGCGTTTTCGGCGCTCGCGCTATCCTGACCTGCCGTTCCGTCCGCGGGGCGCGCGGGCCCGTTCGGGGCGCCCGCCACCCGTGGGCTCCGGCCTCCATCCCAATGTCCGGATTCCGCATCGATGTTGCCGACCTCATCACGCACTCGGGGTCGCGTCGCGAGATCTCGCTCTCGGTCCCGCTCGACGATCTGGGCGTCGACACATGGCGCATCGACGAACCGGTCGATGTCGCGCTCACGCTCGAGCGGATCCCCGACGGGATCGTGGCTCGGGGCACCGTGCGCGCCGCGTGGGTCGCCGAGTGCAGTGTCTGCCTCGCCGCGGTGCGCAGCGAGCTGACCGTCGGTGTCGACGAGTTGTTCGAGTCGTCCCCCCTCGAGGGTGAGACCTATCCGATCGACGACCGTGCGATCGACCTCGAGCAGCTCGTGCGCGACGCGCTGCTCCTCGAGCTCCCCCTCGCGCCGCGGTGCGATGGCGACTGCGTGGCGCCCGATGCCGTGGGTGTCTCGGTCGGCGACGGCCGACCCGAACCCGGCGACCCGCGCTGGGCGGCGCTCGCCGACCTCGACGTCGAGGCGTCCTGAGCTGACCCCAGCTGCGCCACACCCCGATCCCCACTCGTTCGAAGCCGAGACCAGGAGTCACGATGGCCGTTCCGAAGCGCAAGACCCCACGCTCCCGCACCCACAGCCGCCGGTCGGCGAACCGTCGCCTCGAGGCGCCACCGCGCTCGGACTGCCCGCACTGCGGGTCGGCGAAGCTCCCGCACGTCGTGTGCCCGAACTGCGGTTGGTACAAGGGCCGACAGGCGCTCGAGGTCGACTGAGCGCGACGCGACGATGAGGAGCACGCGCACGGTGATCGCGGTCGACGCGATGGGCGGCGACCGCGCGCCCGGAGAGATCGTCGCGGGCGCGCTGCACGCCGTCGAGCACTCTGGCGTCGCGGTGCTCCTCGTCGGTCGCACGTCGGACATCGAGCCCCTCCTCCCCGGCGGCGAGTGCCCGGACGGCGTCGAGGTCCTCCACGCCGAGGACGTGATCGGCATGGACGACGAGCCGTTGGCTTCGGTCCGCAAGCACAAGGACGCGTCCATCACGCGCGCGATCGAGGCAGTCAAGGACGGCCGGGCCGCGGGCATGGTGAGCGCGGGCAACACCGGTGCCGTCACGACCGCGGCCGCGCTGCGCCTGGGCCGGTTCCGGGGGGTCCCGAGCCCCGCTATCGCGGTGCCGATCCCCGTCCCCGGCTCGCACCCGCAGGTGCTCGTCGACAGCGGTGCCGTCGTCGACCCGGCTCCCGAGCGGCTCGTCCAGTACGCGCTCATGGGCTGCGAGTACGCACGCGTCCGCTACGAGATCACGTCACCGAAGGTGGGGCTCCTCTCGAACGGTGAGGAGCCGGGGAAGGGCGACGCGCTGCGCAAGGCGGCGTACCCGCTGCTCGAGGCCGTGTCCGGCTTCGTCGGGAACGTCGAGGGACGCGATCTCCTGCACGCCGGGATCGTCGACGTCCTCGTCACCGACGGCTTCACCGGGAACATCGCGCTCAAGTCCATCGAGGGCGCGCTCCGTTCCATGGCGGCTGTCGTGTTCGGCGTCCTCGACTCGAGTCCCGAGGCGCGGGAGGCCGCCAAGGCGATCATGCCGGCGCTGCTCGAGGCCGCCGTCGCGTTCGACCCCGACGAGACGGGCGGCGCGGTGCTCGCCGGCGTCAACGGCGTCACCGTGATCTCCCACGGCTCGTCGTCGGCGCGGGCCATCGTGCGCGCGATCGAGGTGGCGGCCGAGTGCGCGGACCGCGACGTCGTCGGACGGATGCGATCGGCAGTCACCGATGCCGGCTGAGACGCACGTGGCGCAGCCGCCGGTGGATCCCGACGAGGTCCTGGCCCTCCTGCGAGAGCGCCTCGCAGAGATCCTCGAGATCGACGAGACCCGCATCACGCGCGACGCACGCTTCGTCGACGACCTCGACGCCGACTCGATCGCGATCATCCAGCTCGTGGAGTCGATGGAGGCCGAGCTCGGCGAGCGCACCGTGGGGTTCCGGATCGAGGACGAGGACCTCGCCGACCTCGAGACCGTCGGAGAGGCGGTCGACTACATGGTCCTCCGGCTGTCGCCGCGCGGAGCGTCGTGATGGAGCCGGCGACCATTCGCCAGCTCGAGGCCGCGATCGGCCACCGGTTCACGCAGCCGGCCCATCTCGCCCAGGCGTTGGTGCACCGCTCGTACTGCGCGGAGCATCCCGGTGAGGAGTCCAACGAACGCATGGAGTTCCTCGGGGACGCGATCCTCGGGCTCTCCGTGACCGTGCACGTCTACGACGAGTACCCGGACCTCCCCGAGGGCGAGCTGGCGAAGCTCCGGGCGTCAGTGGTCAACGCCGAGGTGCTGGCCGAGGTGGCGCTCGAGATCGATCTCGGGCCGGCCCTCCGTCTCGGCAAGGGCGAAGACGCGTCCGGCGGCCGTTCCAAGCCGTCGATCCTCGCCGACGCCGTCGAGGCCGTGATCGCCGCGGTCTACCTCGACGGAGGCTGGGACGCGGCCGATCGTCTCGTCCTCGACCTGGTCGGTGACCGGATCCGCGACGGCGCGTCCGGACCGGGCGACGACGACTACAAGACCCGGCTCCAAGAGCTCGCGGCACAGCAGTTCGACCAGCTGCCGCGGTACCAGATCCGCGCCGAGGGCCCGGACCACTCCAAGCGGTTCTTCGCCGCCGTCACCATCGCTGGTGAGACGCGGGGTGAGGGCGAAGGCCGTTCGAAGAAGCACGCCGAGCAGGCCGCCGCGCGGGACGCGTGGCACGCGCTCGCCGATGCGCCGACCGCCGAAGACGAGCGCGTCGACGACGAGCACGTGCGCGTCGGCAGCAGCGCCGACCGATCGCCAAGAGAGGAACGCTGATGCCCGAGCTCCCCGAGGTCGAAGTCGTCAGCAAGGATCTCGAACGTGAGATCGTCGGTCGCCGGATCAAGGCGGTCGAGGTCGACGGGATGCGGACCGTCCGACGGCATCACAACCGAAAGCAGTTCATTGCTCGACTCGAGGGCAAGAAGATCCTCGGTGTCGAGCGGCGGGGGAAGTACATCCTCTGCCGGCTCGAGGAGGGCGAGGTCCTGGTCATCCACCTCGGGATGTCGGGGCAGCTCCTGCGCGCCAAGACGTCGCGCGAGACGCG
Organism: Acidimicrobiia bacterium; assembly: GCA_046484625.1. Classification (GTDB taxonomy): domain Bacteria; phylum Actinomycetota; class Acidimicrobiia; order IMCC26256; family PALSA-555; genus DASUAO01. The sequence continues at coordinate 7,005 of JAWOIO010000152.1, forward strand.
GCCCAAGCACACCCACGTCGTGATCACGTTCCAGAAGGGCGGACAGCTCCGCTTCGTCGACCCGCGCACGTTCGGCGAGATGTTCGTCGTCGCCCTCGACGAGGTCGACAAGACCGCCGGGCTCGGACGCCTCGGCGTGGACCCTCTCGACCACGCGATGTCGTGGGAGTCCTTCGGCGCACTGATCACCCAGAAGCACGCGCAGCTGAAGCGCCTGCTCATGGACCAGAAGTTCATCGCGGGCATCGGCAACATCTACTCCGACGAGATCCTCTGGGGTGCGGGGCTCCGCTGGGACCGTCAGAGCGACTCGTTGTCGTCCCAGGAGGTCCGGCGCCTGTACCGCTCGATGATCGAGGTGCTCCAGGACGCGGTGAAGTACCGCGGGTCGACGCTCGACGACCAGCAGTACGTCGACGTGTTCGGCAAGCCCGGCGAGTACCAGGAGCATCACAAGGTCTACGGGCGCGACGGTGAGACCTGTCGGCGGTGCCGGTCCGTGCTGGTGCGGGAGCGGACCGGGGGGCGGACCACCTACTTCTGTCCCTCGTGCCAGGTCTGACCGATCCCGACCCGGGCGCCGGGGCGGAGCCCCGGGTGCGTCGGCACGTGTGGGTCAGCGGACGGGTGCAGAACGTCTGGTTCCGCGACGGGTGCGCCGGCGAGGCCGAGGCCCTCGGGGTCTCGGGATGGGTCACGAACCGGTCCGACGGCAGGGTCGAAGCGGTCTTCGAGGGGGCTCCGGGCGACGTCGCCGCGCTCGAGGCCTGGTGTCGGCGCGGCCCGGTGCGCGCACGGGTGGCGGGGGTGGAGGCCCGCACCGAGGTCCCCAGGGGCGAACGCGGGTTCGCCATCCGCTGACGGCACCGGCGTCGCCTGATCCGCGGCGCCCGCAGGGCTCGTCGCTACGATCCGAAGCGACACGCCTGTCCTGTCCGACCATCGCCACGCCGACCGACGAACTCGAGGGTCCTGGGTTGTTCCTGAAGTCGCTCACGATCAAGGGCTTCAAGTCGTTCGCCGACAAGACGACGCTCGACTTCGAGACCGGCGTGACTGTCGTCGTCGGGCCGAACGGGTCGGGCAAGTCGAACCTCGTCGACGCGGTCGCGTGGGTCCTCGGCGCACAGGGCCCACGCACGTTGCGCGGCGGGAAGATGGACGATGTCATCTTCGCCGGGACCTCCGAGCGGCCGGTGCTCGGACGCGCGGAGGTGTCGCTCACGATCGACAACTCCGGCGGGCTGCTGCCGATCGACTTCACCGAGGTCACGATCACCCGCACCCTGTTCCGAACCGGCGACTCCGAGTACCAGCTCAACTCGGTTCCCTGTCGCCTGCTCGACATCCAGGAGTTGCTCTCCGACTCGGGGATCGGTCGCGAGCAGCACGTGATCGTCGGTCAGGGCCAGCTCGACACGATCCTCAACGCGTCGGTCGCGCAACGTCGGGCGATCATCGAAGAGGCCGCGGGGATCCTGAAGTTCCGCAAGCGCAAGGAGCGCGCCGAACGGCGGCTGGTCTCGAGCGAGACGAACCTGTTGCGCCTGAACGACCTGCTCCGAGAGGTGAAGCGTCAGCTTGCCCCGCTGCACCGCCAGGCCGAGGCGGCGATGCGCCACGACTCCGTCGTCGGCGAGCTGCGCGCGATCCGCCTCTACCTCGCGGGCCACCAGATCGCCGGGCTGCAAACGCGCATGGAGCGACTGCGCGACGAGCGGGCCGAGAACGACCGGCGCGAGGTCGAGCTCCGAGGCCGCCTCCGCCAGCTGGACGACGCCGTCATCGATGCCGAGCACTCGCTGACCGCGCTCGGCGACGAAGGCCTCGCCGACTGGATGGTCCGTGTGGAGTCATTGCGGGAACGGGCGCGCGGCATGTCGGCGCTGCTGGTGGAGAAGCGCCGCGGCGTCGAGCGGGAGCTCGCCGCGGCAGCCGACGGTGGGGTCGTCGAGACCCTTGTCGCCGACGCGGTGGCACTGCGCGACGAGCTCGCCGACGCCGACCGTGCCGCCGAGGCGCTCACGCTGCCCGGCACGGACTCGGTGCTGGCGGTCGAGGCCGCGGAAGCCGCGCTCCACGCTGCGGAAGAGCGGTGGCGGACCTCGGAGGGCGACGCCGCCCGCGCCCGCGCCCGCGCCGAGACGATCGAGACGCAGCTGCGCGCCGCACGCGCGGATGCCGCGGCGGACGAGCTCGAAGGGATCGAGGGGGTCATCGGTCCGCTCGTCGACCACCTCGACATCGACGCCGGCGCGGAGCTGGCCGTGGCGTCGGCACTCGGCGAAGCGGTCCGAGCCGTCGTCGTCAGCGGTGGAGGCGCCGCCCGCAACGCGGTCGAGAGACTCCGACGCGGCGACGCCCAGGCGCTGGTGCTCGTCGTCGACCCGAGTCGGACGTTGAGCTTCCCGGGGTTCGCGGCGCCCGCCGGCGGCCGCGCGCTGTCCGACGTCGTGCGGGCACGCGTGCCCGGACTCGACGACGCGTTGGCGCGCCTGCTCGGCCGCACCGTCCTCGTCGCCGACTGGCGGGTCGCGCTCGACCTCGTGCTCGCGAACCCCGAGATCGTGGCGGTGACGCCCGAGGGCGACCGTCTCGGTGGCGAGGGCCCGTGGCACGTGGGCGGGGCCCACGACGCCGCGGTCACCCAGGGTGTGCTCGACGAGGCGCACGAGCGCGCCACCGCGGCCGAGGTTGCGCGCGCCGAGGCCGATCGCACCGTCGAGGCGGCGCGCGCGGCGCTGGGCGCGGCGCGCGCAGCCGAGGTGCGCCGGGTCGCCACGGAGGAGCGCCGAGCGATCATCGCGGCTCGTCTCGACGAGGTGGAGGGTCGCCTCGCCGACCGCGATCCCGCAGTCCATGCGGCGGCCGAGCAGCAGCGAACCGCCATCCTCGAACGCGACGTCGTCTACGCGACGCTCGCCCGACGCCTGGCGGAGCACCGCCGCTCGGTCGACGAGCTGCACGACCGCCTGCGTGAGCGACGCCAGCGGGAGACGGATGCGGCCCGGGCGTCGGCGTCCCAGCTCGACGCGCTGCGCCAGGAGCGTGCCGAGCTCGAACAGGGCTTGTTGGAGGTGCGGGAGCTCGCGTCGCGCGTCGAGATCCAGGACACCGAGGCGCGCGTCAAGCTCGAGACCTCGATCGACGGGCTCCGCAGCGAGTTCGACGTCGAGCCGTCGGTCGCCCTGGATGCGCCGGCCCCTGAGGTCCCGGAGGGGACGACCCTCGCCGGGCGAGCGCGCGAGCTGGAACGGGATCTCCGGCTGATGGGTCCCATCAATCCGCTCGCGCTCGAGGAGCACCGGGCGCTCGAGGAGCGGGCGGTGTTCCTCCAGGGGCAGCTCGACGACGTGCGGACCACCCGGCGCGAGCTGAACCGGGTGATCCGGGCGGTCGATGCCGAGATCATCACGGTGTTCGAGGCGGCGTACGCCGACGTGGCCGACCACTTCGTGCGGCTGTTCGCGACGCTGTTCCCCGGAGGGAGCGGCAAGCTCTCGCTCGTCGATCCGGGGGACCTCCTCAACACGGGGATCGAGATCGAGGCGCGTCCGTCCGGGAAGAACGTCCGGCGGCTCTCGCTGCTCTCGGGTGGCGAGCGTTCGCTCACGGCGCTCGCGTTCTTGTTCTCGGTCTTCCGGGCCCGGCCCTCGCCCTTCTACCTGCTCGACGAGGTCGAGGCGGCGCTCGACGACGTGAACCTGCACCGGTTCCTCGACCTGGTGCACGAGTTCCGCAACGAGGCCCAGCTCGTGATCGTCACGCACCAGAAGCGGACGATGGAGGCGGGCGATGTGCTGTACGGAGTGACGATGCCCCCGGGCGGGTCGACGCGCGTGGTCAGCCAGCGCGTGTCCGACGTCATCGACGCCTAGCGCCCGGCGATGGCCGTCGATCCCCAGATCCTCGCCTGTGGCCCGAAGGGATCACAGACCTGGCTCTGCTCGACGGTGTACCAGCTCACGAACGACCAGGGCGCGGCCGAGGTCGCGGACGCGCTGGCGCGCCCGATCCGGATCGTCCTGGTGCTCTTCCTCGCGTGGATCGCGGCGCGTCTCGCGCGCCGGATCGTCTCGCGCGCCGCGCAGCGGATGCGGCTCCAACAGCTGTTCCTCGGCCGACCGTCGCCCGACGGGGGGACCGACGAGATCGAGACGCACCGCGGTGCCCAGCGAGTCGAGACGATCGCGAGCGTGCTGGGCAACATCGTGACCGTCGCGGTGTGGTCGATCGCGGCGTTGATCATCCTCGGCGAGCTCGGTCTCGACCTCGCGCCCCTGCTTGCTGGCGCCGGTGTGATCGGTATCGTGATCGGCTTCGGTGCCCAGCAGGTGGTACGCGACTTCCTCGCCGGCATCTTCGTGCTCCTCGAGGACCAGTACCGGGTGGGGGACACGGTCGACCTCGGGGTCGCGTCGGGCGTCGTGGAGTGGATGAGCCTGCGCGTGACCCGCATCCGCGACGTCGAGGGTGTGGTGTGGTGGGTCCCCAACGGGCAGCCGGGCCAGGTCGGGAACCAGACCCAGGAGTGGTCGAAGGCGTTGCTCGACATCGACGTCGCGTACGACACCGACATTGCACGCGCGACCGAGCTGCTCGTGGACACCGCGGGTGCGCTGCGCGCCGACACCGAGTGGCGCGACGCGATCCTCGACGATCCCGAGGTGCTGGGTGTCGAGCAGCTGGGGGCCAACAGCGTGGTGCTGCGACTCAGCATGAAGGTGCGTCCGGGGCAGCAGTGGAAGGTCGCCCGTGAGGCCCGGGTCCGCGTCAAGCGCGCGTTCGACGAGGCGGGGATCGAGATCCCGTTCCAGCATCGCACGGTGACGTTGCGCGGTCCCGACCCCATCGGCGGTTCGGAGGGAGGTGCGTCGACCGAGGACCGGTAGCCTCGGCGCCGCACCCATGACGACCTCGGAGACGATCATCCTCGTGTCGATCTTCGCCCTCTGCGCCGCGCTCATCGCGCTCCCCCGTGTGCTGGGACGTCGCGAGAGGCGCCGCCGCGCCGCTGCCACAGACGAGCTCGACGCGTCCGAGCCGGACGTCCCCGATCCGGACGGCCCGAATCCAGACGACCCGAATCCAGACGACCCGAATCCAGACGACCCGGGTGCCGGGGACGAGGCGCCGCGCCGACGGCGGCTGCGTGACCGGTTGGGGAAGAGCCGGGCCCCGTTCGCCGGGATGCGCGCGCGGATGCGGGACCGGGGTCTCGACGACGAGGCCTGGGACGACCTCGAGGAGACGTTGCTGCTCGCCGACGTCGGGATGCCCACGACCACGCGTCTGCTGGACGCGCTCCGAGCGCGCGTCGCGGCCGACGGCATCGACGACAGCGACGCCCTCACTGACCTGCTCGGCGAGGTGATCGTCACCGAGCTCGACGGGAGCGTCGATCGCGCGCTGGCCTACGGGGACGCGGCTCCTGCCGTCTGGCTGCTGGTGGGTGTCAACGGTGCGGGGAAGACGACGACGGCGGCAAAGCTGGCGACACGCGCGCGCGCCGACGACCGCTCGGTGCTCTTCGCCGCGTCCGACACGTTTCGTGCCGCCGCGGCCGACCAGCTGGCGCACTGGGGCGCGAGCCTGGGCGTCGACATGATCCGGGGCGCCGAGGGCGCCGATCCCGGTGCCGTCGCGTTCGACGCGGTGCAGGCCGCCCAGGCGCGGGGGATCGATCTCGTGCTCGTCGACACCGCGGGCCGACTGCACACCAAGGTGAACCTCATGGAGGAGCTCAAGAAGGTGCGGAGGGTGATCGAGCGCACTCCCGACGTGCTGCGCGAAGTGCTGCTCGTCCTCGACGCGACCACGGGGCAGAACGGGCTCGCCCAGGCACGCGAGTTCACCGACGCGATGGGTGTCACCGGGGTGGTTCTCACCAAGCTCGACGGGAGCGCCAAGGGCGGTGTGGTACTCGCGATCGAGTCCGAGCTGGGGGTGCCGGTGAAGCTCGTCGGTGTGGGGGAGTCGGCCGACGACCTGGTCCCCTTCGACCTGGCCGAGTTCGCCGCCGCGCTGGTCGGCTGAGCGAGCGACGATGTTCGACACCCTCGCCGATCGCTTCGACGGGATCTTCCGACGGCTCCGGTCGCGCGGAAGGCTGACCCCGACCGACGTCGACGAGGTCGCGCGCGAGATCCGCCTCGCCCTCCTCGAGGCCGACGTGAACGTGAAGGTCGTCAAGACGTTCGTCGCGCGCATCAAGGAGCGCGCGACCGGCGCCGAGGTCGCGCAGAGCCTCTCGCCCGCCCAGCAGGTCATCAAGATCGTCCACGAGGAGATGGTCGCGACGCTGGGGGGCGAGACCGGGAAGCTGCACCCGGCGTCGAAGCCGCCGGCCGTGATCGTCCTCGCCGGGCTCCAGGGGTCGGGGAAGACGACCGCGGCCGCGAAGCTCGCGCGCGTGCTCGAGCACGACCAGGGCAAGCGGGTCCTGCTCGTCGCGGCCGACCTGCAACGTCCCGCGGCGGTGGAGCAGCTGCGGGTCCTCGGGGAGCGGATCGGGGTCCCGGTGTTCAGCGCACCGACCGACCCGGTCTCGGTCGCGCGCGACGGGCTGCGCGAAGCCGAGCGGCTCGGTCGCAGCACGGTCATCGTCGACACGGCCGGACGACTCCAGGTCGACGACGACCTCATGGCCGAGCTGGCCGGCATCCACGCTGCGGTGCAGCCCCACGACACGCTGCTCGTCGTCGACGCGATGACAGGTCAGGAGGCGGTGGCCGTTGCCGAGCGCTTCGCCGAGACCGTCCCCCTCACCGGCCTCGTCCTCACCAAGCTCGACGGCGACGCGCGCGGCGGCGCTGCGTTGTCGGTGAAGGAGGTGACCGGGCTGCCGATCCTGTACGCGGGGGTGGGCGAGAAGGTGGAGGACTTCGAGGCGTTCCACCCCGACCGGATGGCGAGTCGCATCCTCGGGATGGGCGATGTCCTCACGCTGATCGAGAAGGCCGAGGTCGCGTTCGACCAGGACGAGGCCGCCAAGCTCCAGGCCCGCATGGCCAAGGGCCAGTTCACCCTGGAGGACTTCCTCGAGCAGATGCAGCAGATGAAGAAGATGGGGCCGCTCTCGGGCATCGTCGGGATGCTGCCGGGGATGCCCAAGGAGCTCCGGCAGGCCGAGATCGACGACGGCGAGCTCGGTCGCGCGGAGGCGATCATCCGCTCGATGACGACCGCCGAGCGGCGCGACCCGACCGTGATCAACGGGTCGCGCCGGGTGCGGATCGCGCGGGGGAGCGGGACGAGCACCCAGCAGGTGAACGCGCTCCTCAAGCAGTTCAAGGCGGTCCAGCAGATGATGCGGTCGATGACGAAGATGGCCAAGGGCAAGAAGGGCAAGAAGGGACGTGCCCGCATGGAGGTCCCGCCCGGATTCCCGCTAACCTGAGCCGTTCCCGCCGCCCCGCGGCACGCCCGGCGCCATCCGCCGGGCCCCGGCCCCCGAGCCGGACGATGGGCCGGACGATCGACTCCACGAAGGGACCTCAACGAAGTGGCCGTCAAGATCCGCCTGATGCGCGTCGGAAAGCGCAAGCAGCCGTCGTACCGGGTCGTCGTCGCCGACTCGCGCAGCCCGCGCGACGGTCGCGTCATCGAGACCATCGGTCGCTACGGGCCGCGCCACGAGCCGTCGCAGGTCGAGATCGACGGCGACAAGGCGCTCGAGTGGCTCCGCAAGGGCGCCCAGCCCACCGAGTCGGTCCAGAAGCTCCTCGCCGTCACCGGCGTGTGGGCCACGTTCGAGGCCGAGAAGGGCGGGCCGATCGTCACCAAGCTGAACCGTCGCGGCTTCCTGACCGGGCGCGGCCCCGCGCCGTCGAAGGGCAAGAAGAAGGCGCCCACCGACGAGGCACCGGCCGAGAAGTCGGCGGCTGCACCCGCCGACGCTCCTGCCGAGGACGCGCCCGTCGAGGACACGCCGGTCGAGGCGGCAGCACCCGAGGCCAAGGCCGAGGCCGACGCACCCGGCGACGCAGCCGACGAGGCACCCGGCGACGCTGCCGACGAAGCACCCGACGAAGCACCCGACGAATCAGGGGAGCAGTCGTGAACGAGGACGACGACTTCGACGAGGCGCTCGACGACGACGACTTCGAGGACGAGATCGGCGCCGAAGGCAATCGGATCCTCGGTACCCGCGCCAAGGCCGTCGTCGAGCACGTCGCGCGCGCGCTGGCCGACGAGCCCGACGCGATCGAGGTCGACGTCACCGAGAAGGGTGACGACGAGGTGTTCCTGCTCATCCACGCGAGCCCGTCCGACATGGGCCGGCTCATCGGCCGTCGGGGCCGGGTGATCCAGGCGCTGCGCCAGGTCACGCGTGCTGCCGGTGCAGCCGAAGACATCAAGGCCGGCGTCGACGTCGCCGAGTAGCACTGGCGATCGGTCGCCCGGATCGGGAGCTCGGTCTCCCGAGTCGCCGCCGAGGGGATCGCGACTCGAGGTCGCCCGCATCGGGCGGGCTCACGGCCTGCGGGGTGAAGTCGCCGTGACGTTCGTGAGTGACCGGCCGGAGCGCACCGAGGTCGGCGCCACGCTGGTGCTCGAACCGCGCGATGGTGCCGGTGATGCCCGGGCGCTCGTGATCGCAACCTCTCGCCCGCACCAGGGGAAGTGGCTGGTGCGCTTCGAGGGGATCGACGACCGCACCGCGGCCGAGGCGCTTCGCGGTTGCGTGCTGACGGCCGAGCCACTGCCGAGCACCACGCCTGCGCCCGACGGCGGCGACGCAGCCGACGTGCTGTGGGTCCACGAGCTGGTCGGCGCACGCGTGGTCGACACGCACGGCACCGACCGCGGGACGGTGGTGGCGATCCAGGCCAACCCGGCCCACGATCTGCTCGTCCTCGAAGGCGGCGCGCTCGTGCCGGTGACCTTCGTGACCGAGCACGACTCGAGCACGGTTGTGGTCGACGTGCCCGACGGGCTCTTCGAGCTCTGAGGCCGCCATGCGCATCGACGTGTTCACGATCTTCCCCGAGTACCTCGCCGTACCGCTGGGCGTCTCGCTCCTCGGCCGCGCGCGTGATGCGGGCGTCCTCGACGTGCGGGTGCACGACCTGCGTGAGCACACCACCGACCGTCATCGCAGTGTCGACGACGCGCCCCTCGGTGGTGGCCCCGGGATGGTGATGATGCCCGAGCCGATCTTCGCCGCCGTCGAGGCGGCCGATCCGCCCCGTCCGCTGCTGCTGCTCACGCCGAGCGGCCGTCGCTTCGAGCAGTCCGTGGCCACCGAGCTCGCGACCGGCGACGGCTTCTCGCTGCTGTGCGGCCGCTACGAGGGCGTCGACCAGCGTGTGGCCGATCATCTGTGCGACGGCGAGCTGTCGGTCGGCGACTTCGTGCTCGCCGGCGGGGAGGCGGCCGCGCTCGTGGTCGTGGAGGCGGTGGCCCGGCTGGTCCCGGGGGTTCTCGGCAACGAGGCCTCGACCGACGACGAGTCGTTCGTGCGCGGGCTGCTCGAGTACCCGCAGTACACGCGCCCGGCGGACTTCCGGGGCTGGAGCGCCCCCGAGGTCCTGCGCTCGGGCGACCACGCCCGGATCGCCGGCTGGCGCCGGGACGAGGCGCTCCGGCGGACCCGGGAGCGGCGCCCCGACCTGCTGCCCCCCGAGTCCGGCGACGAGGGCTGACCCCTGACCAGATATCCCTGACCAGGCACCCCTGACCGGACACCCCTGACCGGACACCGGGAGTCGGCGCCCGAGGAGTCGGCCACGAGCCGCTCCCACTACCATGAAGGCCTGCCGCGAGCCCGTCGCTCGCCCGTCACCTCTCCGGACCGGGAGTCCCCACGATGAACGCCACCGATCTCGTCGACCGCGCCGGCCTGCGCGACGACATCCCCGACTTCGGTCCCGGCGACACGCTGAAGGTGCACGTGCGCGTCGTCGAGGGCACGCGTGAGCGGGTCCAGGTGTTCCAGGGTGTGATGATCCGCCGCAAGGGCAGCGGGATCCGCGAGACCTTCACCGTCCGCAAGATCAGCTTCGGGGTCGGCGTGGAGCGCACGTTCCCGATCCACTCGCCGGTGCTCGCCAAGATCGAGGTCGTCTCGCGTGGCGACGTGCGACGGGCGAAGCTCTACTACCTGCGCGACCGGGTCGGGAAGGCCGCGAAGATCAAGGAGAAGCGGGACTAGCCCGTGAGTGCCGAAGACCTGGAGCGGTACGAGACCGAGATCGAGCTCCAGCTCTACCGGGAGTACCGCGATGTGCTCCCGCTGTTCCGCTACGTCGTCGAGTCCGAACGGCGCTTCTACCTCGCCAACCACGTGGACGTGCGAGTGGAGAACGAGGGCGGCCAGATCTACTTCCGCATCGAGATGAACGACGCCTGGGTGTGGGACATGTACCGCCCGGCCCGCTTCGTCACGAACGTCCGGGTGCTGACCTTCCGTGACGTGAACATCGAGGAGCTGGCCGGCAAGGACGCCTGACCGTGCCCGACCCACGCCGCGCCCTCGGCGCGGCGGGTGAGGACCTGGCCGCGGCGTGGTACGAGGCGGAGGGCTACCGCGTGCTGGCGCGCAACTGGCGCTGTCGCGACGGCGAGCTCGATCTCGTCGTGGCCCGTCCCGACGTGCTGGTGTTCTGCGAGGTCAAGACGCGCCGCAGCGACGCCTACGGGGGCCCCGCCGCGGCGGTCACCCACGCGAAGCAGCAGCGGATCCGCGGGCTCGCACTGCGCTGGCTCCGCGAGCACGAGGTGCACGCCCCGGCGCTGCGCTTCGATGTGGTCGCGATCCGGAAGGTTCGGGGACACGCCCCCCACATCGAGGTCCTCGAGAACGTCTTCTGAACGTCGGGGCGGCGGTTCTCGTGACCGATCGCGCCCTTCCACCCGTTCTAGTGACGAGACCCGCCCCCATGACGGCCGATCGCGTCACGAGAAGGGGACTCGGCGCGGTCAGGTGGGGATCGGGCGCGGTCAGTAGGGGCGGTGGCCGCGGGTGGACGTGCGGGTCCAGCAGCCGGTGTGCCAGTGCCGGTGGCCGTCGCTGCCGGTGCGCGGCACGACGACCTTGTGGCCCTCGCCGATGCGGATCTCGAGGTCGCAGCCCGGACAGCGGTAGGACTTCTTCGCCTGGTACGGCTGCACGTGGCGGACTTCGAACGCGTCGGTGTCGCGGCGCGCATCGCCCGTCCGAGGATCTGGCGGCCAGTCGTGATCGGGCAAGCTCAGCCCCCGAAGAACGCCCACGCGACGAGCGCGGCGACCACGACGAACGCTGCGACCACGAGCAGGACGTCGCTCTTGCGCTGCACCTGCTCGCGGAACGGGTTGAATCCCATGGCTCCACGGTAGCCAGGCGTCGCGGCCCGACTCGCCGTCAGCACGGCCACACCGCGCCCTGGGCCCGTTCCACCCATCGATCGCGTTCCAGTGCGCGCACCGCGACCGCGATCTGGTTGGGGGCAAGGCCGGTTCGGCTCGTGAGCTGGTCGAGCGTCGCGGATTCACCGCCGAGCGCACGGAGGACCGCCGCGCCGGATGCGCCGACGGGCGGACGGGGCTGATCCTCCGGGACCGTGCGGTTCGATGCCGCGGCGTCGAGGCCGAGCAGGAGCAGGACGTCGGTCCAGTCGAGCAGGGGCTGGGCGCCGTCGGCGATCAGCTCGTTCGTCCCCTCGGCGGCGGGGTTGCGGCGCGAACCCGGGATCGCGAGCACCGGCCGTCCGTATTCGAGCGCGTGCTGCGCGGTGATCCGGGCGCCGCCGCGTCGCGTGGCCTCGACCACGACCACGATGTCGGCGAGGCCGGCGATGATGCGGTTCCGCACAGGGAACCGCGAGGGCAACGGCCGGACCCCGAAGCCTTGCTCGCCGACGAGCAGCCCTTGCGCACGAACCTGGTCGAAGAGCCGCGCGTGCCGACGGGGATAGGTGATGTCGAGGCCGGTCGCCACGACACCGACGACGCGCCCCCCGGCGTCGAGTGCCCCTCGGTGTGCGGCGCCATCGATGCCGATCGCCAACCCGCTGACGACCGTGACGCCGGCCGCGCCGAGCACGCCGCCCAGCTCCTCGGCATCGGCGAGCCCATGCGGTGTCGCGGCCCGGGTCCCGACGATCGCGACCCGGGGCGCGTGGAACGAGTCGACTCGGTCGCCTTCGGCGAGCAACACGGCGGGACGATCGGGAATCTCGTCGACGATCGGATACGTCGCGGCGCCGTCGATGTGGACCGTCGTTCCCCGCCGGGCGAGGACGGTGGCGGTCGCGTCGATGTCGGCGGCTGCCCGCCAGCGGCCGAGGTCGGCGCCGAGCAGCTCATCGGCGTCGCCGTCGACGACGCCCCGGAGTGCGCGCTCGGGGGACCCGAACGCGTCGATGATCGTGCGCAGCCGGTTCGGGGTCATGCCGGGCAGGCACACGAGCGTGGCCGCGGCGAGCTCGGCGGGAGACAGGCTCACGGCGCGTCCTCCCGCAGGAGTGCGGCCAGCGCGATGTCGTCGGGCTCGACGGACGTATGGTTGTCGAGGTCGGCCACGGTACGAGCGACCCGTCGGATGCGTGCGGCACCACGACCCGTGAGACGACGGGCGTCGATCTCGTCGACCCACGCGTCGTGGGCCGGGCCGTCGAGCGGCACCAACCGCTGGAGCGCGCCCGCCGGGATGTGCGCGTTCCGCCGCCAGGGTGTGTCGCGGAGGCGGTCGCGCTGCCGTTCGACTGCGGCGAGGACCCGCACGGCGACCGCGGCCGACGCTTCGCCCGGCACGTCGGCCGCCTCGGGCGTCCGTACCGAGACGCGCAGGTCGAATCGATCGAGGAGCGGTGCCGACAGTCGCCGCCGGTAGCGGGCCCGCTGCCCGTCGCCGCAGCAGCACCGAGGTGGCCCCAGCCCGCAGGGACAGGGGTTGGTGCAGGCCACGAGCACGAAGTCGGCCGGGAAGCGGAGGGTGCTCGATGCCCGGGCGATCCACACCGCGCGTTCCTCGAGTGGTTGGCGGAGTGCGTCGAGGGCGCGCGGGGCGAACTCGCCGAGCTCGTCGAGGAACAACGTCCCGCGATGGGAGAGGGTGACCTCGCCGGGGGTCGGACGTCCGCTGCCACCCCCGACCAGCGCGGCCACGGACGCGGTGTGGTGTGGCGACCGGAACGGCGGCCGGCGGATCAGGGTCGTCGCTCCGCGTCCCGCGGCTGAGTGGACGCGGGTCACCTCGAGCGCCTCGTCGTCGGTGAGCGGCGGGGCGATCGTGGTGAGGCGGCGAGCGAGCATGGTCTTGCCGACGCCGGGCGGACCCGCGAACAGCAGGTGGTGGCCGCCGGCCGCGGTGACCTCGAGGGCGCGACGGGCCCAGGCGAGCCCTCGCACCTCGGCGAGATCGAGGGGGTCGTCGAGCTCGCTGCCCGAGATCTCCGGGTCGTCGGGCGGTCGGGGCGCGGGCTGGTCGGGCCAGGGTGCCTCGCCCTTCAGGCACGCCCGAAGCTCGGCGAGGTCGCGGGCGACCCGCACCTGGACGCCGGGCACGAGCGCGGCTTCGTGCGCATCGTCGGCGGGCACCACGACCGCGTGGCATCCGGACCGGGCGACCGCCGCGACGAGCGCGAGGGCGCCGGGGACATGCCGGACCGTCCCGTCGAGTCCGACCTCGCCGAGGACTGCTGTGCCCTCGAGTGCGGCTGCGGGCAGCTGGTCCGACGCCACTTGCACGCCGACCGCGGCGGCGAGGTCGAGCCCGGCGCCGGTCTTGCGGATCCCGCTCGGCGCGAGGTTCACCGTGATGCGCTTCGAGGGCCAGTCGAGCGCGCACGACTGCAGCGCGGCGCGGACGCGTTCGCGCGACTCGCGCACGGCGGTGTCGGGGAGGCCGACGACGTGGTATCCGGGCAGGCCGGAGGCGAGGTGGACCTCGACCGTGACGACCTGGCCGTCGACGCCGAGCAGGGTGGCGCTGGTGACCGACGCGAGCATGGGGGCTCCGCTCGTCCGTGCGACCCGTGAACGGGTCGGAGTTCGACGGCGGGCCGTGACCGCGGCCGCGACGGGATCGCTCGACCGAACGTAGCGCCCTGGTGTGACAGGCCCGCGAGACTCGTCGCGCATGCCCACCGACCCGCCGTTCCGGGACGGGGCGGCGGGTTCCCCGGTTCCGCGGGGTTCGACAGGTACTCTCGCGGCCATGACGTGGGGGGTCGACGACTACCTCGCGTCGCTTGGTGGACTCAGCGAGCTCACGCGTCAGGCCTACGAGCACGATGTGTCGGAGTTCGTCTCGTGGGCGCAGCGGGGTGGATGTGTCGACCCGGCGGCGATCGATCACCGGGTGCTGCGGAGGTACCTCGCGTACCTCACCACCCGAGGGTTCGCCCGCCGGTCGATCGCCCGCAAGGCGGCCGGGGTCCGCGGCTACGTCCGTCACCTCCACCGACGCGGTGTCCTCGCGACCGATCCGGGGCGTGCGCTCAGGACCCCCAAAGGGGCGGCACGACTGCCGCGTGTCCCACGCTCCCGTGAGGCAACCGCCATGCTCGACGACGCCGCCGATGCCGTCGACCGCTCCGGGGTGGGCGACGACCCGGTCGTCACTGCGCTCGCACGCCGTGACCTCGCCGTGCTCGAGGTGCTCTACGGGGCCGGCCTCCGGGTGAGCGAGTGCTGTGGCCTCCAGATCGAGGACTGCGACCTCGATCGCGGCTTGCTGACCGTGCTCGGAAAGGGGTCGAAGGTGCGCCGGGTCCCGGTCGGGGTCCCCGCACGCGACGCGATCGCGGCGTGGCTCGCGACAGGCCGGCCCGTCCTCGCGACCGACGACTCGCCGCCGCAGGCCGTCTTCCTCGCGCGTCGGGGCGGGCCGATGTCGACCCGTGAGGCGCGCCGGATCGTCGCGGCCCACCCCCTGTCCGACGGACGGGCGCTGCACCCGCACGCCCTGCGACACGCCTACGCCACGCATCTCCTCGAGGGCGGTGCCGACCTGCGCGCCGTGCAGGAGCTGCTCGGGCATGCCGACCTCGCGACGACGCAGATCTACACGCACCTGACACGCGACCGACTCCAGGCCGTCTACGACGCGACCCATCCCCGTGCCTGACGAGATCGACGCGACACAGAAGGCCGCGATCGCCGCCGCGGTCGCCGAGCTGTGGGAGCGCTACAAGCGCGAGCCCTCGACCGAGGATCGCGAGCGGCTGATCCTGAACTACTCGCCGTTGGTGAAGTTCGTCGCCGGCCGGGTTGCGTCGGGCCTGCCCCAGAGCGTGGAGCAGGCCGACCTCATCAGCTACGGCATCTTCGGTCTGATCGATGCGATCGAGAAGTTCGATCCCGAGCGCGGCTTCAAGTTCGAGACGTACGCGATCTCGCGGATCAAGGGCGCGATCATCGACGAGCTCCGCTCCATCGACTGGGTGCCGCGCTCGGTGCGGGCGAAGGCGCGGGCGATCGAGCGTGCCTTCTCGGAGCTCGAGAACGAGCTGAAGCGCAAGCCGACCGACGACGAGGTCGCGGCCGAGATCGGCATCACGGCAGCCGAGCTCGACCAGAACCTGTCCCAGATCTCCCTGACCGGGCTCGTCGCCCTCGACGAGCTCCTCGGTGGCGGTGCGCAACAAGAGGGTGGCGGTTCGACGACGGTGGGGGAGACCCTCTCCGACGCGTCGCACGACCCCGTCGAGGCGTTCGAGGTCGACGAGATGAAGCACGTCCTCGCCGACATGATCAACCGGATGCCCGACCGCGAGCGGCTCGTCCTGACGCTCTACTACTACGAGGCGCTCACGCTCTCGGAGATCGGCGAGGTGCTCGGGGTCACCGAGAGCCGGGTGTGCCAGATCCACACCAAGGCGATCCTGCAGCTGCGCGCCCGCCTCGTCGACGCCGCCTGATCACTGCACCACCCGTCACGCCGGACCAGTCTGCCGGTCGTTGACCACTGACCGGCGTCCGGCCGGTCGGCACCCCCGCTCACCTCCCCGTGTCGTCGTCGCACACGGGGAGGTTCCGTGCGGTCTCGCGTCGGGTGCATCCCCAAGGCGATCGGGGCGACGGTCTGCGTCGCGCTCGTGGCCGTCGCGTTGCCGCCCCTCGCCGGCGCGGCTCCCACGCGCTGGTTGCTCCCGGTCGACGGCCCGATCGCGCGTCCGTTCCGGGCTCCGGTCGGCCAGTACGCGAGTGGGCACCGCGGTGTCGACCTCGTTGCCGCGCCGGGCACCGGAGTCCGAGCGGCGAACGACGGCGTCGTCGTGTTCGCCGGATCGGTTGCCGGAGCACTGCACGTCGTGGTCGCGCACGACGGCGGGATCCGGACCTCCTCGTCGTTCCTGGAGCGCGTCGACGTACGCGTCGGACAGCGGGTGTCCCGTGGGACGGTGATCGGAGCAGCCGGAGGGACGGGTGACGGCCACGGAGCGGGGGTGCTGCACCTGGGCGTCCGTGTCGGGGAGCGGTACATCGACCCGATGCTCCTCTTCGGGGAGGTCGACCTCACCGCGATCGTCCGACTCGTCCCGGTGAGCGCGGGGGAGATCGCGGACGCGACCACGACCGCCGCCGAACGTGCGGCGATCGTCGAGGAGTTCCTCGACGAGTGGGACGACGAGGGCTGTGCCGGCGCGCTCGGGGAGATCGGGTTCCTTGCGATCGGCGACGTGTTCAACGGGGCGTGCGACGGGCTGGTGTCGGTCGCTCATGCCGGGCTCGACGCGATGCGCTGGGTCGGGGGCCAGGTCGCGGCGGTGGCCGAGGCGATCGCCGACACCGTCCACGGGATGGCCGACCTGATCGCGACGGCCGGGAAGACGATCGCCGAGGCCGCGGTCGCCCTTGCCGGCGCCGCGGCCGATGCAGCGGTGGCGACCTTCGTCGCGATCGCCAGGCTCGGGGCGATGTTCTTCGATGCGCTGACCGCCTGTCCGCAACCGAAGGCGAA
This sequence comes from Acidimicrobiia bacterium, assembly GCA_046484625.1. GTDB lineage: Bacteria > Actinomycetota > Acidimicrobiia > IMCC26256 > PALSA-555 > DASUAO01. The sequence goes on from JAWOIO010000152.1 coordinate 23,896, forward strand.
GCGACACGGGGCCGGCTCCGGGAACCTCGCGCTTGCGGTCGCGGGTCTCGGGAGCTCTCGCCGGCGACGTGCCGACGGCTCGGTCTCCCCGAGCATGCACGTCGACCATGAGGTCCTCGGGTACCGCACTGGGGAGGTCACGTACTTCTCGTACGAAGGCGACGCGCCGACCTACGGATACCGCGAGACCTTCGGCGACCTGCATGCGCAAGCCAGATCACTGGGAGAGCAGCTCCGCACCCTCGCATCCCTACACCCGGGACGCGCCGTCGACCTGATCGGTCATTCCCAAGGAGGCGTCGTGATCGCACTGTTCCTGCTCGAGCACTACCGGGGCCACGAGGACGAGTACCCCCCGATCCCCAACGTCGTCACCTTCGCGTCCCCGCTCGAGGGGACACCGACGGCCACCCTTGCGTCGAGGGTCAATGACACCGTGGGAGGGCGCTCCCTGTTCACCGCGGTCGAGCGGGTCCGTCCCGACCTGCCCCTCGGGACGAAGGCGATCGACCAGCTCGACGAGGAGTCGCCGACGATCGAGGGGCTGACAGACGCTTCCTTCGCCCGCGGGCCGCGGTTCCTCTCGATCATGGCAACTGCAGATGTCGTCGTCCCGTCGACGAGCGGCGACATCGAGGGCGGCGAGAAGGTCGTCGTCCCGGTGGGGAACCTCTGGCCGTTCGGTGCCCACGGCGGGATCCTGCATGACGACGATGCGTTGAGCGCCGCGCAAGCCCAACTCGCGGGCGGGTCGCCGGCACCGTGTGGCCCGTTCGTCGGTGTGCTACCGACGCTCTACAGCGAGGTGGTTCGCTTCGGGACCGAGCTCACGGACTCGGTGCCCGTCAACGCCCCGATCCCGGCGGGGCTGTGAGCATGCGGCGTGCGGTGGTCCCCGCACTCGTGCTGACATCAGGACTGCTGACCTCGTGCGGGATCGCTCGCGACGCGGAGACGGGGCATCCCGTGGCTTCGCGGTCGTCCGCCGGGGAGCTCGCCGTGAGGCTCGCGCGGGAGGCACCCGACCAACCCACCCAGATCTCCGCCGACGCGCACGGCGTCGTCGTGTTCGGTCGCCGAGGGGCGGCGATCGCCTACGACGCCGACGGACGCGAGGAGTGGCGCATCGACCCGGGCGAGGAAGCGGGGAGCCGCATCGACCCGATCGCCCTGAGCGCCGAACTGGTCGTCACACCGGTGTTGGACCGTACGCACGGATCCGGCCTGCTCGCGCTCGAACGGTCGACGGGTCGGACGCGGTGGCAGGCTCCGATCGCCGATCCGGAGGCGGTCGCCGTGGGTTCGGTGGCCGACGGGTCCGACGTCGTGGTCGTCGTCGAAGGAACCGGC
>JAWOIO010000212.1:0-4411 GCA_046484625.1 Acidimicrobiia bacterium
ACGTCTTCCAGGTCGTCGCCCTCGGACTCGGGGCCGTCCCGATCTACCTCTTGGCCAGAGAGCGGGGCCTCGCCGCTTCCCCGGCCGCGGCGCTCGGGGCGGCCTTCCTCCTGCACCCGGCCCTGCAGTTCATCGGGTGGGAGCTCTTCCATCCCGAGGCGCTCGCGATCACTCCCATCCTGTGCGCGTACCTGTGCTCGAGACGTCGGTCGTGGCGGTGGTTCGCGTTCTGGTGCGTCCTGGCTCTGTCCTGCAAGGAGGACGTCGCGATCGTGATCCTCGTACTGGGCCTGATCGTCGCGTGGCGCGGCGACCGGCGAGTCGGCCTGACGACCGCGGCGTGCGCGTTCGCCTGGTTCGCGATCACCGCGATGGTGGTGATGCCGGCGCTCAACGGCGGCGTGACACACGCGGAGACGCTGCTGTCGGGAGCCGGCGGCTCGGCCGGCGGCATCGCGAGCACGCTCGTGCACGACCCGTCGAACATCACCAACCGCGTGTTCTCCTCCGAGTCGGGCGACTTCGCGTGGCGAATCCTGGCCCCGTTCGGACTCGCGCCCCTGTTCGCGCCGGTCGTCCTGACGATGGGGCTCCCGCAGTTCCTGATCGACGTCCTGAGCGACGTTCCGTGGACCCGGATGATCACCTTCCACTACGTCGCGCTCCCGCTTACGGCAGCCGCGATCGCGATGGTCGAGGGAGTTGCGCTCCTCGGGCGGCGGTTCGGGCGTCCAGCGCGGATCCTGGCGCCGCTCGTGGTGCTCCTCTCCGCGATCTACGGGACCGTCGCATGGGGACCTTCCCCGATTTCCGCTGAGTACCGTGCGGGGTGGTGGCCGCCGCCCATCGACACCCGCATCGAGGCCAAGCGGGCCGCAGTGGATGCCGTGCCGGAGGGCGCGGCCGTCAGCAGCTCCTACACCCTCGTGCCCCAGCTGTCGCACCGGGCCGAGATCTACTCCTTCCCGAACCCCTGGGTGCCGACGAACTGGGGGGTCCCAGGATCGTCGACACGGAGTCCCGACCGTGTCGATTGGCTCGTCATCGATCGTCAGGTGACCGGGGCCGAGGACACACGACTGTTGGCTTCGATCCTCGAGCGGGGGAAGTTCAGGGTCGTGCTGGACCGCGCTGACGTGCTCGTTGCGCGCCGTGTCCGTGCGTGACGCGACGGACCTTCATGCGTTCGACCTGGTGCCGCAGCTTCTCGACCACCATGTCGAGCGCGACCTCCGGAGCCCGGGCCTGCGCTCGCGCCGTCACCGAGCCACGCCGCAAGTGCACGGTCACCGAGCAACGGACGTGCTCGGCCACGCGCGGGTTGCGCTGATCGGAGAAGTCGAACTCCGCACGCGCCGCATCGGGCGCGATCCGCTCGATGCGGCTGAGCTTGCGCTGCGCGAGCGCACGCAGGCTGGAGGTGACCTCGATGTTGTGGCTGCGCACGACGACGTCCATTGGCAGCTCCCCACTGGCCGGATGCGGGTGTCGCGCGGAGCATAGGAGCGCGGACGTTCCGCGTCACGGGCCGACTGGCCCGGGTCGGGCGGCGGCGGTGCGGCCGGGATCGGGGGTCCGGGCCGCGACGAGCGCGACCACGGTCCGCGCCCCACCGGCTCGCAGAGCGAGAGCGGCGGCACTGAGCGTTGCGCCGGTCGTGGCGACGTCGTCGACGACGAGCACCGACCCCGGCACGCCGCGTCGTGCGCGGAACGCGGGCCCGGTGAGCCGGGCCGCCCGGTGGAGTCCCGTCTGGGGAGGGCCGGCCCCGCGGGTCAGCAGCCCACGGGACCGACGACCCAGGCGTCGGGCCACGGCCCGGGCCAGCAGCTCGGCGTGGTCGAACCCCCGTTCTCGGCGCCGAGCCGGCGTCGTCGGCGCCCAGGTGACGACCGCGGGAAGCGGAGGTGCGAGCGTCGCCACCATCGCGTCGGCGACCCAGTCGACGGCCGCGTGCGCGCCGCGGTACTTCAGGCGGGCGAGGACCTCACGGACGACTCCGACGTACGCGTACGGCGCGAACCAACGGTCGACACCGGGCGGCGGTGCGCACGGGTGCGCCGGGGCGAGCGTGGTCGCGCAGACGGGGCACACGGGGCCGGGGCGTCCGCATCCGGGGCACGCGAGGGGCAGCAGCGACGACAGCACCCGGCGAACCTACGGCCCGCCTACGACAGCCCCGCCCGCTCCTCGATCGGGAGCGGGCGGAGTCGATGCGGGTCAGTAGCGATAGTGCTCGGGCTTGTACGGGCCGTGGACCGGGATCCCGAGGTACGAGGCCTGGTCCTCGGTGAGGGTGGTCAGCTTCACCCCGAGCTTGTCGAGGTGCAGGCGGGCCACCTCCTCGTCGAGGTGCTTGGGCAGCGTGTACACCTTGTGCTCGTAGAAGTCCGTGTGGGTGAACAGCTCGATCTGGGCGATCACCTGGTTGGTGAAGCTGTTCGACATCACGAAGCTCGGGTGACCGGTCGCACAGCCGAGGTTCAGCAGGCGACCCTCGGCGAGGATGATCACCGAGTGCGCGCCCGACGGCGACGACTCGGGGAACACCCACTCGTCGACCTGGGGCTTGATGTTCACCCGCTCGATGCCCGGGACCGCGGCGAGACCGGTCATGTCGATCTCGTTGTCGAAGTGGCCGATGTTCCCGACGATCGCGTTGTGCTTCATCCGGGCCATGTGGTCGGCCGTGATGATGTCGCGGTTGCCGGTGGTGGTGATGAACAGGTCGGCCGTCTCGACGACGTCCTCGAGCGTGGTGACCTCGTAGCCCTCCATCGCCGCCTGGAGCGCGCAGATCGGGTCGATCTCGGTGACCACGACCCGGGCACCCTGCCCACGCAGCGACTGCGCGCAGCCCTTGCCGACGTCGCCGTAGCCGCAGACCACGGTGACCTTGCCGGCGAGCATCACGTCGGTTGCGCGGCAGATGCCGTCGACGAGCGAGTGCCGACAGCCGTAGAGGTTGTCGAACTTCGACTTCGTCACCGAGTCGTTGACGTTGATCGCCGGGAACAGCAACGAGCCGGCCTCGTACATCTGGTAGAGGCGGTGCACGCCGGTGGTGGTCTCCTCGGTGACGCCCTTGATCTCCTCGGCGATGCGGTGCCAGAGACGGTCGTCCTCACCCTGGATCCGGGTGAGCATGTCGAGCACGACGCGCCACTCATCGGAGTCCGACGCCGTCGGTGCCGGCACGGCACCGGCGCGCTCGTACTCGACGCCCTTGTGGACGACGAGTGTGGCGTCGCCACCGTCGTCGAGGATCATGTTCGGGCCGATCGTGGTGCCGTCGGGGCCGGGCCAGCGCAGCGCCTGCTCCGTGCACCACCAGTACTCCTCGAGCGTCTCGCCCTTCCACGCGAACACCGGGACGCCGGCCTCGGCGATCGCGGCCGCCGCGTGGTCCTGGGTCGAGAAGATGTTGCACGAGACCCAACGCACCTCGGCGCCGAGCGCGGTGAGCGTCTCGATGAGCACGGCCGTCTGCACGGTCATGTGCAACGACCCCATGATGCGGGCACCGGCGAGGGGCTGGTCGGCCGCGTGCCGCTCGCGCATCGCGATCAGGCCCGGCATCTCGTGCTCGGCGAGCTCGATCTCCTTGCGACCGAAGTCGGCGAGGGAGAGGTCGGCGACCTTGAAGTCGGGGCTGCCGTCGGCCTTCGTGGCCGGGCCGGTGCTGCCGGTGGGACGGGCTGCGGTCTGGGTCATGGGTGGACTCCTGGGGCTCGGGGCGCGGTCGCGCCGCGCCGTGTGCTCACGAGGAGTCGGCCCGGATCACCGGGTCACAGCCATCTCCCCCACACCGTGGTGGAGCACCCTCACCGGGATCCGGTGGTGGCGCCGGGAGGTGGGCCCGACCAGAAGACCATGGTAGCGGGCGAGATCGGACTGCGCCGCTCGGACAGGCGGGCTCCGCCTAGCCGTCGAGGGGACCCATCCCGGCCTTGAGCTGGGCGATGGCGTCGATGGGGCCGGGGTCGACGTCGTTGTCGAGCGCGAGGTAGCACGACGCCCAGGTGCCGAGGTACATGAGGTCGAGGACCTGCGCGAGGCGGCCCTCGCCCTCGGCCTCGACCTCGAGCACCTGCACGAAGATCTCGTCGAGCAGCTCGCGGGCGAGGCCGATCTGCTTGGCGAGCCGTCCGTGCTCGAAGCCATGGCGCAGCTGCACGAGGGTGAACACCTGCCGGGTCACGTCACCGTGCTGGCCCCACGCACAGATCTCGTTGTGGTTCAGCTCCGGGTAGGCCGCCCAGAATGCCGGCGCCTTCGCGTTCTCGTTCACGTCGTTCTTGAACCGGCGTGCGGCGACTGCACCGAGCGCGCCCCCTCCGTACACCAGCGGGATCGTGCGACCGATCCGGCGCGCCAGCTCTCGGGCCGGGTTCGTCACGCCCTCGACCTC
>JAWOIO010000229.1:0-3790 GCA_046484625.1 Acidimicrobiia bacterium
TCGTCTTCATCGTGCAGAACACCGAGGACGTCAGGCTCGACTTCCTCTTCCTGAACTTCACCTGGCCGCTGTGGCTGCTCACGATCGTCTCCGCGTTGTTGGGCGCGCTGGTCTGGTTCGGGCTCGGAGTGATGCGCCGTCGCCGTCGACGGAAAGAGCGTCGTCAGGACCGACGCGACTGACGGCCGGAAGCGCCCGTCGAGCCGGGCGACCACATCGCCTTCGAAGGGAAGGACTACCCGATCGTCGCCCCCGAGACCGGGGCGACGGCAACGATGACCGGCGTCGTGAAGTGCAAGTGACGCCGACGGCGAGCCGTCGCTGAAGCGCCGGCTCCCCTACTCGAAGCCCGGGAGGCTGCCGATCTCGAGGCCGGCCAGCTCGGAGGTGCCGTCGAACACCACCTTGCCGCGCTCGCGTGCGACGCAGTGGAGCCGGCCGGCCAGGTGCTCGAAGTCGGTGTCGATGTTGCGGCGCTCGGCGGGCAGCGGGACCGGCAGCACGTGCGGTTCCAACGCGGTGCCGTCCCCTTCGAGATCGACCTGCCAGCGCAGTGACCGGGCCCGGAGCGACCACCGCCCGGGGGTCACCTCGGAGCGCACCGGGGACGGGGGCGTGATGCGGATCACCCGGTCGCCGATCCGCACGACGACGCCGCTCACCATCCGGGCGATCGGCCCGAGGCTGAGCAGACCGCCCGAGAACGCGACCGACACGTCGGCGCCGCCGAAGTCGTGGGCCTGGCCCCACCACCAGCGCTGCGGGAACCCGGCGCCCCAGTTCCGCTCGCCGTAGGCGCGGGTGCCGTCGAGCGACCAGCGTTCGTCGCCGATCGTGATCGAGCCGGCGCCGGTACCGCCGAGACAGTACGGGTGCCAGTACTGGTTGAGGAACGGGACGGCCGAGAAGACGCCACCGCCACCGAAGGCCTTCGGCCACACGAACGGCTCGTCGACGCGCAGGTCGAGGTGGATGTCGTCGAGGTCGACGAGCAGTCGCTCGGTCGACGCCTCGATGCGGACGTCGGGTTGCGTGCCGGCGCGCAGCGAGAAGCGGTCCTGAGCGGCGTCGGCTCCGTCGAGCGCGGCGGCCCGCACGATGCCTCCCGGGTGCACCGCAACCGCGACCGTGGCCCAGTCGCCGTCGGCATGACGGTTCACGCCGCAGAGGGCGACGACCACCCGGCCCGCAGCCGGGTCGCTCACCCGCCAGAACCAGCCCTCCATCTCGGAGCCGTGCGACGGCAACGCGTCGCCGAACGGCACGTCCGCACCAGTGCGGCGGTACGCAGCAACCAGCCGACGCCCGATCTCCATCTGTCGAACCTACGTCGATCCGTCCTGCCGCACGAGCGTGAGTCCGTCGGTGCGATCACCGCCGGCCGGTCGGCGTGTCCTTGTGCCTCCGACCGGGGGAGGCGACAATGACCATCGACGACGTCCAGGTGCGGCTGCGCACCAAGCTCGAGTCGGCGTTCGGAGCCGAGGAGGCGTCCTACCTCATGGACCGACCCCCGGGTGGGTGGAGCGACCTGGTCACCAACCAGGTCCTCGAGGCCCGGCTCGACGCGCTGCGCTCCGACCTCGTTGGCGAGATGTCGGCCCTGCGTGCCGATGTCACCGGCCAGATGGCCGAGCTGCGGGCCGAGATGGCCCGCGGGTTCCAGGTGCAGACGTGGCGGCTGGTCGGCACGATGCTCGTCGCGTTCGGCCTGTTCGCGACGCTCGTGCGCCTCGGCTGACGCGGTGTCGCGGCCGATTTCGTCCGATCAGCGCACGGTCGGGTGGAGCAGGTACATGCGGGCCTCGCGATCGAGCCGTTCGCGGTACTTGGTCATGCCGGCGTAGACCGTCACGAACGCAGGCCAGAGCCGGTCGAAGGTCGCGGTGTCGGCCCGTCCCGCGGTCACCGGCACGGTCTCCTCGCCGACCATGATCTCGGCGTTCGGGTCGGCGTCCAGGTTGTAGGTCCATCCCGGATGGTGCTCGGTGCCGAAGTTGGTGCCCACCACGACGAAGTCGTCGCCGTCACGGACGTAGACGAGCGGTGACGTGCGGGGCTTGCCGCTCTTGGCCCCGTTGCTCACGAGGATCAGGGCGGGGAAGCCGTAGATCTTGGTCGCGGCCCGGCCGCGGGTGACGCGGTTCAGCCAGGGGTCGATCCTCGGTCCCAGCCGTCGGTAGACCGCCACGAACGGGCGCGTCGGGCCGACTCGCTGGAGGACCCGGTTCACGACGGTGCTCCGTCGGCCGGCCTCGTAGGCCGCGACGCGCTCGAGCTGGGCCCGCAGGGTGTCGTCGTCCATGGCCCGGGAGTGTACGGGTGCCGGCGTGCACGCACCCGACGAGGACGGGGTCGAGGTGGTGCGCGCCGCGTGAACCCGTCAGACGCTGATGATCTCGACGTGGTCTTCGAGACCGCGGAGGTCGTCAGCATTGCGCGTGACGAGGGCTGCGCCGTGGGCGTGGGCGGTGGCCGCGATCAGGAGATCCATGACGCGCGCCCGGGGTTGGCGGCCGACGCGGGTGATGGCCGTGGCGAGGCGCCCGTAGCTGCGCGCGACGGTGCCGTCGATCGGAAGTGGTGTGTAGAGGTGCTCGATCAGCGTGAGCCGACGCAGCCGCTCGCTCCGAACCTCGTCGTCGTCGGTGACGAGTACACCGAAGTGCAGTTCTGCGACCGACGCGGCACTGACCCCGAGCTCGCCCTCGAGGGCTGGGATCTCGGACGCGATCAGGACGCTGGTGTCGAGGATCGACCTGGTCACGTCGGCCATGGGTCACCGAGTGTCTGGTCGACGCGGGCACGATCGAGCTCCCATGCCGGGTCCTCCGGGCCGGCGAAGATGGGCGCGACCTCGTCGAAGCGCCGCCAGTGCGTCGGCGTGGCCGGGCCGAGCACCGCAGCCGGGCGTCCGGCGACCGTGACGAGGAGCTCCTCGCCATCCTCGGCGCGGCGCACCATCTCGCTGGCGTGTTGACGCAGCTCCCGCAATCCGATGGAGTCCATGCAGCCAGGGTAGCACGTGTGCTACCCTGGCCGCGGGTCTGCTCGAGAGCCGGTGGGAGGACCCCGCCGTCGCGCTCGGCGAGGGGCGCCCGCGCCGGCGCTTCTACCGCGTGACCCCCCTGGGTGCCGCCGCGCTCACGCGCGCGCGGGCGAGCGACACCGCGCCGCGGCTGCGTCCCGGGCTGGCGACCTGATGAGTGCCACCTGGGAGCAGCGTCGGGACGGCCTCCCGGGGGCGGCGTTCACCAGCTGGTGGACGGCCCGCTACACACGGGGCCTCCCGGACGAGGTGCGCGAGCGCCGGATCGCCGAGATCGAGGCCGACGTGCACGAGCACCGGGCCGAGGCCGAGGCCCGCGGGGCCCACGCCACCGGGGCCGAGATCGGATGGCGCACCGTGCGGGGCATCCCCGCCGATGTGTCCTGGCGACGAGGGGAACGACGAGCCATGACGACTGCAACGAAGGACCTGAGGGAGTCGCCGCTGCGCGCGGCGTGGGCGGTGCTGACCCAGTCGTGGTTCGCGCCGATCGCGGTGCTGGTCGGTGTGTTCAACCTCCTCGCGAGCGTCGCTGTCATCGTCGACGACGATTCGAAGATGCCCGGTCAGGCCATCGGCCCGATCGTCATGACGCTGCTCGCGGTCGCGCTCTTCACCGGCCTCTGGCTCCGTTGGCGCACCGGGCGGGCGATCGCGGTGCGCGGTCCCGACCCGGAAGCCGACGCCCGCGACCGATGGGGGCTCGGCCTCTGGGTCGGCGTGCTGGTGCTCGTGTTCGTG
>JAWOIO010000108.1:0-27645 GCA_046484625.1 Acidimicrobiia bacterium
GTCAAGTTTACCATCAATGAGAAAAAAACCGTCCACCTCTGCGGCTGCAAACACACCGCCGACAAGCCCTACTGCGACGGGACGCATAATAGTCTTTAAAGGACTCACCGCAGAGAAATAAAAAATCATGTTTAGTACTTAAGAACTATAGCTGGCTGATAAACAGAAATACGGTCCAGCGATAATGATTATCACTAAAATAGTTTAAAACTCTGCGCCCTCCGCGTCTCTGCGGTAAAACAAAAAAAGGGCGCCCGAGGGCGCCCTTTTGGTTTTGGCTTCCTGCCCTGAGGTTTATCTGCCGGAACCACGAGTACCGGTGAACTCGGGATAGGCTTCCATGCCACATTCGGCGAGATCCAGACCTTCGTATTCCTGCTCTTCGCTGACCCGAACTCCCATGATGGCCTTGATCACCAGCCAGACGATCAGACTGGCCACGAAGACCCACACCAGGATAGTGAGCAACCCGGCAAACTGACCGCCGAAGGTGGCACCGTCGTTGGTCAGCGGTACGGCCAACAGGCCCCACATACCGACCACACCGTGGACCGAGATGGCACCAACCGGGTCATCGATCTTCAGCTTGTCCATGGCTACGATGGAGAACACGACCAGTGCACCACCGGCACCACCGATCAGGGTAGCACCCAGAGCACTCGGCGTATCCGGACCGGCCGTAATCGCTACCAGACCGGCCAGTGCGCCGTTGAGTGCCATGGTCAGGTCGGCCTTGCCGAACAGCATGCGTGCCACGATCAATGCCGCGGAAGCGCTGCCAGGCGAGGAACGCGTCACCGGGCGGCCGGTCGCCGGTCGGCAGGAAGGTGTTCGCCGCGACGACGCGCGCGAACCGGTCCGGGTGCTCTCCCACGAGGCGAAGTCCGATGAGCCCGCCCCAGTCCTGGCACACCAGCGTGATGTCGTGCAGGTCGAGCGCCTCGACGGTGGCCCATGCCCAGTCGACGTGCCGTTGGTAGGTGTAGTCCGATCGCTCGGTCGGCTTGTCGGAGCGGCCGAAGCCGACGAGGTCGGGCGCGACGGCGCGCAACCCCGCGTCGACGAGCACAGGGATCATCGTGCGGTAGAGGTACGACCACGACGGTTCCCCGTGCATCAGCAGCACGACTGGCGCGTCGGCCTGCCCCTCGTCGAGGTAGTGGACGCGGAGCTGGGTGTCGGAGCCGTCGCCGGCCGGGATCTCGACGTGGTGGGGTGCGAACGGGAAGCCCGCGAGCCCGACGAAGCGGTCCTCGGGAGTTCGTACGACGTCCATGAGCTGGCTCCTGCCTGGTGGGGATGCGGGGTCGGGTCCGCCGGTCGGGTCCGCCTGTCGGGTCCGCCTGTCGGGTCCGCCTGTCGGGTCCGCCGGTGGGGTCCGTAGGATGCCCCACCATGGCCGAAGGCGCATGGGAACCGGAGTTCGCCGAAGTCGCGTCGACGCTCGACGCCACGGTCGCCGCCCGCGGTGAGGGTGGCGCCTCGGTCTGCGTGTACCACCGCGGCCGCCCGGTGGTGGACATCTGGGCCGGCGACAGGGACGTCGGCGTCGCGTGGGCGGCCGACACGCTGGTCATGGCGTTCTCCACGACCAAGGGCGTCGCCTCGACGCTCCTCCACCAGTGCGTCGATCGGGGCCTGCTCGACTACGACGACCGGGTCGCCGAGCACTGGCCCGAGTTCGCGGTGCACGGCAAGGAAGCGATCACCGTCCGTCAGGTGCTGTCGCATCGAGCCGGCCTCTATGACCTCACGGGTGTCGCGTCGTCCGCACTCGACCTCCTCGACTGGGATCGGATGGTCGAGGGGGTCGCGGCGATGACGCCGGCACTCGAGCCCGGGTCGGCGAGCGCGTACCACGCAGTGACGTTCGGATGGCTCGTGGGTGGACTGATCGAGCGCGTCACCAACACGCCGTTCCGCGATGTCCTGGCCACCGGGCTCGTCGATCCACTGGGCCTCGACGGTTGCTACATCGGGGCCCCCACCGACCAGCTCCCGCGCGTCGCGGAGTTGTTTCGCGGTGGACTCGCCGACGAGATGACGACCGACCCCGGCGAGCTCGTCGAGGTCGCCCGCCAGCTGGGTTTCACCGTCCACCCGGAGCTCATCGCCGCGGCGCTCCCGGCGTGGGTCGGCGACCTCCCCATCGAGGAGACGCTCGAGATCCCGATCCCGGCCGCGAACGGTTGCTTCACCGCGCGATCCCTGGCGCGCATCTACGCCGCACTCGCCGCAGGCGGCGAGGTCGACGGCGTGCGCGTGATGGGCGCCGACACACTGGCGCGCGCGACCGAGGTCCAGAACGAGACCGAGCCCGACCTCGTGCTCGCACTCCCGATGAGCTGGAGGCTCGGCTACCACGGGGCGATCACCACCGCCGGCGTGCTCCCGCAGGCCTTCGGCCACCAGGGCCTCGGCGGCTCCGGTGCCTTCGCCGATCCCGAACGCGATCTTGCCGTTGCCTACCTGCCGAATGCGCTGGGTTCCATGCTGGCCGGCGATCTCCGGCTGCTCGAGATCGGCGGCGCGGCGGTGCGGAGCGCCGACGCAGCCTGAGCTACTCGACGATCCGGTACACGAGCGTCGCAGTGGCGAGGGCCTTGCCGTCGGGATCGCGGACGTGGATCTCGGCGAAGCTGAGGTCGCGCCCGCGCTTGACGCATCGCGCCTCGGCGACGAGATCGGTGTAGGGGCTCGCGCCGACGTAGTTCACGGTCATCGAGATGGTCGCGGCACGTGCGCCGCGGTCGAAGTCGTGTCCCGCCCACACCGCGGCTGCCCCGGCGGTGTCGATGAGGGAGGCGACGGCGCCCCCGTGATAGGCGCCACCACCGTTGGTGAGCCCCTCGGCGAACGGGACTCGCAACCGCACGCCATCCGGCGTCCACTCTTCGACCACGATGCCCAGTCGCCCGATGTAGGGCGTCGCGAGCATGACCTCCCGCATCGCAAGGCGCGCGCGGGTCTGCTCTTCGGCGCTCCTCGGCATCGGTCGGCTCCAGTTCGTGCATGGGATGCGGGGCAGGCAGACGTTACGCTGGATCGATGGCCCGCGACTCCACGCCGCACGCGGCCTCGCCTGCGGAGTCACGGACAGAACGGACGAAAGCGGCGCGGGCGCGGCGCCGACGGCGGTCGTGGCTCGTCGGCGGGGCCGTGGTCGTCGTCGCGGGAATCGCCACGGGCACCGCCCTGGCGCTGTCGGGGGGTGAGGAGCGCAAAGCCGCGCCGATCTCGACGCGTCGCTCGACGACGACCAGCACCACAGCTTCCACGACGACCACGACGACGCCGGTCGCCACGACCGCCGTGCCCCGGTCGACCGATCCGGTCGTCGCACTCGCGCAGCAGTACGACGGCCGCTACGTCGGGACCTGGGCGAACACGACGCTCGCGACCACAGGTCCTGCCACCCTCGAGCTCCGGATCGATCCGGTCACCGGCACCGCGACCGTCGACTCCGACTTCGAGGGGGACCTGTTCAGGAACGGATCGACGCAGCCGCGCCGGATCACCGGGACGGTGACGCTCGGCGATCCCGCCGCGGCGGTCACCACCCAGACGAAGGCCTTCGGTGCGGTGACCGGTCGGCTCGACGAGTCGCTCGCGATCGTCCTCACTGCCCCCGACGTCCCCGAGGCCAAGGTGCAGTCGTTCGAGCTCATCGGGCGACTGCGCTCGGACCTCACGGGGTTCGACGCGACCTTCTCGATCGTGCACCGTGACGGATCGACCTCCGTCGGGACCGTGACCGTCCTGTGCGACCCAGCGGGTGCGCGCGGCAGCGAGGTCACCACGGTGTGCGCCCTGTCGGGGTAGGCCGCCGGACCGCCTGTCGGGCTCGGCGCGTGGCGCGTCGGGGGTGGCCGGCCGCGGAGGCGTCGCTAGCATCGCCCGGTGGTCCGCATCGTCACGCTCTGCACGGGGAACGCGGCGCGTTCGGTGATGGGCGGTGCGATCATCCGGGCGCGGCGCGCCGACCTCGAGGTCGTCACCGCCGGCACCCACGTGATCGAGGGGATGCCCATGAGCTGGCGGACGCGAGACGCGCTCGCCGGCCTCGAGGTCGCCGCGGACGGGCATCGGTCGCACCAGCTGCGCGAGGGCGACGTCGCGGGTGCCGACCTGGTGCTCGCGATGGCGGGGGAGCACGTCTCCTACGTCCGCCGGGTGCATCCGCTCGCGGCGTCGAGGACGGCCACGCTGAAGCGACTCGTCCGCGACCTCGGGCCGGGGCCGGCGCCACTCGAGCAGCGGGTCACCGCGCTCGGGCTCGAGGCGGTCCAGATCGAGGACTGGGAGGACGTCGACGACCCCGCGGGCGGCGACCTGCCCGAGTTCGAGGCGTGCGCCCGCGAGATCGACGATCTGCTCGCCCGGCTGCTCCCGGTCCTCTGATCGCGCCGCGGCCGACGACCGTCGCCGCCTGTCCCGTCCCCCTGATCTGAGTTACCGTCAGATCCTCGCCGACCGGGGGGAAGGCCACGATGCCGCAGGGCGCGCCGAGCACGGCCGAGCCGTCCACGGCCGCGCCGGTGCTCGCGCTCGACGACGTGACGGTGCGCTTCGGCGGGATCGTCGCGCTCGAGGAGGTCAGCCTCACCGTCTCGCCGGGCGAGGTGCTCGGGCTCATCGGACCCAACGGCGCGGGCAAGACCACCTTGTTCGACGTGATCTCGGGGGTGCGCACTCCTGACGACGGTCGGGTCACCTTCGGTGGGGCCGACATCACCCGCCTCGGGGCGGTCGCCCGCGCCCGTCGCGGGCTGCGCCGCACGTTCCAGCGGGTCCAGACCTTCGGCTGGCTCAGCGTCGAGGACAACGTGCTCGCGGGGCTCGAGTGGCGCGGCGGGGGCGGGGGCATCCTCGCCGACCTCGTGGCGTTCCCCACGCGGCGCCGACGGGAGCACCAACGGCGCCTGCGGGTGGCCGAGGTGATCGAGCAGTGCGGGTTGACCGCGGTGGCCGCGGACCCGGCCGGCTCGCTCCCGATCGGGCTCGCCCGGATGGTGGAGGTGGCACGGGCCATCGTCGATCGCCCGACGCTCGTGCTCCTCGACGAGCCCACCTCGGGGCTCGATGACACCGAGGCCGAGCGTCTCGGCGCCCTGATCCAGGCGATCCGCGCCGACGCGTCCTGTGCGGTGATCCTGGTCGAGCACGACGTCCGGTTCGTCATGGAGAACTGCGACCGCGTCGTGGTGCTCGACCTCGGGCAGGTGCTCGCGGTCGGCGACCCGAGCGAGATCCAGGCCAACGCCGCGGTGCGCAGCGCGTACCTCGGTGAGGCGGAAGCAACACCGACACCACACTGACCAAGGGGGAGATCGTGAAGCGAAAGAAGCTGGTGGCCGTCCTGGCTGCCGTCATCACGGTGGCTGCGGTCACGTCCGCGACGACGGCGGGAGCCGGGTCGGGGACGCAGGCCCGCGGCATCGAGGACGGGGAGATCCTCGTCGGCGGACTGGGTCCGGCCTTCCCCTTCAAGGACTTCGGTGGCGAGACGGGCGCCAAGGCCCGGTTCGAGGTCGAGAACGCCAAGGGCGGGGTGAACGGTCTGAAGATCAACTACGTCGGCTGGGCCGACGACAACAACAGCGCCGAGACCAACCTCGCCGAGACGCAGCGTCTCGTCCAGCAGGACGGTGTCTTCGCGCTGGTCCCGGTCCTCACACCGAACTACATCCAGGCCGCGAAGTTCGCCGAGCAGCAGAAGGTCCCCGCGTTCGGGTGGGGGATCGCGCCCGGGTTCTGCACATCGAAGTACGCGTTCGGGTTCAGTGGATGTCTCGTGCCGCCACCCCCGGTGAAGGTCGCGAGCAACACGTGGGGTGGTCTCATCGACCAGTACTTCAAGGACCAGGGCGAGGCCGACGGCGCGAAGGGCAAGACAGCCGCGGTCATCTCCGAGGCGAACGACTCCGGCGAGTCGGGGAACGTCGTCATCGTGGCGACCGCGGAAGCGGTGGGCATGGAGATCGTGTACGACAAGGCGAGCATCCCGGCCCCGGATCCGGCGCCGGTCACCGACTTCTCACCGTACGTGACCGAGCTGATGACGAGCGACGGTGGTGCGCCGCCCGACGTCATCTTCCTCGTCACGTCCCAGGACACGCTCCAGGCGGGGCTCCAGACCGCACTCGACGCCGCGGGCTTCGACGGGCTGGCCACGAATGCCGTCCTGTACTCGCCACTCGCGACTGCACTCGTGAAGGGCGGGAGCGTGCTCACTCAGTTCGCCACGCCCGAGGCCGCGTCCACGACACCTGCGGTGCAGGAGTTCCTGGACGCGGTGGAGGCGGTTGCGGGCGACGAGCCCATCAACCAGCCGACGATCAGCGGCTACCTCGCGGCCGACATGTTCATCCAGGCGCTGAAGAAGGCCGGGAAGAACCCGACGCCCGAGAAGGTGCAGAAGGCCGCGGCGAAGCTCAAGTACGGGATCGAGGGCTTCGTCGGTCCGACCACCTATCCGCGTGGCTTCACGCAGGGCACGCCCTGCGGGCAGCTCGTCGCGAGCGACGGGGTGGAGTGGTCGGTCCAGGTCCCGTTCCAGTGCTTCACCAACATCAACGTGAAGACCTTGAAGCCGATCAAGTAGCTCCACAGGACGCACGACGGACGCGGCGGCCGGGCCCAGGCCCGGCCGCCGCACTCCGTAGCGGTCGGATCCGACGGGGAGATCGAGAGGATCTGTGCAGCGGTTCTTCAACCTGGTCGTGTCCGGCGCGGTGACGGGTGCGATCTACTCGATCATGGCGTCAGGGCTGGTCCTCACCTACCAGACGTCGGGGATCTTCAACTTCGGTCACGGCGCGATCGCGTTCGCCGTCGCCTACTTCTACTTCCAGCTGAACACCGGCCAGGACATCCACTGGATCCTCGCGCTCGTCCTGTCGGTCCTCGTGTTCGCGCCCCTGCTCGGCCTGCTGCTCGACCGGGTGATGCTGCGCCGCCTCGCCGCCGCCCCCGTCTACGCGCGGATCGTGGGCACGATCGGCCTCGCGGTCGCGTTGCCTTCGCTCGTGCAGTGGCTGGCGGAGACCGTCGGCGGCGTCCTCGGCCTGGGGCTGCCGAGCGGCCGCGAGGCGCGCGTCTCCGGGAGCGCTCCGGGCGTCGGACCGTTCCCGCCGAAGGTGTTCCGACCGTTCGACATCGTCATCGACAGCGACAAGATCGCGGTGCTGGTCGCCGCGGCGCTCAGCGCGCTGGTCCTGTGGGTGGTGCTGCGCCGCACCCGTGCCGGGCTGCAGATGCGGGCCGTCGTCGACCGCCGGGAGCTCGCGGCGCTGCGCGGGGTCAACGAGGCCCGTACGTCGCAGCTCGCCTGGGTGCTGTCGGTGGTCCTCGCCGGACTCGGCGGCGTGCTGATCACACCACTCTTCCAGCTCGGCGACTACCTCTACACGGGGATCGTCCTGGGCTCACTGTTCGCGGTCGCGCTCAGCGGTCTGCGGTCCATCCCGGTCGCGTTCGCCGCCGGTCTCCTCCTCGGTGTCGTCCAGAACCTCGTCGCGGGCTACTCGGACGACATCCTGCCGTCGTTCATCGCCGACCTGTCCGGGCTGAAGCAGTCGCTCCCGTTCCTGCTCACCATCCTCGTGCTGTTCGTCTGGGCGCGTCGGGCACGCGAGCGCGAAGCGGGCTCGGTGGCCGACGAGAAGCCTCCGCCCGACCACCGTGCCGGGCTGCCGGCGTGGCGGAGACGCCTGCCCTGGGCGATCTTCACCCTGGTCCTGCTCGCGTACTCGCTCCAGTGGACCGGCGTGGACGGGTTGCAGGCCGACGTGTTCGAGGCCGGCCTCGTCGCCAAGGGCATCGTCGTCGGGCTCATCTTCTTGTCGTTCGTCGTGGTCACCGGGGTCGGCGGGATGGTGAGCCTCGCCCAGGGGACATTCGTCGTGAGCGGTGGGTTCGCGGCGGGCTGGGCGCTGAACGAGGACTGGGGAATCGATGTGCCCTTCGTGGCCGCGAACGGCCAGCTCAACTTCCTCCTGGCCCTCGTGATCGCGGCCGGCGTTGCCGCGGCGATCGGTGCGCTCGTCGCCATCCCGGTTCGGCGTCTCGGTGCGCTCGCGCTCGCCCTCGTCACCCTGTCGCTCGCGTTCGTGGCCCAGTTCACGGTGTTCGACTACGAGGCGATCGGGAAGGGGACCGCCGGCTGGTACCTGCGCCCGCCGTCGCTCGACATCCCCGGCCTGAACACCGTTGCCGATCTGCTGCTGAAGGGCGACCAGGACGGTCTCGACTTCTCGCAGACCCAGCACCAGGTGCTCATGGCACTCGTGCTGTTCGGCGCCGTTGCGCTCGTCATCCACCTGCTCCAGCGCTCGGCGTCCGGGCGGGCGATGCTCGCGGTGCGCAGCTCGGAAGTCGCAGCGCGAACCGTCGGCATCAACCCGGGTCGTCAGAAGATCGCGATCTTCGCCCTGTCGGCGGGGATCGCGGGCTTCGGTGGCGCGATCTACGGGATGATCAACTTCGGGATCTCCCGCAACTCGGCGCCCCCGCTGCTCGGGCTCGTCTGGCTCACGATCGCGGTGACGTTCGGGATCCGCCGCCCCGGTGGTGCGCTCATCGCCGGTCTCGCGTTCGCGTGCTCCCAGCAGATCTTCACCTGGCTCGGCGAGGACGTTCTCCCGGGTGCGTTCTCCGAACTCACGACCTCCGGCTACTTCACACCGATCCTGTTCGGGCTCGGCGCGATCAACCTCGCGAAGAGCCCGGACGGGATCCTGGCGATGGTCGGGACCCAGCGGCGCGAGAAGCGCCTCGAACGTCAGCGTCGCGCCCACATCGAGATCGCCGAGGCTGCGCTGCACGGCGGCGAGGTGCCGGAGCACGAGCGGGCGACCGATCCGCGGGTGACGGCGCCGTCGCCGGTCCCGCCCGGTACCGCACTCGCGCTCCAGGGGATCGTCGCCGGCTACGGCGAGGTGGAGGTGCTCCACGGTGTCGACGTCGCGGTGCCTGAGGGCAAGGTCGTCGCGCTGCTCGGCGCGAACGGTGCGGGCAAGTCGACGCTCTGCTCGGTCGCGGCCGGGTTGGTGACGGCCACGGCCGGGAAGGTGGTGGTGGCCGGTGAGGACGTCACCGGCTTGCCGCCGCACCGGCGCGAGCGGGCCGGCATCCTGCTCGTCCCCGAGGCACGCGGGATCTTCCCGGGACTCTCGGTGGAGGAGAACCTCGAGGTCCTCCTCCGCACCGCGGCGGAGCGCGACACGGCCTACGCCCGGTTCCCGATCCTCGGTGAGCGACGACGCCAGCTCGCCGGGCTGCTCTCCGGTGGCGAGCAGCAGATGCTGAGCCTCGCGCCCGCGCTGGCGCGGCCCCCGCGAGTGTTCATCGCCGACGAACCCACCCTCGGCCTCGCACCCCTCGCGGCCGAGACGGTTGTCGGTGCGCTGCGCGAGCTGCGGGCACGAGGGACTGCGATCCTCCTCGTGGAGGAGAAGGCGCGCGAGGTCATGCAGCTCGCAGACCTCGTGGTGTTCCTCGAACTGGGTCGGATCGTCTGGTCGGGAGCGCGCGACGATGCCGACATGGCTCGACTCACGGCTGCGTACCTCGGAACCCCGACGTGACCACACGAGTACGCGCCGTCGTCGCCGGCATCCTGGCCGCGATCGGCCTCGTGCTGCTCCCGCTGGGGAACCTCGGTCTCTGGGTGCAGCGCCAGGCGCTCGACGCGGGCTCCTTCACCGATCTGGCGTTCGACGTCGTCGACGAGCCCGCGGTCCGTGACGCGCTGTCGGAACGTCTCGTCGACGAGCTCGTCGCCGCCGAGCCTCGACTCGGGGTGGCGCGGATCGTGCTGGAGGCGGGAGTGTCGCAGATCCTGCAGACCGATGCGTTCCGCTCGGTGTTCTCCGCCGCCGTCGACCAGATGCACACCCAGCTCGAAGCGGGGGCCGACGAGCTCTCGTTGAACCTCGGTCCGGTGCTGCCGCTGGTGCGGAACGCAGTCGCGAAGGTCAGCGCCGGTGTCGCCAAGCAGATCCCCGACGCCGACGCACTGCCGTCGATCACGGTCGTGACCCGCGACGACGTCCCCGAGCTCTGGCGAGGGGTGCAGATCACGCGGGAGGCATCGTGGGCGCTTCCCGCGCTGGTGCTGTTCGCGCTGGCCGGAGCGGTGGCGATCGCGAACTGGCGCGCCCGGATGCTGGTGACGATCGGTGTCGGGGTGGTCCTGGTCTCCTTCCTGCAGATCCTGGTCGTCCGACTGGGCCGAGAGGTGCTCTCCGACGTCGCGGGGCCAAACGTCAGCGTCGGTGCCTTCACGCGCGGATACGACGTCGTCATCGGGACACTCGTCACCCAGACCGTTGTCGTGGCCGTCGTGGGCATCGGCCTCGCCGTCGGTGGCATCGCCTTGACCCTCGTGCGGGGTCGCGACGCTGCGCCGGCCGAGTGGGCCTGATCGACCGTTCCTCTCCGGGCGTAGGCTCGCCCCGATGACCGAACCGCCCAAGGTCGGCTCCGTCGACGAGCAGAAGCGTGCGGCCGCGCATCGCGCGGTCGAGGAGTACGTGCGGTCCGGGATGGTCGTCGGCCTCGGTACCGGGAGCACCGCGATCCATGCCACACGCCGGATCGGTGAGCTCTTGGCGAACGGTGAGCTCAGCGATGTCGTCGGGGTGCCGACCGCGATCGAGACGGCCGACGCCGCGCGCGCCGCCAGGATCCCGCTGCTCGGTGACGACGTGCCGTGGACCATCGACGTCACGATCGACGGCGCCGACGAGGTCGACCCCGCACTGGACGTGATCAAGGGCGGTGGCGGGGCGCTGCTCCGCGAGAAGCTGGTGGCGCAGGCGAGCGCGTTCGAGGCGATCGTGGTCGACGCGTCCAAGCGGTCGAAGGTCCTCGGGACGAGCTTCGCGCTGCCGGTCGAGGTCGTGGCCTTTGGGCTCGCGACGACCATCCGGGGGATCGAGCGGCTCGGTGCCAGGGTCGTCGTGCGGGGCGGCGACTCACCGTTTCGCACCGACCAGGGGAACCTCGTGCTCGACTGCGACTTCGGGCCGATCGCCGACCCGCCGGACCTCTCGACGGTGCTCCACGCGCACGCAGGGGTCGTGGAGCACGGTCTCTTCCTGGGGATCGCCAACGCGTTGATCGTCGCAAGTGCCGACGGCGTCGAGGTCATCCCCCGGGACTGATCGCCGGTCCCGACCCGCTCAGGTGAGACCGAGCGCCTCGGCGACGGTGCGGTGGTCGCGAGCGACGCGGTCCGGATCGTCCATCGGGAGCACCTGCACCGCGACGTGGTCGGCGCCCCCGTCGTGATGTGCGCGGATGCGAGCCGTCACCGCGTCGACGTCACCCCACGCGACGACCGCGTCGACGAGGTGGTCGCTCAGCGGCGCGGTGAGGTCCTCCTCCGAGTACCCGAGCCGCCGGAGGTTGTTCGCGTAGTTCGGGAGCGCGGGGAGGTAGATGGCGAGCGCGGCGCGGGCGATCTCGCGTGCCTTGGCGGGATCGGTCTCGAGGATCACCTTCTGCTCGGGTGCGAGCAGCGCCTCGGGCCCGAGGACCGCTCGTGCCCGCGCGGTGTGCTCAGGGGGCACGAGGTACGGGTGGGCTCCGCGGGCCCGGTCGCGGGCGAGCTCGAGCATCTTCGGGCCGAGGGCGGCGAGGACCCGCTCGGCCGGGACAGAGGGTGGCGCGCCGATGTAGAACGCGTCGTCCATGCGGGTGAGGTAGTCGCGCATCGCACCCAGGGGATTCGAGTAGTCGTGGCCACGGAGCCCCTCGACCATCGGCTGGTGACTGACCCCGAGCCCGAGCAGGAAGCGTCCGGGGAACGCCTCGCTGACGCTCTGCCAACAGGCGTTCATCGCCATGGCGTCCCGGGCGTGGATGCTGGCGATCCCGGTGGCGACGACGATGCGCTCGGTCCCCGCGAGCAGCAGTGTGGCGTGCACGAACGGATCGCGTCCGACGGCCTCTGGGATCCACAGGGCACCCCAGCCCATCGCCTCGAGCTCGGCGACCAGCTCCACCGCTCGGGACGACGGCTGCTGGTCGAGCCCTCCCGTCCACACCCCGAATCTGCTGAGATCTGCGACCATGACGGCAGCGTACGGCGAGCGCCGCAGGGAAGGGGAGTCGACATGGGGTCCACCGGATGACGATGATCGAGCGATGACTGCGCTGTCGTTCCCGGCCATCGACTTCGAGGAGTTCCACCGCGTCGAGCTCCCGGCTCGCATCGCCGCCGGCAACGGGGCGCTGGCCGCGGCCGATGTCGCGGGGGTGAGCCCGATCGCGTTCAAGGTGCCCGACGGGGGCGCGTTCTCCTACGTGCCCGGGGCCGACGGGGTAGAGATCTGGGCGACCGATGTGGCCGCCGACACGGTCGTCGAGCTCTCCCGCGAGGCCTTCAGCGATTTCGCCAACGAGCTGCACACGTGCTTCGGGCTGCTCTACGCCGGGCTCGCAGAGACGAGCCGGGGTGACTACCTGAGCTTCGAGCGATGGGAGCCGGCGCTGCGGGCGCTGTACCACGGGCGGCCGATCGTCGACCCGTCGACGATGGACCTCCCCGACGACCTCGGGCGGTCGTTTGCACCCGATGATCCCGACGACGAGAAGCGCGCGTTCCTCCACGGTGCCGGGTTCCTGCACCTGCGCGGCATGTTCGACGCGACCGAGATCGCAGCGCTGTCCGACGAGGTCGAGGCCGCCCGTGCGGCGGCGCGCAAGGACGACGGGCACTCCTGGTGGGCGACCAGCGCCGACGGCGAAGAGGTCTGCTGCCGGGTCACCTATCTGGAGCGCTCGTCGCCGACGATCGCCGACCTCGCGGGCGACGCGCGTCTGGCTCGCATCGCGGCGCTGGGTGCACCAGGGCTCGTCCCGGAGATCGGGTGCCTCGACGGCGTGAGCGTGGTCGTCAAGCACCCCGAGATCACCGCCGGGCTGTCCGACCTGCCGTGGCACCGCGACTGCGGGCTCGGCGGCCACCCGGTGCTGTGCCCGAGCGTCGCGATCGGGATCCAGCTCGACCCCGCCACCGCGGCGACCGGGCAGCTCCACTTCCTCGCCGGGTCGCACCTCGGGTCGTCGCACCCGCTCCGGCCGCCGGGTGACGAGCGAGGCGGCGAGTCGAACCAGCCGACCGTCGCGATCGACACCGAGCCGGGCGACGTGACCGTGCACTTCGGCCACGTGCTGCACGCGGCGCCGTCGCCGACGGGGACGGGCGACGGTCGCCGGGTGCTGTACGTCACCTACTGCCGTCCGGAGACCCAGGCGTTCGTCGGCGAGGGCAACGGGTACAACGACGTGCTCTTCACGCGCGACGGACAGGTCCACAACGTCGACGAGCTGCTCGCCGACGCATGACCCCTCGATCGGAGGTCCCTCGCCCCGCGTACGCCGACCTGCCCGACGGCTGCGCGTGGGAGCACCTCGACCCGGCGCTCGGGTCGCTCGCACTGCTCACTCCCGAGCGGGTGGCCGCCGCGGCGCGCCTGGTGACGACAGGACGCCGATTCGGGCTCGACCTGGCCCTCGGGGTTCCCGACCCGCCGTTCTTCGGACGCGAGCCGATGCAGCACCACGTGTTCCAGCTGATGGACCACGTGCTCGACGACCGGATCGACAGCTTCTACCCCCAGGGCTCGACGCAGTGGGACGGCTTCGGTCACTACTCGCACTCCGAGCGCGGCTACTTCATGGGGCGCAGCGCGGCCGACGTGCAGTCGGGTGCGCCGGGCGTCGAGGCCTGGGCCGAGCGAGGTCTGGCCGGACGTGGGGTGCTGCTCGACGTGGCGCGCTTCACCGAGATCGCCGGCGACTCGTCGTTCGTCGTCACGCCGGACCTGCTCGACGAGACGGCCGCGGCCCAGGGCGTCGAGATGATGCCGGGTGACGTGCTCTGCGTGCGCGTCGGGTGGATGGCCTGGTACCGCAGCCTCGGTCCGGATGCACGGGCCGCGCTGGCCGACACGAGCCGCACCTTCGCGGGGATGCGCATCCCCGGTCTCGGGCCGGGCCCGGACCTCGCCGAGTGGTGCTGGGACCACGGGGTCGCGGCACTCGCGGTCGACAACCCGACGGTCGAGCCGTTCCCGCCCGCGGGCGTCGACGGCGGATCGCTCGGACCGGACGACATGGTCCACGTCCGGGTGATGGTGTTCCTCGGGATCCCGATGGGCGAGTTCTTCGACTTCGAGTCGCTGGCCGAGGACTGCGCGTCCGACGGTGTCTACGAGTTCCTGTTCACGAGCAAGCCGCTCGGCATCATCGGCGGCATCGGGTCCCCACCGAACGCCATCGCGCTCAAGTAGCGGCGCCTGCGGCTGCGCTGGTCAGCGCTTCCAGGGTGGGTGCAGGTCGCGCTGCTTCGCGAAGCGCTGGGCGGAGATCGTCTGGCCGTTGAGCTCGGCCGCGTCGGGGGAGGTCGCACACCAGGTGATGACCGACGCCGGCACCGACGGGGGCGCCCCGGGGTACACACCTTCCAGACCCAAGTTCTTCGCGTTCTCCTCCATGCGCTCGGTGACCACGTAGCCCGGCTCGACGTTGAAGCACTGCACATCGGGCTCCTCGACCGCGAGGATCCCGACGAGTCGGTGGAACGCGCCCTTCGACATCGCGTACGCGCTGCCCCAGCCACCCTCCCCGGCCGGGGCGGGTGGGTCGCTGATCGCCACGGCGGACGTGACGTTCACGAGCGTGCCCAGGTCGGCGGCGCGCAGGTGGGGGAGGGCTGCCTTGATGAGCACCACCTGGGAGACCACGTTCGCGGCGAGCTTGGTCTCGATCATCTCGATCGTCGTGTCGTCGAAGCGCAGCATGCTGCCCGGGCCGGTGTGCACCGCATTGTTCACCAGCACGTCGAGGCGACCCCACGTGTCGATGACCGTCTGCACCGCTGCGGTGAGCGACTCGCGGTCGAGGAGATCCATCGGGATCGCGAGCGCGCGTGCCCCGCGCTCCTCGATGAGTGCGGTCGTGGTCTCGAGGCTCCCGGGGACGGCGCGGCCCCCGCTGTCGGAGTCGTCGACCCCGGTGCCCTCCTTCACGGTGCGGGCCGTGATCGCCACGTCGAGCCCGGCTTCGGCGAGCGCGAGGGCCGTCGCCTTGCCGATCCCCCGACTCGCCCCGGTCACGATCGCTACGCGTCGCTCGTCGGCCATGCGGTAGAACGTATTCCAGTTCCCCCGGTCCCCCCGAGATTCCGGAATCTCCCGACGTAGAGGATGTGCTCGTGCTCGAAGGCATGGACGGCAAGGTCGCGATCGTCACCGGCGCCGGGCAGGGCCTCGGCCAGGCCGAGGCGCTCGAGCTCGCGGGCCAGGGCGTGAAGGTGATCGTCAACGACTTCGCACCTCCCGGGGCGGCGAACCCGGCGGACGCCACGGTCGACCGGATCAAGGCGGCGGGCGGCGAGGCCATCGCGCACCTGGGTGACGTCTCCGACTGGGAGACGGCCCAGGCGATGGTGCAGCTCGCCATCGACACCTACGGCAGTCTCGACATCCTCGTGAACAACGCCGGGGTCCTGCGCGATCGGATGCTCTTCAACATGAGCGAGGAGGAGTGGGACACGGTCATCCGCGTCCACCTCAAGGGCCACTTCGCCCCGATGCGCCACGCCGGCTCGTACTGGCGTGACAAGTCGAAGGCGGCCGAGGGCGCGCCCGTCTACGGGCGGATCATCAACACGTCGTCGGAGGCCGGACTCATGGGCAGCGCCGGCCAGCCCAACTACTCCACGGCCAAGGGCGGCATCATCCAGCTGACGCTCGTCGCCGCGAACGGCCTCGGCCGCTACGGCGTGAACGCCAACGCGATCGCGCCGCGGGCCCGCACGCAGATGACCGAGCAGCTCGGCGGCTTCGATGCGACCGACGGCGACTTCGAGGTGTTCGCGGTCGACAACGTGTCGCCGCTGGTCGCCTTCCTCGGGTCGCCGCAGGCCGAGAACGTCTCCGGTCAGCTCTTCATCGTGTGGGGCCGACAGATCAGCGTGGTGCGCGGCCCGTCGGTCGACACCGCGTTCGACACCCCGGAGAAGTGGACGCCCGACAACGTCAGCGATGCGCTCGTCCCGTTCTACGAGGGTCGCAAGAAGATCGCCGACGGCGCCACGTTCACGCACTGACCGTGGCCGACGTCGAGATCCAACCGTTCACGATCGACATCCCCGACGCGGTCCTCGACGACCTGCACGAGCGGCTCGCGCGGACGCGACTCCCCGAGCCGCTGCCCGGCTCGAGCTGGGAGTACGGCACGCCGATCGAGTACGTGCGCTCGGTCGTCGACACCTGGCGCGTCGACTACGACTGGCGGGCCCGCGAGCGCGCGCTGAACGAGCTCCCGCACTTCCTCGCCGACGTGGACGGCACTCGCGTGCACTTCGTCCACGTGCGCTCGCCCGAGCCCGACGCGACGCCGCTGGTGCTCACCCACGGGTGGCCGGGCACGTTCGTGGAGTTCCTCTCGGTGCTCGGCCCGCTCTCGGATCCCCGTGCGCACGGCGGCGACCCCGCCGACGCCTTCCACCTCGTCGTGCCGTCCCTCCCCGGGTACGCCTTCTCCGGGCCGACCCACGAGCGCGGTCTCCACCTGGGGGTCATCGCCCGGAAGTGGGCCCGGCTCATGGCCGCGCTCGGGTACGACCGGTACCTCGCGCAGGGGGGCGACTGGGGTTCGTTCGTGACGAGCCTGCTCGCGCTCGCCGACCCGGAGCACTGTGTCGGCATCCACCTCAACATGATCGCCCCCTTCCCCGACGGCGCTCCCGACACCTGGACGCCCGAGGAGCAGGCGTTCATGGACCAGTTCAACCAGCAGTACATGCTCGACGGCTCCGGCTACATGCGGATCCAGTCCACGCGTCCGCACACCGTGGGGTACGGGCTCGACGACTCCCCGGCCGGCCTCGCGGCGTGGATCCTCGAGAAGTTCCGCGAGTGGTCGGACTGCGACGGCGACCCGGAGCGCTCGTTCACGCGCGAGGCGCTCCTCGACAACGTGATGCTCTACTGGGTGACCGGAACCGCGACGTCGTCGGCGCGCACCTACTACGAGTTCGACCAGGCGATGCGCCGCGGCGAGATCGACCTCTTCAGCCGGATCTCGACGCCCACGGGGTACGCCCGGTACCCGAAGGAGATCATGCGGACCTCCCGGCGCTGGGCCGAGCAGCGGTTCGAGATCGTGCACTTCGCCGACATGGAGCGCGGCGGGCACTTCGCCGCGTTCGAGGCGCCGGAGCTGTTCGTGCCGGACGTCCGGGCGTGGGCGCGCACGGTCCGTGACGGAAGTTCGGCATCGTGATCGAGGACTTCGCCGGGAAGGTCGCCGTCGTCACCGGCGCCGCGAGCGGCATCGGGCGCGGGCTCGTGGTCAAGGCCGCGGGCGAGGGCATGCGCGTGGTGCTCGCCGACGTGGAGGACGGCGCCCTCGCCGAGGCGGAGGCGGAGGTCGCGGCGCTCGGTGCCGAGACGCTCGCGGTGCGCACCGACGTGACCGACCCCGACGCTGTCGAGGCGCTCGCCGCGGCGGCGTACGACCGCTTCGGCGCGGTGCACCTGCTGTGCCTGAACGCGGGCGTCTTCCAGGCGGGGGTGTCGTGGGAGCGCACGGTGGAGGACTGGAAGTGGGTCCTCGACGTGAACGTGTGGGGCCCGATCCACGGGGTTCGGTCGTTCGTGCCGCGGCTCCTCGCCCAGGACGACGGCGCCCACATCGTGATCACCGCGTCGATGGCCGGGATGATGACCGTCGCGTACTCCGGGCCGTACGTCGTCTCGAAGTTCGGTGCGGCGTCGCTCGCCGAGTCGGTCGCGCACGACCTGCGCGCCCAGGGCGCCGACGTCGGCGTGTCGTGCCTGGTCCCCGGTGCCGTCGACACCCGCATCGGCATGTCCGAGCGGAACCGGCAGGCGACCACCGGTACCGAGCCGCCGTCGGAGGCCCAGGCCCCCGACCACTACTTCGTGCGCCAGGCGCTTCAAGACATGACGTCCCAGACCGGCCGTCCGCCGGCCGACGCGGCCGAGATCGTGTTCGACGGCGTGCGCGCCGGGCAGTTCTGGATCACCACCATGGAAGAGGACGGCTACCAGGCCCTCGTCCGCGGCCGCTACGACGCGCTGCTGCGTCACGAGCTCCCCGAGTCGACCGGCTTCACCTGAGTCCGCGCCACGGCTGCGACACCGAACCGCGTATGTCGTGACGCGGCCTACGACGTGTCGCTCGCACACCGACCGCGAAGAATGAGCTCGACGCATGAGACCGGAGCCGCAGGCGATATCCTTACATCGTTGAGTTAGTAAGGAGGTGTCCCATGGATGTTGCCGCGAAAGTGACGTCGAAGGGTCAGGTGACGGTCCCCAAGGCCGTCCGGGACGCGCTCGGCATCAGGGAAGGCGACGACGTCGTCTTCCGAGTCGAGGGCAACCGCGCCGTGCTCGCGCGCACGCCGGACTTCCTCACGCTCGCCGGCACGATCAGAGTTCCGGCGGCGAAGCGCAATGCGGCCTGGGACGAGGTGATACGCAAGACCCGATCCGCACGAGCAGCGGCGCGCCGATGACGTGCTTCGTCGACACGAACGTCCTGGTCCGCCACCTCACGTGGGACCCGCCCGCATCGGGAGCAGCCGCGACGGAGTTCCTCGTCGACCAGTCGCAGCTCCTCGTCGCCGACCTGATCATCGCCGAGACGGTGTACGTGTTGGAGTCGTACTACGAGACGCCGCGTGAGCAGATCGCCGAGTCGATCCGGTCGTTGCTCGGTTTCGAGTCGGTGGTCTGTGTCGATCCACCGTTGATGCTGCGCGCGATCGAGATCTTCGAGATCGATCGGGTCGACTTCGCGGAGGCCTACCTCGTGGCGTGCGCCGAGTCGACCGGAGTGAACTGCGTCGCGTCGTTCGATCGATCCATCGACCGGGTGACGACCGTCGATCGGATCGAACCGGGACGCGCGTCGTGACGCTCGAGCTGGCGCCGTTCGACATCGCGGTCGGCGACGCCGTGCTCGACGACCTGCACGAGCGGCTCGCGCGCACCCGCTGGCCGAACCAGGTCGACGGCATCGGGTGGGAGCAGGGGACCGAGCTCGGCTACCTCCAGGACCTCTGTGAGTACTGGCGCACGTCGTACGACTGGCGCGCCTGCGAGGCCCGCCTCGCGCAGTACGAGCACGTCGCGGCCGACGTCGACGGGCAGCGACTCCACGCGATGGTCGTCCGCTCGCCCGAGTCCGATGCGCTGCCGTTGCTGCTCGTGCACGGATGGCCGGGGTCGGTCGTCGAGTTCCTCGATGTGCTCGGGCCGCTCACCGACCCCCGCGCCCATGGCGGCGACCCGAGCACCGCGTTCCACGTCGTGTGCCCGTCGCTGCCCGGGTTCGGGTACTCGGGGCCGACCCACGCGCGTGGCTGGCACCCGCGCCGCATCGCGCAGGCGTGCACCGACCTCATGGCCGCACTCGGCTTCGAGCGCTTCGGCGCCCAGGGCGGCGACTGGGGCTCGATCGTCACCGCGAACGTCGCCGACCTCGTCCCGGACCGGGTGATCGGCCTGCACCTCAACTTCGTGACTGTCTCGTCGCCCAAGGACGGGACGCCACTCTCCGACGACGATGCCGCCGCGCTCACCAAGATGGCGGAGTTCGGGAAGACGGGCGCCGGGTACCAGGAGATCCAGGGCACCCGGCCGCAGAGCCTCGGGTACGGGCTCGACGACTCGCCTGCGATGCTCGCGGCCTGGATCGTCGAGAAGTTCCGGTCCTGGAGCGACAACGACGGCGACGTGGAGGCGTCGTTCTCCCGCGACCGCCTGCTCGACAACATCACCCTCTACTGGGTCACCGGCACCGGCGCGTCGGCCGGCCGGATCTACTGGGAGATGCGCCAGGTCGGTCGCGACGCGATCCCGCAGGGCTACGTGCGGGTGCCGACGGGCATCGCCAACTTCCCGGCCGAGGTGACCCGCATGCCCCGCGCCTGGGTGGAGCGCCGGTACAACATCGTGCACTGGACCGAGCCGGCGAAGGGCGGCCACTTCGCGGCCATGGAGGTCCCCGACCTGTTCGTCGACGACGTGTGCGCGTTCTTCGCAAGCGTCCGGTGAACGTGGGAAGGTACGCCCAGTGAGCGAGGAGGGCGCGACGTGAAAGTTCCGTTGACGGTCAACGACTTCCTGGAACGCGCCGCGCTGGTCTACGGCGACCGCATCGGCGTCGTCGACGAGCCCGACCAGCCGGCGCCGTCACTCGGGAACCTGACGTACGCCCGTCTCGCCGAGCTCGCCAAGGCCCAGGGCGCCGCGCTCGACGCGCTGGGCATCGGGTTCGGTGAGCGAGTCGCGGTCGTCTCGCACAACTCGGCCCGACTCCTCGCCGCGATGTACGGCGTCGCCGGGAACGGGCGCATCCTCGTGCCGGTGAACTTCCGGCTCAACGCCGAGGAGGTCGCCTACATCGTCGAGCACTCCGGTGCCCGGGTGCTGCTCGTCGACCCCGAGCTCGAGGGCGACCTGGCGAAGGTGCAGGCCGAGCACCGCTTCACGATCGGCGCCGAGAGCGACGAGGCGATGCACCGCTTCGACGCCGAGCCCGAGCCGTGGACGCCCGACGAGGACGCCACCGCCACCATCAACTACACGAGCGGCACCACCGCCCGCCCCAAGGGCGTCCAGCTCACGCACCGCAACGTGTGGATCAACGCCGCGACCTTCGGCTGGCAGCTCGGCGTGAGCGATCGCGACATCTACCTCCACACGCTCCCGATGTTCCACTGCAACGGCTGGGGGCTGCCGTTCGCGTGCACCGGGATGGGCGTCCCGCAGATCGTGTTGCGCAAGGTCGACGGGGGCGAGGTCCTCCGCCGCATCGCCGCGCACGGCGTCACCAAGCTCAACGGCGCACCGACCGTCGTGAACATGGTCCTCGAGGCGGCCGCCGACTGGGAAGGCGAGATCCCGGGACGGGGCACCGTCACCGTGACCGTCGCGGGCGCACCGCCACCCACCAAGACCATCGAGCGGGTCGAGGCCGAACTGGGCTGGGAGTTCGTCCAGATCTACGGCCTCACCGAGACGTCACCGCTGCTGACGATGAACCGGGCCAGGGAAGAGGACGATGCGCTCGACGCCACCACCCGCGCCCGGCGTCTCTCCCGCGCCGGCGCGCCCACGCTCGGGGTGCAGCTGCGCATCGACGAGGAGGGCGAGGTGCTCGCCCGGGGCAACGTCGTGATGGACGGCTACTGGGAGCAGCCGGCGGAGACCGCGGCGGCGATCGAGGACGGCTGGTTCCACACTGGCGACGGCGGGATCCTCGACGACGAGCACCACCTCACGATCTCCGACCGCAAGAAGGACGTCATCATCACCGGTGGTGAGAACGTGTCGTCGATCGAGGTCGAGGACGTGCTGTTCTCCCATCCCGACGTCGCCGAGGTCGCGGTGATCGGGGTGCCCGACGAGAAGTGGGGCGAGACGGTGAAGGCGCTCGTCGTCCTCGCAACGGGCACCACGGATCCCGACGCCGCACCAGAGAAGCTGATCGCGCACTGCCGCGAGCACCTTGCGCACTACAAGTGCCCGACATCGGTCGAGGTGCGTGATGAGCTCGCCCGCACCGCGACGGGAAAGCTCCAGAAGTTCAAGCTCCGCGCTCCCTTCTGGGAAGGGCGGGGCCGGCAAGTCTCGTAGCGGGAAGAGGGATCGAAACATGGAACGACGAGTGCTCGGCAGGACCGGAATCGAGGTGAGCGAGTTCTGCCTCGGGGCGATGATGTTCGGGCCGTGGGGGGAGCCCGACCACGACGAATGCGCGCGGATCATTCACCGCGCGCTCGAAGCCGGGATCAACTTCATCGACACCGCCGACATGTACTCGGCGGGGGAGTCCGAGGAGATCGTCGGCAAGGCACTCGCGGGCAAGCGCGACTCGGTCGTGCTCGCGACGAAGTTCTTCGGCCCGATGGGGTCAGACCCCAACATGAAGGGCGGGTCGCGCCGCTGGATCGTGCGCGAGGTCGAGGAGAGCCTCACCCGGCTCGGGACCGACTACATCGACCTCTACCAGCTCCATCGTCCGGACGACCAGACCGACATCGACGAGACGCTCGGCGCCCTCAGCGACCTCGTCCACCAGGGCAAGATCCGCTACTTCGGCCACTCCACGTTCCCGGCCGAGTACATCGTCGAGGCGCAGTGGACGAGCGAGCGCCGCAACCGTGAGCGGTTCGTGTGCGAACAGCCGCCGTACTCGATCCTCATGCGCGGCATCGAGCGGGCGGTGCTCCCCACGTGTGCCCGCTACGGGATCGGCGTCATCCCGTGGAGCCCCCTCGCGGGCGGACTGCTCACCGGTCGCTACCGCAAGGGGCAGCCACCGCCCGAGGGGTCACGCATGGCGCGGGGGTTCGGCTCGCAGCGTCAGAGCGAGCGGGCCAAGGCCGCTCACGAGCATCGGCTCGACCTTGTCGAGGAGCTCATCGGTGTGGCGGAGACCGCCGGGGTGAGCCTCACGCACCTCGCGCACGCGTTCGTGCTCGAGCACCCCGCGATCACGTCGGCGATCATCGGGCCCCGCACGATGGAGCAGCTCGAGGACGGGATCGCCGGCGCCGACGTCCGCCTCGACGAGGCGACCCTCGACGCCATCGACCACATCGTCGCCCCGGGGACCGACGTGAGCGCCGGCGACCCCTGGCAACCCCCCGGCCTCGCCAAGAAGGCCCGCCGCCGTCCGCGCTGATCCGAACTTCACGCCAAGAGATCAGGCGCCGCTGAGGACGATCGGCTCGGGGATCGGGCCGGTGAGGGCGGCGCGCGCGACGTCGGCCAACTCGGCCGGGAAGTAGGCGTCATCGGTCGCGGTGAGCTCGTCCGGCGTCCACCAGCGGTACTCGAGCAGGGAGCGTTGCTCGATCTCGTCCCAACGGCTCGCCGACGGCTCGAAGCGCGGCACGTGGATCGCGAAGAACGACTCGTGCTGGCGGTACTCGACGTCCTCGAAGTCGAACGTGGCGGTCCGGGTCGCGATCACGGGACCGAGCGCGTCGATCCCGACGACGTGGCCGGTCTCCTCGAGCACTTCTCGGACGGCCGCGTCCTCGACCCGCTCACCGTCGTCGATCCCGCCGCCCGGGGTGTGCCACCACGTGCCCCGTTCCGGATGCGACGGGTCGACGCCGCGGATGAGCAGCACGGTGTCGTGGGCGAGCAACAGGACCCGCGCGGCCCGGCGCTCGACCATGGGCGCGACGCCGCTCAGCCGGCGGGGAGCGTCGACAGGTCGATGAGGCCGAGCTCCATCGCGCCCGTGAACCCCCCGTCGGCCATGAGGTCGAAGCCGTTCACGTAGGAGGCCTCGTCGCTGTTGAGGAACACGAGCGGACCGGCCATCTCGTCCGGGCGACCCATGCGGCCCACCTGCGCCGCGGTCCACTCCAGCAGCGACGACCCGAGCGCCTCCCGGAACGCGGGCATCATCGGCGACTCGACCGGCCCGGGGCTGAGGCAGTTCATCCGGATCCCGCGACCGAGCAGGTCGTGGGCGCGCTGCATCGTGTAGACGACGACGCACTCCTTCGAGAAGAAGTAGGGGTCGCCCTGGTCGGCGAGGTTCGCCGACGCCCACGCGGCACCGGCCGCGAGGTCGGGTGTCGCGAGCACCTCCTGGATCGCAGGGAGGTGACTGCGCCAGCCCGAGCCGGCCTTCGACGCGACATGCGCGACGGCGCCGCCGTCGACCATCGGCCCGGCGAGCACCGCTTCGGTGAGGTGGCGCAGGCCCAGGAAGTTCACGCCGAACACCCGGTCCGGCGGGTGGGTCTGGGGGACGCCGGCGATGTTGAAGAGGGCGTGGACCGGTCCGCCGATCTTCTCGACGGTCGCGTCGATGGAAGCCGGGTCGCCGCAGTCGGTCTCGTATGTGCCGGCCACTGCCTCCCCGTTCGGGGCTGCGATGGGCGCGATGTCGAGGGCGTGCACCTCGGCGCCGCAGTCGAGAAGCATCGCGACGGTCGCCGCGCCCATCCCCGACGCCGCCCCGGTGACGATCACCCGCTTGCCCTGGTACGAGAACGCCACGTGTCGTCTCCCCTGCTCGCTTGATCGGTCTCGCTTGATCGGTCTCGGTGGATCGGTGGCGGTGGATCGCAGGCCGGGCTGCTCTACAGGACGCCGACCGCCGCGTCGGCAGCGTACGCGAGGAACGCGTCGGCCCGGTCGGCGATCGACGACGGATCGCGCTGCGCGCCGCCGCCCTGGGCGCCCTTGAGCCGCCGCGCGTACACGCCCTCCACGATGCAGGCCATCTTCCAGTACCCGAAGACGGTGAACCACCCGAGCGCGTCGAGATCCCGCCCCGAGGAGGCCGCGTACCGTGTGGCGGCGTCGGCCCGCCGCGGGAACGCCGGCGCCAACGTGGGCGCGGAGTCGAGAAACGGCAGGCGATCGCCCGGGTCGATCCAGTAGAGGAGCGACCAACAGGCGTCGGCGACCGCGTCGCCGATCGTGCACAGCTCCCAGTCGAGCACGGCGGCGACGCGGTGCGTGTCGTCGAGCACCACGTTGTCGAAGCGGTAGTCCCCGTGGACGAGCGACGGCCCCGGCGAGTCCTCTGGCACGGCCCGCGCGAGGCGATCGTGGAGATCGTCGAGGAGGGGCAGGTCGCGCACCTTCGCCCGCTCGACCTGCGTCTTCCATCGTCGCAGCTGGCGCTCGACGTAGCCGGTGCGGTGCTTGGCGAGGTCGCCGAGCCCGATGTCGTCGACGTCGAGCGCGTGCAGCGCGACCTGCACGTCGACGAGCGAGTCGGAGGCCGTCAGGGCCTGCGCGGGGGAGAGCCTCCGGCCGTCGGCCTCGGTCCGTAGGATCGTGCCGTCGACGAACTCCATCACGTAGAACGGCGCTCCCGTGATGGCGGCGTCCTCGCAGCGGGCAACCGCAGCGGGCACGGGGACCTCGGTGCGGGCGAGCGCCGTGATGATCCGCCACTCGCGGTCCATGTCGTGGGCCGTGGCCAGCACCGCGGCGACGGGAGGGCGGCGGAGCGCCCAGGCGGATCCCTCCGAGTCCTGTACTCGATACGTGAGATTCGAGCCGCCCGCCGCGACGAGCGAGAACGTGAGGGCGCCGGTGACGCCGTCGACGTGGTCGCGCAGCCAGGCGGTGACCGCGTCGATGTCGAGGCCCGGAAGGACCGACGGAGCCGGATCGTCGCTCAGAACGAGACCGGCATGTGCTTGATCCCGTTGATGAAGCTCGAGCGGAGCCGCTCCACGTCGCCCGCGAGCTCCATCTTCGGGATCCGTCCGAGGAGCTCCTCGAACAACACCCGGATC
Source organism: Acidimicrobiia bacterium (assembly GCA_046484625.1). GTDB lineage: Bacteria > Actinomycetota > Acidimicrobiia > IMCC26256 > PALSA-555 > DASUAO01. The sequence goes on from JAWOIO010000108.1 coordinate 25,334, forward strand.
TCGAGCTTCGCGAGGTGGGTCCCGAGGCAGAAGTGCGGGCCGCCGCCCCCGAAGGCCTGGTACCGCAGCATCTCGTCGACCGCGGAGGGGAGCAGTGCGGGATCGGCGACGAGCTGTGCCATCTGGTCCGGGTTCTCGAGCTCGTGCAGCGTGATCCCCCACTCGCTGGAGCTGTGCTGCCAGTCGTGGCTCACCGTGGCGAGGTCGTCGGCGCGGGTGATGCACCAGAAGCCGCCGCCACCGTGCTCAGGGTGGAAGTAGACGGGCGCCTGCTCCCGCAGAACGTCGAACTGTTCGTGGGGCACGCCCTCGACGAACATCTCGAGGTTGGTGAGGTCGACGTCGGCGAGCGTGAAGGCCACGATGGTCTCCTGCGTTCGAGCTCGGGGGACGGGGCCGGACTGGAACACGTTACGATTCGAGCCCTCGGGGCGCCAGCAGGCGGACGAGCGCGACGAAAGTCCGTACGGGCCCCATTCCCTCCCAGGAGAGTAAGGAGCACACGATGAGCAAGGTGTCCGTCGTCGCGAAGCTGACGATCAAGGCCGACAGGGCCGACGGCTTCCCCGCCGCGTGGGATGCGTTCCTCGAGCACGTCGACGCCAATGAGTCCGGCACGGAGCACTACATGCTCCATCGCTCGAACGAGGTCCCCAACGAGTTCTACGTCACCGAGCTCTACGCCGACCAGGCCGCGCTCGACGAGCACATGGCCAGCGGAGCGTTCGCCGAGTTCGGCGCGTCGCTCGGCGACTTCATCGAGAACGCCGACCTGCAGTTCCTCACCCCGGTGAAGGCCGCCAAGGGTCAGCTCTAGGGCCATCGGGCACCGGGCGCGTCCGAGACCGAGCACCGGTCATGCACGTCGACTTCAACAGCTCCGAAAGAGCCAGTCTCGGCGTCGAGCTCGAGGTGAGCATCGTCGATCGCACCACCCGCGCGCTCTCCACCGCGGCGTGCGAGATCCTCGCCTCCCTCGAAGACGGGGGCGGCGACGAGCACCCGAAGATCAAGCACGAGCTCTTCCAGTGCACGCTCGAGCTGGTCACGGGGATCTGCGCGACTGCCGGAGAGGCGCGCGCCGACCTCCAGGAGTCGCTCGACGAGGTCCGCGCGGTTGCGAGCCCGGAGGGGCTCGACATCATGTCGGCGGGGACGCATCCGTTCTCGCACTGGCGGGACCAGGCGATCAGTCCCCAGGCCCGGTACGAGGATCTCGTCGAGCGCATCCAGTGGCCGGCGCGACGCCTGGCGACGTACGGCACGCACTTCCATGTCGGCGTTCGTGGTCCCGGCAAAGTCGTGCCGATCAACAACTCGCTCGCCGCACACCTCCCGTTGTTCCTGGCCCTGTCGGCGGCGAGCCCCTACTGGCACGGGCTCGACTCGGGCATGGCGTCGTGTCGCACGAAGGTGTTCGAGTCGCTCCCGACCGCAGGCCTGCCGCCTCCGTTGCGCGACTGGCAGGACTTCGAGCAGCTCATGGAGACGTTGATCACGGCCGACGCCATCACGTCGATCCGTGAGGTGTGGTGGGACGTCCGCCCGCATCCCGACTTCGGGACCGTCGAGCTGCGCATGTGCGATGCGATGCCCACGCTCACCGAGGTCGCCGCGCTCGCCGCGCTGGCGCAGTGCCTCGTCGCCGACCTCGACGAGCGGCTCGATCGCGGCGAGCGACTCCCCGGTGCCCGCGAGTGGGTGGTGCGTCAGAACAAATGGGTGGCATCCCGGTTCGGGGTGGAAGCCGAGCTGATCGTCGATGACTCCGGTGCCCGTCGACCGACCCGCGAGCTCGTCGACGACCTGGTCGAGCGGCTTCTGCCGATGGCGGCGCGGCTGGGGTGCGTCGACGAGCTCGGACACGTCCGGGCGATTGCCCACGACGGTCCGAGCTACGTGCGGCAGCGCCGCGTCGTGGAGCAGGGTGGCTCGCTGCTCGATGTCGTCGACGTGTTGGTCGACGAGCTCGCGAGCGACGACGCCGCCCGATGAGTCCCGATCGCGGCGGGCTCGACTCCCTCCTCGCCGACCGCCTCGACGACTTCCTCGACGGGCACCAGGAGGAGCTCGTCGCGTTCCGTCGGCACCTCCACGCGCATCCGGAGCTGAGCAGCGAGGAGCACGAGACGACGGCGTTGATCGCCGAGCGCCTCCGCACTGCCGGCTTGGTCCCGCGCCTCCTGTCGTCGGGGACCGGGCTGTGGTGCGACGTCGGTCCGGGCGACGGACCGACGGTCGCGCTGCGAGCCGACATCGACGCGCTCACCATGGATGACCTCAAGGACGTCCCGTACCGGTCGCGGATTCCG
>JAWOIO010000050.1:0-8944 GCA_046484625.1 Acidimicrobiia bacterium
TTCGCCTCGGAGACGTCCGCGTGCGCGAGGTCGTGCGGGTACCGACGAGGACCCTGGTCAGGGCCGGGAACGAGGAACGCGAGAGGCGCGTCAACATCGTGCTCACCCGCGAACGCCAGCTCGCCGAGTCCGGTCGGGGCGACGGCGAGGCGGCACTGGCCCGGTCGCTACGGCTTCCGTCCGCCCGAACGTTCTCACTCGCAGGGACGGCGCGCCCGGCACCATCGGCGTCCGACGATCTGCTCGACGCGGTCCTCGGTACGACCGCGTCCGCGACCTTCACGTCTTCGGGTCGCCTCGCGAACCTTCCGGACGCGCGAGCGTCACGCGCCTTCGACGGTGATCCCGCGACCTGGTGGACCACGCCGTTCGGTGCCCTGGAGGGCCAGTGGCTCGACGCCGGCTTCGACGCTCCCACGACGGTCGGCGGATCGGGTGCGCTGACGGTCGTCGCCGACGGTCGACACTCGGTACCCACTCGGCTGCGCATCGAGGCGGACGGCGCGTCGGTCGCGAGCATCCAGCTCCCGGAGATGCCTGATGACGCCCGGGAAGGAGCGACGACCACGGTGCCACTCGCATTCGATCCCGTCACGGCCACCGATGTCCGGATCGTGGTGGAGTCGGTGCGCGCCGTCGCGGTGTCGGACGGGACCGTTGCTCCGCTCGCGTTCGCCGAGGTGTCGATCCCCGGCATCGAGCCGGTCGCGGATCCTGCGGCCGTGACGTCGAGCTGTCGGGAGGACCTGCTCAGTGCCGACGGCGAGCCAGTGCCGGTCGAGGTCCACGGCCGGGTGCAGGATGGCGCGCTCGGCTTCTCGATCGAGCCGTGTGGAGATCCCCTGACGTTCGACGTGGGTCGCCACGAGATCGTCGCTGCTCCCGGGCGCACGACCGGCTTCGACGTCGATCAGCTGGTGTTGGCCTCGGAGCCTGGTGGTGGCCCGGCCGAAGATCCGCGGGCGCGGTTGGGAGCTCCGCCACCAGCGAGCGGGGCCCGGGTGCGCGTCGTCGAGTCCGGCCCGACCTCGTTCGACCTGAAGGTCCGCACCGACGGTGAGCCGTTCTGGTTGGTGCTCGGGCAGAGCCTGAGCGACGGCTGGCACGCCGAGACCGCGGCCGGCCAGTCCCTCGGTGTGCCGGTGCTCGTCGACGGATTCGCGAACGGCTGGCTCGTCGAGCCCGACTCCGCGGGCGCGATGTCGATCGAGCTGCGGTGGACGCCGCAGCGGTTCGTGTGGTGGGCGTTGGCGTTGTCGGCTGTTGCCGTCCTGGGGTGCCTGGCGCTCCTCGTGGTGACGCGCCGTCGCCGACGCGAACCGTCGGGCCTCTCGGCGGCTGCCCTGCTCGCGTCGCCGTTGCGCTACGCAGGGTCGGCACCGAGCCCGCGTGACGGCGTGCTCGCGGGGCTGGGGGTCGGCTTCGCGTCCGCCATCGTCTCGCGTCCGAGCATCGGTCTCGGTGTCGGACTGGCCGTCGTCGTGGCGTGCCGCGTGTCGACCGGGCGCGTGCTGCTGACGGCCGGCGCCCCGTTGACGGTCGTCGCGGCGAAGGCGCTCGACGTTCCGGAGCTGGGATGGGTCGCCGTGCTGCTGCTCGGAGCCGATCTCGTGGTCGGTCACCTCTGGCGGGGGGCCGCCGCCGGGAGCGGCGATGTCGACCGTCGCGTCGAGCCAGATCGCACCACCGAGCCGGATCGCACCACCGAGCGCTGACCCGCGGTCCCCGCGGTCAGCGCGCGCGGGGGAGGCCCAGGACGCGCTGGGCGATGATGTTCTTGTTCACCTGAGTGGTGCCGCCCGCGATGGTGTGCGAACGCGACGCGAGGCGATCTCGGCCCCACGCTCCGGTCGTCGCGTCGGGTCCGAGCACCGCGGCGGCCACCTCGGTGAGGTGCTGCTCGGTCTCGCTCCACACCATCTTCACGATGCTCGACTCGGGGCCGAGCGCCCGACCGTGCAGCTCGCCCGAGATGGCGCGATCGGCCACGAGCTTGAACAGCTCCGCCTCGAGGTAGACCCGGGCCAGGCGCTGACGGATCGCCGGGTCGTCGGCGACCATCCGGCCGTCACCCTTGGGGGTGCGCTTGGCGATGTCGATGAGCTCGGCGACCTTCGACCTCGTCCCGAGGTGCAGCTTGGCGACGCCGCCCCGCTCGTGCGACAGCGTGGTCATCGCGACGCGCCAACCCTCGTGCACCGGCCCGAGGATGGAATCGGCCGGTACCCGGACGTCGTCGAAGAACACCTCGTTGAACTCGTGCTCGCCGGTGATCGTGACGAGCGGTCGCACCGAGACCCCCGGCAGCGTCATGTCCACGAGCAAGCAGGAGATGCCCTTGTGCTTGGGGGCGTCGGGGTCGGTGCGCACGAGGAGCTCGCACCAGTTGGCGAGGTGCCCCAGCGTCGTCCAGATCTTCTGGCCGTTGACGACCCACGAGTCACCGTCGAGCACGGCCGTCGTGCGCAACGACGCGAGGTCGGATCCGGCGTCGGGCTCCGAGAACCCCTGGCACCAGATGTCGTCCCCGCGCAGGATCGCCGGGAGCATCGTCGTCTTCTGCTCGTCGGTGCCGTACGCCATGATCGCGGGCGCGACGTTGGGGATGCCGAGCACGTTGATCGGTCCGGGCGCCTGCGCGCGGTGCATCTCCTCGTTCCACACGACCTGCTCCATCACGCCCGCGCCCCGCCCGCCGTACTCGACGGGCCAGGAGATCGCCGCGTACCCGGCGTCGGCCAAGGAACGGTTCCAGGCACGACGTTGCTCGAGCTCGGGGCTCCCAGGCTCCATGTTGAGCGAGTGACTGCGCTCGCGGAGCTCGTCGGTGAGGTGCTCGTCGAGCCAGGTGCGGAACTCGGTGCGAAAGGCCTCGGCCTCGGGGGGATAGGTGAAGTTCACGCGGGCGAGCCTAGGTCGGCGCGTCCAGACCGCCGGCGGCGAGCTTGGCCTCGACCTCCCGCTGGCGGGCGATGTTCTCGGCGTGCAGCTCCTCGGTCGTTCGGATGGCGCCGTCGACCTTCAGCTCTCCCATCACGTGCACCTCGCCCAGCGTGCGTTGGAGCTCGCCCGGGCCTTCGGCGGTGGGCACGAACCATCCGGTCGGGCACATCGTGAGGACCTCGACGAACGAGAAGCCCTGGCGGTCGCGCTGGCACTCGAACGCGCGTCGGAACATCCGCTTCGTGCGGGCGACGGCGCCTGCGTTGTGGACCGACCCGCGGGCGACGTACGCGGCGCCTTCGAGGCGGGCGACGAGGTCACCGATGAGGATCGGGTATCCGTGGTACTCGGCGTCGCGTCCCTCGAGCGTGTTCTTGGTGCGCTGGCCGATGGCGCTCGTGGCGGTCATGTGCCCGCCCGTCTCGCCGAACACGCCGTTGTTCAGCAGGATGCAGGTGAGGTTCTCGCCGCGCGCCGCGGTGTGCAGCACCTCCTGGAGCCCTTCGTTCACCATGTCGCCGTCGCCCTGCAACGTGAACACGGTCGCGTCGGGAAGCATCCGCTTCACGCCGGTCGCGACCGAGGGCGCCCGGCCGTGCAGCGCCTGCACCAGGTCGACGTCCATGGAGCCGGAGAACGCCGTGTAGCAGCCGATCCCGGCGACCGCGACGGCCCGGGACGCGAGCCCGAGCTCGCTGATCGCCTCCAGGAACGTGCGCAGCGCGAGCGGCTCGCCGCAACCCGGGCAGAGCGAGTGGTCCTCGGTCAGCAGGAGGTCGGGCTTGTGGGCCTCCACCACCCGCGCACCCGCACCGGGTGCCACGCTCGTGTCGATCACCGGCCCGAGTGGGGTGCTCACGTTCGAACCCCCGTCGTTCTTGCGTCAGTTACTGCTGTATTCCGCCAATTAGTGACGCCAAAACGTTGGGGGGTGGGCGATTCCTGGTGGGGAGCGAGCTCGTAGGAGAACTCCTCGTAGCCGGGGACGGGCGGCTGTGGGCGCCCCTCGTGGAGCGCCAGCACGCGGCTGGTGACCTCGTCGACGTCGAGGAGTCGGCCCACGCCGAAGCCCGAGTGATCGGTCGAGATCCCACCAAGGTGCTCCACCGGCGCCTGCCCGGCCACGCCGATCCGGACGTCGTCGACGAGCTGTCCCGCCGAGAGCTCGAACGAGCCGACCGCGCGTGCGCCTGCCGCCGCGTCGTGCACGGTCTCGTAGGGGAACGGCCAGAGCGTGATCGGGCGGACGTAGCCGATGCGGTGGCCGGCCTCGCGCAGCTGCGCGACCGCGTACTTCACGAACTTGGCCGGGGTCCCGAACGCGACGACGACGGTCTCGGCGTCGTCGAGGTACCCGGTCTCCACGAGCGTCTCCCGCTCCATCAGCGGGATCTTGCTCGCGATGTACTGCGCCTTGCCCTCCTGCCCGAACTGACGCTGCCCGAACTTCCCCACACCAAGGGGCGTGACGTTGCCGGAGACGCCGGAGCCGGTGCGCGAGCCGTCGACCGCCCAGTCCTTGTCGGGGAGGGAGCCGAAGTCGACGACGTCGATCGAGACCGCCTCCTGGGTGTGCGCGAGCAGGTAGTCGCCGTAGACGAGCACCGGGTTGCGCCACTTGTCGGCGAGGTGGAACGCGAGCTGGGTGAGGACGATGCCCTCGCGCACGTCCTCCGGGGCGAGGACGAGGTGGCGGTAGTCGCCGTGGCCCCCACCGCGAGTGGCCTGGAAGTAGTCGCCCTGGCTTCGCGCCATGTTGAACACCACCAGCGGGATCTCGGCGAGCGTGGCCTCCGACAGCGATTCCTGCATCAACGAGAGCCCCTGTCCGGTGGATCCGGTCGCCGCGCGCGCGCCGGTGGCGCACGCGCCCCAGGCCATGCCGACGGCCTCGAGCTCGGACTCCGCGTTGACGCACGTCCCTCCGACGTCGGGTAGCAGGCGGGCGAAGTGCTCGAGGACCTCGGTGAACGGGGTCATGGGGTAGCCCGCGAAGAACCGGCACCCGGCGACGATCGACGCGCGGGCGAGCGCCTCGGAGCCCTCCATCAGCGAACGACCCGCCAGTGCGGGGGTGATGCCCGAGTCGGCGGTCATCGCTTGCCCTCCGTCGGGGCCGCCGTCACCGGGACGAGGTGCTCGACGGGCTGGTCGTAGCGGAACACCTCGAACACGAAGTCGGGACACACGAGCAAGCACGCCGCGCAGCCGGTGCACCCGGCGTGCAGCTCGGGGACGTGGAAGCCCATGCGGTTGACGCCCTCCGACATGGTGAGGACCTGGGGTGGGCAGGCCGGGATGCACAGCTCGCAGCCCTTGCACCGTTCCGGCTCCATCGTCACGGTCCCGCGGCTGCGCACTGCGATCATCTCGGTCATCCCGGGGCTCCGATCGTGACCTCGGCCCAGGCCGGGTGGGCGTCACGAGGAACCGCGTCCCACCCCGCGAGGAGTGCCCGCTCGTTCGCCTCGATGTGCTGACGGCGGTACGACGGGATCGTCGAGCGCATGGCCTCGACGAGCGAGTCGATGGCCACGATCCCGGTGAGCGCGGCGTAGGCCCCGACCATCGTCATCGCGCCGCCGAGCGGGTTCCCGACTCCGGCCGCGATCTCCGTCGCGTCGAGCCGATGGACGGACACGTCGGCGGTGATCTCGTGCGCGAACGTCGCGTCGTTGACGAGGACGACCCCGCCCGGGCGAAGGCGCGGCTCCAGCGGCTCCCAGAACTCGTCGTGCATCGCGATCGCCGACCAGGCGCGTGCGACGACGGGTGGCGTCGTGATCGGGACGTCGGCGACCACCACCGTGCTGTCGGTGTTGCCGCCGCGCATCATGCCTCCGTAGATGCCGAAAGACATGACCTCACGGCCTTCTGCGGTCGCCGCCGCTGCGAGGACGAGCGCTCCGAGCTGCACGCCCTGTCCACCGATTCCCGTCATCAGGAGCTCACGCTCCATCGTGAACCTCGATGATCGCGACGGCGGCGTCGGCGAGGTGCGCGACGTCGGCGTCGGACGGGCGTTCACGTCGGGCGAGCGCCTCCTGCATCGTCCCCATCGCGAGGTGGTACACGGCGGGAGCGTCGCGCGTCGGGTCGCCGCCCGCGTCGGCGATCGCGGCGCGCAGGGGCGCGAGGAGCACGTCGCGCGAGCGCGCCCACGCGTCGGGGAAGCGGTCGGCGAGTCGAAGCCCGGTGAGGGCGAACGGACGGGTGTTCTCCGCCGCGGTGGTGTTGCGGGCTTGTTCGAGCACGCCTTCGACCCACGCGCGTACCCGAGGCGCGCCCGGCTCGACGCGGGCCATGCGGGCGTCGAGCGTGGCCAGCAGCCGCCGCTGCCCGTCCTCCAGCACGGTGAGGAGCAGCTCCTCCTTGCTGCGGAAGTGCCGGTAGAACGCCTGGTTCGAGAGGGACGCCTCCGAGACGATGTCGCCGACGCGGGGGTCGAGGTCGCCGGTCCTGCGCATCACCACGTAGGCCGCGTCGACCAGCCGTCGGACCTCGGCTTCGTACGCCTCGGTGCGGTCCTTCAGCGTCCGGGAGGCGACCGCCCGTTCCGGGGCCTCGAAGGCCGCCATTGTGGGAATACTGTTCCGCATCCCCAGAACCATATTCCGGGCTCCGCAGCGAGGCAACGAGGGTCGAACCGCGGCATCGCCCGGGCACGGGGGCGGGCGCGCCGATAGCGTCTGGCGATGCCTCTCGAGTTCACGCCGCGCGCCGACGACCTCGAGCGCGCCGGCCGGTTCTGCGCAGACGGCTCGTGGACCGACGAGACCCTCGGGACGATCCTCGCGGCGGGGTTCGCCGACGCGCCGGGGGAGGCAGTGGCGTTCCGATCCGACGTCCGCCCGTGGCGGGGCACCTACGGCGAGGCCTCCGACCTCGCGCGCCGGGTGGGCGGCGGGCTGGCCGCTCTCGGGGTGTGCCCGGGCGAGCCCGTCGCGTTCCAGATGCCGAACTGGCCCGAGGCGGCGGCGACCTTCTGGGCGATCGCGTTCCTCGGCGCGGTGCCGGTCCCGATCGTCCACTTCTACGGTGCCAAGGAGGTCGGATTCGTCCTCCGCCAGTCGCAGGCGCGGGTCTTCGTCAGCGCGGACCGCTTCGGGCACCTCGACTACCTGGCGACGCTCGCCGACCTACGGCCGGGCCTCGGCGACCTGGAGCACGTGATCGTCGTGGGCGACGAGGTCCCGGGCGACGCGGTCCCGTTCGCGTCCCTGCTCGAAGCAGGCCCGATCGACGGCCCGGTCTCGACCGACCCGTCGGCGCCGGCGCTGATCGCATACACCTCCGGGACGACCGCCGATCCCAAGGGCGTCGTCCACTCGCATCGCACCATCGGGTTCGAGATCAAGCAGCTGAGCGCACTCAACGCCAACGAGGGCGGGCTCCCGCTCCTCGTCGGCGCCCCCGTCGGGCACGGGATCGGGATGCTCGCGGCGCTGCTGCTCCCCGTCTACAAGCGTCAGCCCGTACACCTCATCGACGTCTGGGACCCCGCGAAGGTGCTGGACGCGATGCTCGCCGACGACCTCACGGCCGGCAGCGGCGCGACCTACTTCCTCACGAGCCTGCTCGACCACCCCGACTTCACCTCCGAGCACGCACGCCGGATGCAGAGGATCGGCTTGGGCGGCTCTTCCGTGCCGCGCACCGTCTGCGAGCGCGCCGACACGCTCGGCATCTCCATCGTGCGGAGCTTCGGTTCGACCGAGCACCCGTCGATCACCGGTTGCCGCCACACCGATCCGCGGGAGAAGCGCCACGCGACCGACGGCCGCCCCATGGAGGGGGTCACGATCGAGCTGCGCGACGACGACGGAAACGCGGTCGGCGCCGGCGAGCCCGGCGAGATCTGGAGTCGCGGTCCCGACTGCTTCGTGGGTTACACGGATCCGGAGCTGACGCGGGCCGCGTTCGACGCCGACGGTTGGTACTCGACCGGCGACGTGGGCGTGCTCGACGAGGATGGCTATCTCACGATCGTCGACCGCAAGAAGGACATCATCATCCGCGGCGGGGAGAACGTGAGTGCCCTGGAGGTCGAGGAGCAGCTGCTGCGCATGCCGGGCGTCGCCGAAGTGGCAGTCGTGGCCGCGCCCGACGAGCGCCTGGGCGAGCATGGCTGCGCGTTCGTGCGGATGCTCCCGGACCACGACGGGGCGCCCGACCTCGAGGCGGTGAAGGCACATTTCGAGGCGTCGGGCATGGCCCGCCAGAAGTGGCCCGAGGACGTGCGCTCGATCGAGGAGTTCCCCCGGACCGCGTCGGGCAAGATCCAGAAGTTCGTCCTTCGCCAGCGCCTTCGCGACGGGGCCTGAACCCAGCAACCACGGACCTGTGTTGCTCACCCCGCACTCTGCGGGTGCGCAACGCATCAACGAGACGGAGTGTGGGTACGTCAGGCGGTGCCCAGGTACTCGGTGAGGAGCTCGCTGCGGGCGTCGGACGTCGGGCCCTCCCACGCGACGCGACCGCGGCTCAAGATGACGGCGTCGTCGGCGAAGTCCAGCGCCCGTTCGACATACTGCTCGACGAGCAGCACCGTGACTCCCTCGGCGCGAGCCCGGGCGAGACCCTCGAACACCACGTCGACGAGCTTCGGCGCGAGTCCGAGCGACATCTCGTCGGCGATGAGTAGGCGCGGGGGAGCGGCGAGCACTCGGGCGAGGCTCAGCATCTGCTGCTCGCCGCCCGAGAGCGTCCCCGCGTCCTGACGGCGGCGTTCCGCGAGCACTGGGAACAGCTCCAGCGCCCGGTCGAGGGCGCTCGAACGCTCGGACCGGGGTACGGCGTGACGGAGCCGCACGCGGAGGTTGTCGATCACGGTGAGGTGCGGGAAGATCGCCCGTTCCTCGGGGACATACGCGATCCCCAGCCGGCTCACCGCGTGGGCATCCATCGCGGTGATGTCCCGGCCGGCGAAGCGGATCGTCCCGGCCGACGGCGTGACCGCACCACCGATCGCGGCGCCGAGCGAGCTCTTCCCGGCACCGTT
>JAWOIO010000069.1:0-19324 GCA_046484625.1 Acidimicrobiia bacterium
CGACCCAGTTCAACATCTCCAAGGCGCTCGGGCCGGTGGCGGCGGGGATCCTCCTCGTCGACACCGCGGGTGCGAGCTGGTGCTTCCTGGTCAACGCGCTGAGCTTCGCATTCGTACTCGTAGCGCTCCTGGCCATGCGCGGCTCGGGTCCGGCGGCCGCGGCGCCGTCGCCATCGCGCGGCGGGTACCTGCGCGACTTCCGGGACGGTCTCGCGTACGTCCGGCGGGAACCGGGACTGCGGACCACGATCGGGATCAACGGGTTCACCGCGTTCGTCGGACAGCCCGTCGTGCCGTTGATCCCCGTCGTCGCGCTCGAGATGTTCGACGCGTCGGCACTGGAGTACGGGGTGCTCGCCGGCGCCCTGGGCGTGGGGGCGATCGTCGGAGCAGTGGTGACGGGTCGACTCGACGGGCGGCGGCTGCCGAGCGCGATCTTGACGATCGGGTTCGCCACCTACGCGTGCTTCGTGATCGCGTTGGGTCTCGCACCGGGCCTGGCGGTCGGGGTCGTGATGATGGCCGGTGCCGGCTGTGGGTTCCTGATCATGATCGCGACGAACAACAGCTGCATCCAGCATCTGTCGTCCGACGCGATGCGCGGCCGCGTCCTCGCGATCTGGCTGACGACGTTCGGGCTCTGCTACCCGCTCGGGGTCCTCCTGCAGGGGATGGCGGCCGACGCCGTCGGCATCCGCTCGGTGCTGATCGTCGACGGCCTGCTGCTCCTCGCGTTCTTCGCGTGGACTGCACGGTCAGGACGGCTGCGGCACCTCGACACCGAGGAGGCCACCGCGAACCTGAACGTCGGGCCGGTCGACCCCGAGGAGAACCTCTGACCGTCCTCCGGGTGCGAGCGCCGAGGGCGCTATTGCGTCAGGGTGATCGCGCGCTCGGGGCAGTTCGCCTCGCCGGTGCGGGCCTGGTCCTCGAGCTCGGGGGGAACGTCGGCGAGCAGGACCTCGCAGTGCCCACGATCGTCGGGCCCGAACACGTCGGGAGCGAGCGCGTAGCAGCGGCCGTGTCCGACGCACACGGCGAGGTCGACGGCGACCTTCATCGGCCGGCCGCCTGTTCACGGCGACCCGGGGTGAAGACGAGCGGGAGGTGCTCGACCGCGCGCAGCCCCTCGGTGTACTCGAGCGTCGTACCGGGCGCGAGCTCGTAGTCAGGGATCCGGCGCTGGAGCTCTTCCATCGCGACGCGGAGCTCGAGGCGGGCGAGATGGGAGCCGAGGCACCGGTGGATGCCCCCGCCGAACGCGAGGTGGCGGTTCGCCTCGCGATGGAAGTCGACGGTGTCGGCCCGGTCGAACTCGTCACCGTCGGTGTTCGCGGAGCCGATGAGGACCGTGACCCGCGTCCCGGCCGCCAGCTGCTCGCCGCCGATCTCCGTGTCGTGCGAGAGCACCCGGGCAACGCCGGGAACCGGCGACTCCCATCGCATGAGCTCCTCGACGGCAGCAGGGATCAGCGACGGGTCGTCGGCGAGCTCACGGCGGTGCTCGGGATGCTGGGCGAGGTACGCGACATTGCAGGTGAGCGTGGCGGTGACCGTATCGAGGCCCGCGATGAGGAAGAGGAAGCAGATGTCGACGATGTCGTCGTCGGTGAGGCGGTGGCCGTCGACCTCGGCCACGGTGAACCGCGTGATCAGGTCGTCGCGCGGCTCGGCCCGTCGAGCCGCGATGACCGGTGCGAAGTAGTCGTAGATCTCCTGCGCCGTCCGCGTGCGGACGATCTCGGCTTCGCGTCCGGCGAGACCGGGCGGGCGGATGATCCCGTCCTTGATGCGGAGGAAGGTGGGGAGGTCTTCCTGGGGGAGGCCGAGCAGTGCGAGGAACACGGTGCAGGGAAGCGGGACGGCCAGCGCCTCGCTGAGGTCGACCTCGCCGTCCTCGATGAACGCGTCGATGAGCTCGGTGGTGAGGCGTCGGACCTCGGGCTCGAGGAGTGCCACCGCGCGGGGCGCGAAGAGCGGGTCCAGGATCTTGCGGAACTCGAGGTGGTCCGGCGGGTCGATCTGGAGTGGGATCAGGGGCCGGTGGTTGCCGAGGGGGACCGCGTCCATGTCGGAGGAGAACGTCTCGGCGTCGCGCAAGGCGTCCATGACCTCGGCGTGCCGAGTGACGAGGACATGGTGCTCGTCGGCGCGGATGACCGCCGCGTGCTCGCGCATCATCTTGTACATCGGCTGGGGGCACGTCGACATGTCGCCGTCGAAGAGCCCGCCCCCCAAGGTGGGAGCGTCGCCGCCCGGGTACTGGCTGTCGGCCACGCGTCCTCCAGGTTCGTCTGGCTGGTGCCCCCGGTCCGATCGAGCACAGGCCCGGTCGAGCACCGGCCCGGTCGAGAGGAGCCCGGTCGAGACCTGACGATCGCGTCAGGGTAGCGCCGGGGCGATCGCGGCGCGCGGGCTGAAACATGGGTCGGCGGTCGGCGTTGGGAGGGATGTGCGCCGACTTCGACTCCTGGTCTGCCCGACGGGGCTGCGCCCGGCCGCCCGGCCGGACGATCAGGTGGTGCTCGCGAGCGGTCCCCCTGGGGCTTCTCGATGACCGCGAGGTCGGGGCCGATGGCGCCGTCCACCCCGCCCCAGCCCACGGACGGCTGCTCGTCGGCCCCGCCTCGCCGGTCGTTCCGGTGCGGCGAAGGTTCGCCCCGGCGGTGGTGACGGGCCAGACTGGGAGCTGTGGGGCCGGCAGAACCTGTGCGATCCGCCCGCGTGTTCGGTGAGACGACACCCGACACGTCCGAGGCGTCCGCGTCCGAGTCTTCCGAGTCGGGGGCATCCGAGTCGGGGGCATCCGGGGCCGAGGAGCGCGCCCTCGTGGCGCGCGCCCGGCGCGACCCGGGGGCCTTCGGCGCCCTCTACCGACGCTACGTCGACCGCATCTACTCCTTCGCCCATCGTCGGACCTGGACCAGAGAGGCGGCCGAGGACGTGACCGCGGCGACGTTCGAGCGCGCCTATCGCCATCTCGACCGCTTCGACACGGCCGGGTCGGGGTTCGGTCCCTGGCTCTACCGGATCGCCGCCAACGAGCTCGTCGACCACTACCGACGCGAGGGTCGGACGAAGACCCGGCGGGGCCAGCGGGCCCTCCACGCGCTCGCCGACCAGGCCACGCACGACGACACCGACCGGCTCGAGCGCGAGCAGGACGTCGAGCGCATGCTCGCGGTGATGTCGACGCTCCGACCCCGCTACCAGCAGGTCCTCACGCTCCGGTACCTCGGCGGGATGACCACCGAGGACGCGGCCGAGGCCATGGGCTGCTCGAAGGCGGTGCTGGCGGTGACGCTGCACCGAGCGCTCAGCGCGCTGCGACGCAGTTACGACCGGGCCGAACACCGCGCGCGGGGAGCCGGCGAATGACCGTCACCTACGCGCTCGCGGCTCCAGTGATGGTGACCCGATGAAGGCCACCGGGCGTTCGACCCGGCGCGCCTCCCGGCAGGAGGTGCGCGGCCTGCTCGAGCTGGCCGGTGGCCGGGACCCGATCGGGCCCGACCACGGGTTCCGGGTCGACCTCGAGCACCGCCTGCTGACCACGAACCCTCCGGGCCGGCTGGTCGCGCTCCCGAGCGCGCCTCGTCGCGCGCGACGCCCCGGCGTCATCAGCGGTGCCGCAGCTGCGGCCGCGGCCGTGGTGCTCGCGGGCGCCCTCGCGGGTGTGTACGGGCAAGGGGCCGACGAGCAGGCGCTGGCGCTCGCGGTGGCCGTCGACACGGTCGTGCAGCTCCCCGACGGGACGATGGTCACGGGAGAGCAGGGCCTCGCGCTGCCGGACGGGGCCGTCGTGCGGACGGGTCCGGAGGGGCACTGCACGGCCGGCGACATCGAGCTCGGCCCCGGTCTCGAGGCGCTGGTCGACGCCGGCCACCTCCGGCTCCGGATGGTGACGCCCGTCGACGCCGTCGGCGCGCCCACGACCCCCAGCTCGCTCGCCCGGGACGCCGACGCGGTGCCCATCGGGTCGGGGGTCCCGACCACTGCCGCGGGCCCGACGGACACCCGGACCACGGTCTCCAGCCTCGCTCCCACCGGCTCCGCCACCCGCTGACCCCGGCGCCCAGCCGCGGGCGGGTGCCACGCTTCTCGGCACGTTCAGTGTTGCGTGGCAACGTTCAGCGTGCCGAGAACCCCGTGCGTCGGGCCGATCGGCGTTCCGCCCGGAAGGAAGTTGCGCTGAGTAATAATTGCCCCTCAACCTCGCGCGGAGAGAGGCCGATCCCCGGGGCATATGAACATTCTCCGTCACCACCTCCGAGCGCTCTGCGTGGTCATCGGGGCCATGGTGCTGCTCGCGGGTTGCATGCGCCCGGGAACCGGCCCGGCTCCCAGCCCGGCCCCGGCACCGGCACCGGCCGGTGCCGCGTCGATCATGGGCCCGAGCGCCCTCACCGGCGCCCAGCTGGCGCAGTGGTTCCTGACCCGGCAGCCCCAGCCCGGCGGCGTGTTCTCCGCCACCGTGCCCGTGGCCACGCTCACCCAGATCTTCGTGGAGGAGGGCGCTGCGGAGGGCGTCCGGGGCGACATCGCCTTCATCCAGGGGATCGTCGAGACCGCCTGGTACCGCTTCAGCGGCTCCGTCCCGGCCTGGAAGAACAACTTCGCCGGGATCGGCGCCACGGACTCGAACCCGGCCCCGGCCGCGTTCCCCGACGCTCGGACCGGCGTCCGGGCCCAGATCCAGCACCTGCGGGCCTACGCCGACCCGACGGCCACCACGTGTGCGCCACCGATCCTGGCCAACCCCTGCGTCGACCCCCGGTTCCACCTCGTCAGCCCGAAGGGCAAGGCGACCACCTGGTACCAGATGGGGAGCGGGAACTGGGCCACCTCGACCACCTACTCGGCCACGATCCTCCGCCTCTACAACGAGGCGCGGGCATCGTACGGCCTCGGGCCCGTCTGAGCCCTGCCGCTCCCGCCGTTCAGGTGAGCGAGAGCTCGACCCGGATCGGCAGGTGATCGGACCCGACGCCGGGGAGGACCCGCCCGTCCGTCGCGCGGACCCCGTCGCCCGGGCGGACGAGGATGTGGTCGATCTGGCTGTGCGGCAGCCGGGCGGGCCACGTCCGGCCCCGCACCGTGCGGCGCCAGCCCCGCAGGAGCCCGACGACGCCGGGACCCCAAAAGTTGCAGTCCCCGACGACGACCGCCGGCGTGCCCGGCGCAGGGAGCAGCCCCGAGAGCGTGCGGAGCTGGAGCACCGGACCGTGGGGGAGCCGCGAGGTGAGGTGCACGGCGACCACGCGCAGGCGGGCGGCCCCGACGTCCACCGCAACGTCGAGCGCGGTCCGCACCGGCGCCGGGTCCCCGAAGGTCGGGCCGACGGTGAGTGACCCCACCCGATCGACCGGGAGGCGGGAGAGCACCGCGATGCCCGACTCGCCTTCGCCCGTCGGGACCAGGTGCGGCCAGTGCGGTCCGAGCATCGCCCGGCTCGTGGGCTCGTAGACGAGGTCGTAACCGAGTGCCTCGGCCGCGTCGTCGACGGCACCGCGCGCGCCGTCGGGCCGCCAGAGCTCCTGCACGACGATCACGTCGGTGTCGAACGACGCGAGCGCGGCCGCGACGTCGAATTCTCGGGGATGGGCACGACGCGACGTCCGTACGCCGTAGTGCGTGTTGAACGTCGCGAGCGACAGGCTGGGCATCGGCGAGAACCTAGTGGCCGGACCTCGTGGGGCCGGGCGTCGTCTCGCTGCAGTCAGGACGCGGCCGGCAGTCGCACCACGAAGCGCGCGCCCCCGATCGGCGCGTCCTCGATCGCGACGTGGCCACCGTGGCGCTCCGCGATCGCGCGCACCATTGCGAGCCCCAGACCCACACCGCCGGCGTCGCGACTGCGCCCCTCGTCGAGGCGAGTGAAGCGTTCGAAGACGCGTTCGCGCTCGGGGACCGGGACGCCGGGCCCGTCGTCGTCGACGATGAGGACGATCTCGGGGCCGTCGACGGTGACATGCGCGTCGACCCGCGTGGCCGCGTGGCGGCAGGCGTTGTCGAGCAGGTTGCGGACCACGGAGGTGAGCTGTGCCGCGTTGCCGTGCACGCGCCCAGCGGAGACGCGACTGGGGTCGACCGGGATCCGTCGGGGTCGCGCCACCTCCTCGAGCACGATCTCGTCGAGGTCCACGTCGGTGGTGGCCGGTTCCTCGCCCTCCTCGCTGCGTGCGAGCTCGAGGAGCTCGCCCACGGCCTCTTCGAGCCGTTGGTCCTCGGCGAGCACCCGGTGTGCCACCGCCGTCCAGTCGGTGTCGTCGCCGCGACGCAGCGCGACCTCGAGCTGGGTCCGGATCACGGCAACGGGGCTGCGCAGCTCGTGCGAGGCGTCGGAGACGAACCGTCGCTGGCGCAGCGACGCCTCTTCGAGGCGGTCGAGCATCGAGTTCATGGTGCGGGCCAGTCGGCCGATCTCGTCGTCGGTGGTCGGTTCGGGAACACGCCGGTGGATCGTCGAGCCCGTGATGGCCGCCGCCTCGGCGCGGATCGCCTCGACCGGGCGCAGCGCGCGGCCGGCGAACCACCATGTGAGGCCCCCGACGAGCAGGACCAGCAGCGGGACCCCGACGAGGAGCGCGTCCGTGATGCTGTCGACGGTCTCGTCGACCTCGGCGATCGAGCGTTCGGCGATGAGGGTGATCGTGCCCTGGGCGGTCTCGACCCGTCGCTGCGCACGGACCTGCGGATCGCCGCCTCCCGGGCGTCCGGGCAGCGGGACGGTCACGGTGCGACCGCCGGGGCCTTCCACCCGGAACGCCGGTGTGCCGCCCCGCCGGGTCGAGACCTGGACGTCGGCGGGGTCGATCCCCTGCTCGAGCTGCTGGGCTGCCTCGTCGAGCTGCTCCTGGTTGGCCTGCTCGATCCCCCTCGTCAGGCTGTCGTGCGTCGTGCGCACCAGCGCGAAGGACGCGAGGGTGAGTGCGATCGCGAACAGCCCCGCCGCGGCGAAGGTGACCCGGAACCGGACGGTCGAGAACCGAGCCATGACCGGACCGCCGTCAGCCCGACGCCGCGCACAGCCGGTACCCGGAGCCGCGCACCGTGTGGATGAGCTTCGTCCCGAAGGTCTCGTCGAGCTTGCGCCGGAGGTAGCCGATGTACACCTCGACGACGTTGGGGTCGCCGGCGAAGTCCATGCCCCAGACGTGGTCGAGGATCTCGGGCTTCGACGACACGTGGCCGTCGCGGCGCATGAGGTACTCGAGGAGCGAGAACTCGCGAGCAGTGAGCGCGACCTCGACGTCGCCGTGCGCGGCCGATCGGGTCGCGGGATCGAGGCGCAGCGGCCCGAACTCGAGGACCGCGGGGCGCGGTGGTGCCCCGCGGCGGAACAGCGCTCGGAGGCGGGCGAGCAGCACGACGAACGAGAACGGCTTCGAGAGGAAGTCGTCGGCCCCGGTGTCGAGCGCCTCGGCCTCGTCGTACTCGCCGTCCTTGGCGGTGAGCATCAGGATCGGCGTCCAGACCTCCTCGTCGCGCAACGTCTTGCAGACCTTGTACCCGTTCATGCCGGGCAGGAGGATGTCGAGGACGATGGCGTCGTAGGAGCCCTCCCGGGCCCGCCAGAGCCCGTCGAGCCCGTCGTGGACGGCGTCGACGTCGAAGCCCTCGGCCTCGAGCCCGTCGCGGATCGCCTCCGCCAGGGCCACCTCGTCCTCGACCACCAGCACGCGCATACCTCGATTGTGGCCCCTCGACCCCGGGTCGGTGCGGTCGTTCCTGAGAGCCCGCTCAGGAAGCGCTCGCCGACCACCGCGCGAGCCCTTCGGCTCGCGGCTCGGGCACTAGGTCCCTGTCGGGACCTCGCGTCATGGGCCAAGATGCTGCCGGCACATCGGATTGGCATGCACCCGCATGCGGAGAGGGCCCGAAGGCCCGAGGGGGACATCGTGGTAGAGACCATCAAGGACCGCTTCCAGAAGAATCTGGAGGGCGAGCACGTGAAGGGGATGTGGGCCTGGACGGCCCTGCGCATCCTGCTCGGTTGGTCGTTCTTCTGGGCCTTCATCGACAAGTTCTTCGGGCTCGGCTTCGCGACGTGCCGAGCGGAGGACAGCTCGTCGATCGACTTCGCCTGCAGTGCGGCGATGCTCAAGGGTGGGTCACCGACGTTCGGGTACCTGACGTTCGCGACCCCGGCCAGTCACACCGGTGGGCTGTTCGACTGGATGGCCTCGTCGGGTCCGGACGTCATCGGCGTCGCCGACGTGCTGTTCATGGCCGTGCTGCTGCTCGGCGGCCTCGCGCTGATGCTCGGGGTCGGGGTCCGTACCGCCGCGATCGGTGGCGCGCTCCTGATGGCGTTCATGTTCCTGGCCGGCGATGTGTGGCCCGAGAACAACCCGGTGAACAGCAGCCACGTCATCGAGATGGTGGCGTTCCTCGGCATCGCAACCGTCGGCCCCAGCGCGTTCAGCCTCCAGAAGTGGGTCAACGCGAAGATCCCGCTGCTCGGCCGGATCCCGTGACACCCGCGACCTGCTGAACGGTCCCGCCGAGGCGGGATCAGGACCAGATCGATCGGCCCGCCGTCGTCACCCCTCCGGGGCGACCGGCGGGCCGATCAGCTCCCAGAGGTTGCCGGCCGGGTCGGTCGCGAACACGTGACGGTCGCCGTCGAACTCGATGGTCTTCGTGGTGACGCCCGAGGCCTCGAGCCGGGCGATCGTCGGGTCGAGGGCATCATCGAGGCGGATCGCGGTGTGCGCCCGCGCGCTCGGTGCATGGTCGGGATCGAGGGTGAGGTGGACCTGGCTGCCGTCGTCGGCCTCGAACCAGTGCACGGTGGCCATCGCAGAGATCTCCGGGCCGCCCTCGATCCGGCGGTACCCGAGTCCGAGGAGCCACGCAGCCTCGGCTTCCGTCCCCGGGGCACCGTCGATCGTCTCGGGGACGCAGAGGTTGACGTGATGCAGGGTCGGCATGCGCGGCATCGTACGCGGCTGGGGAGGGCGTGTCCGCGGGACCTAGTCTCGCCTCGTGGCCACCACCTCGATCCCCATCACCGGCGACCCGGAAGCCGACCGCCTCCTCGTCGACGACCCGCTCGCCCTGCTCATGGGGATGCTGCTCGACCAGCAGGTCCCGATGGAGTGGGCGTTCAAGGGTCCGCACACCCTCAAGGAGCGCCTCGGGAGCCTCGACGCCGCGAGCATCGCGGCGATGGACCCGGAAGAGGTGGAGGCGGTCTTCAAGCAGAAGCCGGCGCTGCACCGGTTCCCGGGCTCGATGGGCAAGCGGGCCCACGCGCTGTGCCAGGCGCTCGTCGACGACTACGACGGCGATGCCGCGAAGGTCTGGAAGGGCGTGAAGAGTGGCGACGAGCTGCTCGAGCGGCTGAAGGCGCTCCCGGGCTTCGGCGAGGAGAAGTCGAAGATCTTCCTCGCGTTGCTCGCCAAGCAGCTGGGTGTGAAGCCCAAGGGCTGGGAGGCCGCGGCGAAGCCGTTCTCCGACGCCACGAAGCGGTCGGTGGCCGACATCGACTCGGTCGAGGCGCTCGCCGAGGTCCGGGCCTGGAAGAAGGCCCAGAAGGCCAAGGGCAAGGCCAAGACCGACTAGCGGTTCCCCGCGCGCGGAGCGCGGTCGGGTAGGATGGCCCTCCAGCGGGTGCCGTCGGCCCCCGCAGGTCTTCCTCGCTTTCTCCGGACTGCCCGGCCTCGCCACATCGAGGCCCGGCCCCTCCTCAGGAGGGGTGACGACGAGGGCGACCACTCCGAGATGAAAGCAGGCACCACTGTGACCACCACCTTCGAGACGCTCGGCGTCTCGGCCCCCCTCGTCGCGGCCCTCAAGGCCGACGGCATCGAGGCCCCCTTCGCGATCCAGTCGATCGCCCTCCCCGACGCCCTCGCGGGGCGCGACGTCCTCGGCAAGGCCAAGACGGGGTCGGGCAAGACCCTCGCCTTCGGGCTGCCGCTGCTCGAGCGGATCGGCAAGGCCGAGCCCCGCAAGCCGCGCGCCCTCGTGCTCGCCCCCACCCGTGAGCTCGCCAACCAGGTCCACGGGGTCATCGCCCCGCTCGCCACGACGGTCGGGCGCTCGGCGGTCGCGATCTACGGCGGCGTCGGCTTCGACCCCCAGATCGACGCCCTGCGCGGCGGCGTCGACGTGATCGTCGGCACCCCGGGCCGTGTCATCGACCTCATGGAGCGCGGCGAGGTGTCGTTCGCGGACTGCGAGGTGCTCGTCCTCGACGAGGCCGACCGCATGGCCGACATGGGGTTCATGCCCCAGGTCCAGAAGATCCTCTTCAAGCTCACGTCCGAGCACCAGACGATGCTGTTCTCGGCGACGCTCGACGGCGCCGTGAAGCAGCTCGTCGCCCGCTACATGAAGGACCCGGCGTTCCACGAGGTCGAGTCCGACGAGCCGACCGTCGAGGAGATGGAGCACCGCTTCCTGTTCGTCCACGAGATGGACAAGGTGAAGGTCGCGACGGCCATCGCCAACGGTGTCGACCGCGTGCTCATGTTCTGCAACTACAAGCGCACCGCCGACAAGCTCGTGCGCGAGCTCCGCAAGGAGGGGATCACCGCGGCGCCGATCCACGGCGACCTCAGCCAGGCGGCCCGCGAGCGCTCGCTCGCCGACTTCATGGCCGGCAAGGTCCCCGTCCTGGTCGCGACGGACGTCGCCGCTCGCGGCATCCACGTCGACGGCGTCGACGTGGTGATCCACTACGAGCCGACCGACGACCACAAGAACTACATCCACCGGTCCGGCCGCACGGCCCGAGCGGGCGAGCAAGGCGTCGCGGTGACGCTCATGCTCTGGAACGAGGAGAACGCCATCCGCACCGTCCAGCGCCGGCTCGGCCTTTCGCTGCCGATCGTCGAGGTGTTCTCGAACGACCCCCGCCTCGCCGACCTCCACGGTTGGGTCCCCACCGACGACGAAGCCGTCGCGGTCTGAGCACGCGCTCGCACGAGCTCGGCACCGCCAACACCGGCGACGGCGAAATCGACGACGGGCGATCGACGCGGATGCGAGGATGAAGGCCATGGGACGCGCCCGGATCTCTCGCAAGGTGGGCGCGATCACCGAGTCGGCCACGCTCGCGGTCGACGCCAAGGCCAAGGCCCTCAAGGCGGCCGGCGAGGCCGTCATCGGCTTCGGCGCCGGCGAGCCCGACTTCCCGACCCCGGCGCACATCGTCGACGCCGCGATCGCGGCGTGCTCCGACCCGGCCGCGCACCACTACACGCCGGCGGCCGGCTTGCCCGCGCTGCGGACCGCGCTCGTAGAGAAGACGATGCGCGACTCGGGCTTCACGTGCGAGCCCTCGCAGGTGCTCGTCACCAACGGCGGCAAGCAGGCCGTCTACAACACCTTTCAGGCGCTGCTCGACCCCGGCGACGAGGTGCTGCTCCCCGCGCCGTACTGGACGACGTACCCCGAGTCGATCGCGCTCGCCGACGGGGTCGCGGTAGCGCTCCCCACCACCGAGGCGACCGACTTCCGCGTGAGCGTCGAACAGCTCGAGGCGGCGCGCACCGACCGCACCAAGGCGTTGCTCTTCGTGTCGCCGAGCAACCCGACTGGCAGCGTGTACACGCCCGACGAGGTGCGGGCGATCGGCGAGTGGGCCGTCGAACGCGGCATCTGGGTCGTGACCGACGAGATCTACGAGCACCTCACCTACGGCGACCACCGCTTCTCGTCGATGCCCACCCTCGTCCCCGGGCTCGCCGAGCAGTGCGTGATCGTGAACGGGGTGGCCAAGACCTACGCAATGACGGGCTGGCGCGTCGGCTGGATGATCGGGCCGACGGACGTGATCGGCGCGGCCGCCAACCTGCAGTCGCACTCCACGTCGAACGTGGCCAACGTCTCCCAGCACGCGGCGCTCGCCGCGGTGTCGGGCGACCTCGTCGCGGTCGGGGAGATGCGGGCGGCGTTCACCCGCCGCGGCACGACGATGCACGAGATGCTCGCCGAGATCCCCGATGTGGCATGCATGGCCCCGCAGGGCGCCTTCTACTGCTTCCCGTCGTTCGAGGGCGTGCTCACCGAGACGCGTGCCGGCCGCACGATCGGGGGCCGCACACCGACCACGTCGCTGGAGCTGTGCGAGGTGCTCCTCGACGAGGCCAAGGTCGCCGTCGTCCCGGGCGAGGCGTTCGGCGCGCCCGGCTACGCCCGGCTCTCGTTCGCGCTCTCCGACGAGGACCTCGTCGAGGGCGTCGGCCGGATCGCGGACCTCTTGAGCTGAGGCCCGGACGCGGCCCGGACGGCGACTACAGTCCCCCGATGTTCTCGCGCAGATCAGTCATCTCGGTGTCGCTCGCGGCAGTCCTCGCGCTGTTCGCAAGCCCGGTCGGTGCGACCGTCGCGGGCGCGAAGAACGGCTGCAAGTACTTGAAGGTCGGCGAGGTGAACGAGATCACCGGTTTGACGTTCGTCAAGGGCGCGAAGCCGCCGGGACCTGCCGTCATCGCCGCGTGTGGGTACACCTTGCCCGACGATCCGACCACGTCCGTGAACGTCTGGGTACAGCGAGGGTCCTCGGCCGCGACCGGCTTCACCACGGCGAAGGAGGCCTTCGCGGCCGACGCCGAGACCGTCTCGGGACTTGGGAAGAAGGCGTTCTACGCGGGTGGCGTCAGCACCGTGTACGTCCTGAAGGGAAAGACGTTGGTCTACGTGCAGTACGTGTCGTTCGGGAACGTCGACGAGGCTGCCGTCAAGGACGCGGCGGTCGACTTGACGAGTGCGGTCATCGAGCGCATCTGAAGACAGGGCGCACTGCGTGGTGCCCGCTACCCTCGCACCGTGACCCCGCGCGTCCTCGTCACCGAGGCCATCGCCGAGAGCGGGCTCGACGCGCTGCGAGCGGCCGGTTTCGAGGTCGACGAGCGCCTCGGGATGACGCCGGAAGCGCTGCTCGACGCGGTCCCGGGAGCGGCGGCCCTCGTCATCCGCTCGGCCACCCAGGTCACCGAGGCGGTCCTCGAGGCCGGCACGGACCTCGCGGTCGTCGGACGGGCCGGCATCGGGCTCGACAACGTCGACGTCGACGCGGCCACACGACGGGGCGTGATGGTCGTGAACGCGCCCCAGTCGAACGTGCTGTCGGCCGCGGAGCACACGGTTGCGCTCCTGCTCGCGCAAGCGCGCAACATCCCGCAGGCGGACCGCGACCTCAAGGCAGGGGAGTGGAACCGGTCGAAGTGGACCGGGGTGGAGCTGCACGGCAAGACGCTCGGTGTCGTCGGGCTCGGGCGCGTGGGCGTGCTCGTCGCTCAGCGGCTGCTCGCCTTCGGCATGCAGCTCAGCGCGTACGACCCGTACGTGAGCGCGGAGCGGGCCCGCCAGCTCGGCGTGCGCCTCGTGCCCGACCTCGAGGAGCTCGTCCGCAGCGCCGACTTCCTCACGATCCACCTGCCGAAGACCCCCGACACGATCGGGCTCATCGACGCGGCGCTCCTCGCGCACGCCAAGCCGACGCTGCGGATCGTGAACACCGCGCGCGGCGGGATCATCGACGAGGCTGCGTTGGCCGACGCGCTCCGCGAAGGTCGCATTGCCGGAGCTGCGCTCGACGTCTTCGTCGAGGAGCCGACGACCGAGTCGCCGATCTTCGAGATCGCGAGTTCCGTCGTCACCCCGCACCTGGGTGCGTCCACGGCCGAGGCGCAGGACAAGGCGGGCCAGACGATCGCCGAGCAGGTCGTCCTGGCCCTGCGCGGCGAGTTCGTCCCCTACGCCGTCAACGTGGCCGCGAGCGAGGCGAACGCCACCGTCGCGCCGTTCCTCCCGCTCGCCGAGCGACTCGGACGCCTCTTCACCTCCCTGGCCGGGGGCGCCGTCGAGACCGTGGAGATCACGTACGAGGGGGAGATCGCCGACTACGACTGCCGCGTCCTCACCCTCGCCATCATGAAGGGCCTGCTCGCGCCCGTCGTCGACGAGCCGGTGTCCTTCGTGAACGCACCGCAGCTGGCCGAGGCCCGGGGCGTCGCGGTGAGCGAGACGCTGTCGTCGACCGCGGCCGACTTCGTGAACCTCGTGACCGTGCGCGGCCGTATCGGCGAGCAGCCCTTCCATGTCGCGGGGACCCTCTTCGGCAAGCATGCCCGTCCCCGCATCGTCGGCATCCACGACCACGCGGTCGATGTCCCGCCGTCCAGCCACATGCTCGTCGTCCGCAACACCGACACACCCGGGATGATCGGGACCGTGGGGACCGTGCTCGGCGAGCACGGCGTGAACATCGCCGACATGGACGTCGGAACCAACACCGAGGGCGAGGCCGCGCTGATGGTGCTCGCCACCTACGGTCCGGTCCCGCCCGAGACCGTCGAGATGCTCCGGGGGATCGACGGCATCCTCGACGCGAAGGCGATCGAGCTCGACTGACGCTCGAAAGAGGGGAGGACCGTGACGACGCTGCGCCTCGCCCGAACCCTTCGACGAGTACGGCCGGCACTGGGTCGTGATGACCGACCCCGAGGGCAACGAGCTCTGCATCTGCGCCAACTGATGAGCGGCGCCGCGTCGACGCGGGGATCCTGTGACCCGGCGTACTGGCGTCAGCGCTTGGAGGCGCGCAGCCCGTCGGCCTCTGCGGCCGCGGCGTCGCGGTAGCAGCGCTCGGCGGTGGTGCGCTCGTACATCTGGCCGCCGGGCTGGTGGAAGACCTTGCTCCCGGACGCGACCTTCACCGGGTGGCTCACCGGACAGACTCCGTCCCGGGCGTCGATCCAGGGGCCGGATTCGGGTTCGGGATCGGGTTCGGGTTGCTTCGCCGGTTCGGCGGTCGTCGTCGCGACGCGCGGCTCGACGGGGGCCGGCACCGGAGCGGTGACCGGCTTTGCAGTGTCCGGCCCCGCGGTGCTCGGCGCGGCGCGCGGCTGGGGCGGGAACGGGAACGGCTGCGGCTCCCAGCCGGTCTCGTTGGCGGGACGGTTGGCCTCGATCGCGCGCCACACGGCGTACGCGGCACCTGCGATCGCGCCGACACCGATGAGACGTCGGAACCACGATCGCTTCGCCATGCATCGAGTCTCGCGCAGGCCGCGCGAAACAACTTGCCAATGCGCGCGTGAACCGCCATCATGGTCGGACCATGTCGGAAGCAGCGCGCATCACCGTCTTCACCAGCCTCCTGCTTACGTAGTCGCGGGCACCCTTCCGGTGCTCGCGAACGCCTCCTCGTGCCCTCGGGCCGGGGAGGCTTTTCGTTGCCGGAACGTCCAGGACACTGAATCACCACCATCCGAGAGCGAGCAGTCATGAGCGAGCAGGTACGCATCTTCGACACCACGCTGCGCGACGGCGAGCAGTCGCCGGGCATCTCGCTCGACGTCGGTGAGAAGCTGGAGATCGCCGAGCAGCTCGCGCGCCTGGGCGTCGACGTGATCGAGGCCGGGTTCCCGATCGCCAGCGACGGTGACTTCGAGGCGGTCGAGGCGATCGCGAAGCACGTCGAAGGCCCGGTGATCGCCGGGCTCTCGCGCACGGGATTCAAGGACGTCGACCGGGCCTGGGAGGCCGTCCGCCACGCCGCGCAGCCGCGCATCCACGTGTTCATCGCGACCTCGCCGATCCACATGGCGAAGAAGCTGCGGATGACCGAGGAGCAGGTCCTCGCCGAGGTGTCGGGCGGTGTCGCTCGCGCGAAGTCGTACTGCGACGACATCGAGTACTCCCCGGAGGACGGCAGCCGGTCCGACCCCGACTTCATGGTGAAGGCGCTCCAGGCCGCGGTCGATGCCGGCGCTACGACGCTGAACATCCCGGACACCGTCGGCTTCGGCGTGCCCGAGGAGTTCGGCAAGCTGATCGCGTACGTGATCGAGCAGGTGAAGGGTGACTACGTCGTCTCGACCCACTGCCACAACGATCTCGGCCTCGCCGTTGCGAACTCGTTGGCCGGGGTCGCGGCCGGAGCCCGTCAGATCGAGTGCGCGGTGAACGGCCTCGGCGAGCGGGCCGGCAACGCCGCGCTCGAGGAGATCGTCATGGCGATCAAGACGCGGGGTGACTACTTCGGCACCGTCGAGGTCGGCGTCCGCACCGAGGAGCTGTCGCGCACCTCTCGTCTGGTCTCCCGGCTCACCGGGTACCCCGTCCAGTACAACAAGGCGGTCGTCGGACGGAACGCCTTCGCGCACGAGGCCGGCATCCACCAGCACGGGGTGCTGGCGGACCGCGAGACGTACGAGATCATCGACGCGTCGACCGTCGGGCAGGAGGCGGCCCAGATCGTGATGGGCAAGCACTCGGGGCGTCACGCGTTCGCCGACACCCTGGCCAAGATGGGCTTGCACGTGCAGGGCGACGCGCTCAACCAGGCGTTCCGGCGTTTCAAGGAGCTCGCCGACCGCAAGGTGGAGATCACGGAGGCCGACCTCGAGGCGATCGTCGCCGAGGAGATCGGAGCCGGTGCGGTGCACCGCTACGACCTCGTGAGCCTCGAGCTCATGGGCGGGACCGTGCAGACGCCCACCGCGCGCGTCGTGCTCCGCGACGGCGACGGTCAGGCGACCGGTGAGGCCGAGGGCAACGGCATGATCGACGCCGCGATCACGGCCATCGCGAACGCCACCGGGATCACCGGGACGTTGCTCGACTTCAAGGTCTCGTCCGTCACCGGTGGGCGCGATGCACTCGGCGACGTGGTCGCGTTCCTCGAGTCCGAGGGGTACAAGGCGTCTGGTCGCGGGGTGTCGACCGACGTGGTCGAAGCGTCCGCGCGGGCGTACCTCAACGCGGTGAACAAGATCGTCCGACTGCGCGACCGGGCCGAGACGCGAGAGCAGGTGGTCGGGCCATGACCGACGCGGCGGTGAACCTCTGGTCGGAGGCCGACCACGTCCAGGACTACCTGAACCGGCGGAGCGAGTTCCCGTGGCGTGAGCTCGCCTACGACCACCTGATGGAGCACGTGCCTCCGACGGCGGGGCGCGTCCTCGACCTGGGATGCGGCGACGGCAAGGTCGTCGGACGGGTCGTCGAGGCGTTCCCGGCGGTCGAGGCGATCGCGTGCGACTTCTCTCCAGCGATGCTCGAGCGCGCGCGAGCGCGGTTCGCTGACTCGTCGACCGTCATGATCGTCGAGCACGACCTCGACGACCCGCTCCCCGACGAGTGGGGGACCTTCGACGCGGTCGTCTCCGCGTTCGCCATCCACCACGTGGTCGACGATCGCAAGCACGCGCTCTACGGCGAGGTGTTCGACCGACTCGCGCCGGGTGGCGTGTTCTGCAACCTGGAGCACGTCGCGTCGCCGACGCCCGAGCTGCACGAGGCGTTCCTGATCGCCATCGGGCAGACGATCGAGCAGGACGACCCGTCGAACAAGCTCGCGCCCGTGGAGACCCAGCTCGGATGGCTGCGCGACCTGGGGTTCAGCCAGGTCGACTGCCACTACAAGTGGCGGGAGATCGCGCTCTTCGCGGGGGTCAAGCCGGGCTCGTGAGTGCAGCGGCGAACTGCACGGCAGCCGAGCGGATCGCGCGAAGGTGGGCGGGCGGGGTGACCGCACGAACCGAGGAGCCACGATGAAGCTCGCGTACTCCGAAGACGAGCTGTTCGGCGAGCACGACTTCGCGCGCCCACACGTGGTGAACGGCCAGCGGCTCCACGGCGGGTTCCTCGCCGACGGCACCTACCAGCCACCGCGTTCGCTTGGGCGATGTGAGGCGATCACCGCCTGGACGGACGCGCTCCGAGCTCGGGGAGGCGATCTCCTCCCGGCCGACTCGTCGCTGCTCTCAGGACCGCGAGTGCCGAACCTCGAACAGCACCGCCTCCTCCTGCGGGAGGGAATCGGCCGCGCGTTCTGGAACATGCTGACCATCACCGGGAAGATCGAGGCGCGCGGACGGTTGCTCGCCGCCGCCGAGTTCCCCGAGCTCGGTCCCGCGATCCACGACGACATCTCGCAGATGGCGATCGGACACCTCAACTCGGGGTTGCTCGTCGCGCATGGGCTCGACGAGGGTGGCCTGCCCGCGGAGGGGATCGGTGGCCACGACGCCATGTGGTTCGCCGCGCGCGACCTCGTGTTCGGTCCCGATGCCTACGACGACGTCGAGGCCCCCGAGATCATCGGGCGACCGGCGTCCTCGTCACGCAGTGCACCCGAGCTGCCGATCGAGATCGAGGGGCTGCTGTCGTTCCTCATGAACCTCCTGATCATCGAGTTTCGGGCCGAGATCGGCTTCGCCACCGCTCAGGACCTCTTCCGGACGCCGGAGGCGTTCCCCGGTCGAGATGCGCAGGCCGAGGAGGCCGCCGAGATCATCGAGCGCATTCGCACCGACGAGCTCGTGCATGTGACATCGCTACGGCTCTACCTCGGCGAGCTCCGCGCGGTGCGGCTCGCGACGGTCGACGGCGGGTCCGCGGCAGGAGCCGAGGTCGTCGACCGCATGTGGGACGGTCTCGCGCACTGGGCGACCGTCGAGCAGCCCGCGCTCGTCGCGGCGCGCCAACGTGCCGAGCTGGCGGGGATGATCCTCGAGCACCCTGACGGCGAGCGGATCCTCGCTGAGTCGGACCGTCTCGCCGATCGCTGACTCGCCGTGCGTCAGGCGCCCGGTGACGCCGCCGGGAGCCAGGTCGCGCGGGTCTGCTCGTACGCCGTGATGTCGTCGGCGTGGCCGAGGGTGATGCCGATGTCGTCGAGGCCCTGCACCAGGCGGTAGTGGTGGAAGTCGTCGAGCGCGAAGGGCTCGTCGATGTCGAGTGCCGGGACGGCGACGCGGCGGTCGACGACATCGATCACGATCTCCAGTGAGGGGTCGTCCTCGAGGGCCGTCATGATCCGGTCGACGACCTCCTGGGGGAGCTCGACGGGCACGAGGCCGATCTTCAGGCAGTTGTTGCGGAAGATGTCGGCGAAGCGGGGCGAGATGATCGCCTCGAAGCCGTAGTCCTCGAGGGCCCAGGGCGCGTGCTCTCGCGACGAGCCGGTCCCGAAGTTGGGGCCCGCCACCAGCACCCGCACGTCGTCGCCCTGGTACTCGGGCCGGTTGAGGACGAAGTCGCTGCTCTCGCGCCACTCCGAGAACAGGCCCTCGCCGAACCCCGTGCGCTCGATGCGCTTGAGCCAGTCGCTCGGGATGATCTGATCGGTGTCGACGTCGGACCGGTTCAACGGCACCGCCCGCCCAACAATCTCGCCTATCGGCTCCATCTGGCCTCGCTCGCTCCCTGCGGCGCTCGCGTCGCCGGAATCATGCGAGATCCTCGGGCGTGGCGAAGGTGCCGGCGATCGCGGTGGCCGCGGCCACCGCGGGGGAGACGAGGTGGGTGCGGCCGCCCTTGCCCTGGCGTCCCTCGAAGTTGCGGTTCGAGGTCGACG
>JAWOIO010000081.1:0-4779 GCA_046484625.1 Acidimicrobiia bacterium
TGGGACCTGTACGTCCACCAGCGGACGCTTCTCGAGCGCCATGCGAGGGCGAACCGCGAGAGCGTCTGGAACGGGCGTCCGATCTCCTTGCTCGTGCTCGCCGAGCCGCTCGATGTCCTCGACGGGACTCCGGTCTCGCGCATCGAGCTCATCCCGCCCGTTCACCAGCGTGTCTACCGGATGGGCCTCGAGCACCTCGGCGTCGTCGTCGGTGAGGAGGTCGACGCCTTCTCCCGCGAGCATCGAGCGGTCCTGACCGGGCAACAGTTCCAGAGCGCTGACGTCGAGCCGTACTACGTCCTGTTCGAGGACTTCACTCACGTGAAGTTCTACCGGCGCTCTTTCTTCGACGTCGTCGAGGACGCGGAAGGGCGCTTCGAGGGTTTCAGCCACGTCGACGACTGGGTGCCGCAGCGCCTCGTCACCGCCACCGGCCCGAGCCCGCTCCCGCGGTGACCGAAGCCGCCAGGTTCAGCGCTACGGAATCGGGAGCAACAACTGGTGCCGGGCTACAAGACCACGCGCTGCCCGAGCGTGCGGGAATGTCGCTTGAGCAGACGGTATTGGCTCTGATCAGCTATTCGCTGGTCAGGCGACGACACGGAAGACGTGCCAGCGGTCCGGCACGCCCTTCAACTCGTGCTCACCCCGGTCGTCGAACGAGAACCCGCTGCCGGCCGTCAGGTCCTTGACGGTGCGCGAGACCAGGACCTCGGACGGCCCCGCCATCGCTGCGATCCGGGCTCCGATCACGACGGCGAGCCCGGTGTGCTTGCCGTCGATCAGTTCACATTCACCGGTGTGAACGCCTGCACGGATCTCGAGCCCGATCTCACTCACTCGATTCACGACGTCGAGCGCGCAGCGGATGGCGCGAGCGGGGCCGTCAAAGGTCGCGTAGAAGCCATCGCCCGCCGTGTCGTTCTCGACCCCTCGCCATCGCTCCAGGGCGTCGCGAACGACGGCGTGGTGGCGACCGATCAACTCGGCCCAGCCTCGGTCGCCGAGGGACGCCTGCCGCTCGGTCGAACCGACGATGTCGGTGAACAGAACGCACCCCAGGACGCTGCTCGAAGTGTCGACGGCTCGCTCCCGGCCCACGAACTCACGCACAGCTGCCACGATCTCTGCCCGGTTTCCGAAGGGCAGCGCGGCGGGGTCGC
The DNA here is from genome assembly GCA_046484625.1 of Acidimicrobiia bacterium. Lineage (GTDB taxonomy): Bacteria > Actinomycetota > Acidimicrobiia > IMCC26256 > PALSA-555 > DASUAO01. The sequence continues at coordinate 1,164 of JAWOIO010000081.1, forward strand.
CGGAGATGAGCACGAGCTGCGCGCCGGGAATCCTCGACTGAACGTGGCGGCTCTCGGCAGCGGCCGTCGCCGATTGCTCCAAATCGAGCACGAGCGCCGGGCAGCGAATCGAGGGCAGCACTGCAGTCACATCGGTCTCGCTCTCGACCATGATCCACTCTGCAGCCATCGACGGAGCCATGAAGTGCCGATCGAGCCGCGCGATCTGGGCCGCGAGGCGCTCATCGCCCGCAACGCTCGGTGCCCCCCCCAGGAGCCACTGGTAGGCGAGCTCCTTGCTCCCCATTCCGTCTCGTACTGTCGCGGCTTCTCGGCGGTGGTCGTCTGGAGTGTCACCCCACGGGTACTCGGGCGACCAGCGCCTCGTTGCGACTCCCTTGAACCACACGAGCGACGAAACTCGATCGGGATGGGTCGCGGCGAAGAGCGCTAAGGCAGCACCGGTCGTCCGCTCGCCGAACAGCGCCGCGCGCGACGACCGGATCGTGTCGAGCACCGTCAGGAGGTCCCGCGCCCGTGTCTCGAGGTTGGGAAACGACGAGCCACCGGAGAGCCCTGTCCCTCGCCGGTCATGCAGGATCAGGCGCGAGAACGACGACAGCCGCTCGAGAAGGTCGGCGAGCGGCTCGAGCTCCCACATGATCTCGACGTTGCCATGGTTCTCCAACTCCAAGGCCAGATCCACCGGCCCGTCGCCGACGGTTTGGTACGCGATGCTGACGCCGTCCGCGGTCGTTGCGTAGTGCGTATCGGGACTCTGGGCCACCTGGCGACTCTAGGCTATTGGAGCCACTCGAATGTTCACCCGGCAGGTCGCCTGCCTGGGCGAGTGTGCGGGAATGCCCCTTGAGCTACCTGACTGGGGCAGGGAGGTCAGGTCAGGTTTGATCCGACCACGGAAGCGTGCGCTGGTGTCTAGGGTTGCGAGCGTGCCAGCGAGAGGGATCCAGCACGTTGACCTGGCAGTTGGCGACGTCGAGCGATCACTCGCCTTCTACCACAGAGTTCTCGGGCCGCTCGGGCTCAAGGAGAAGTTTCGGAGCCCGACGTACCGACAGACCGAAGAGGTCGTCTACCTTGAGTTCGGTGTGCAGGGCTTCGGGCTGCGCCCTGCGGACGGAGGTGTCTACCGATACTACGAGGTGGGAATCGAGCACCTCGCCTTCGAGGTGGATGACCGGGACGAAGTCGACGAGGCGTACCGACGCTGCGTCTCCGCCGGCGCCACGGTCCAGTCGCTACCCGAGCAGCACTACGTCGAAGACGGAGAGGACTATTACGCGTTCTTCGCCTTCGATCCCGACGGCATCCGGGTCGAGGTCTTCTGCTGGCCGAGCTCGCCGTACCGCGGAGCGTAACTCCGCGCACCTGCGCTGCGTAGCGCGCAGCAAGACCGTTCACGATGGCCGACAGCAGCTCCGTCGCGTGCGCGAAGCCGTCGAGGAGAACCGTGGCGCCCTACGCGGCGCGACGCTCGGCCTCGGTCTTCAGGTCTCGAAGCCACCCTTCCATCAAGCCGCCCATCTTCTTCCGCTACGTGCCGCGCATCAGCCGGGCGGGGAAGCCGTCCATCGACTCTCCCTTGACGACACGCGTTTCGCCGTCGTAGCGATCAAGCCGCCAGACGCTGATCACCGAGATCCCGAACGTGCGGCTGGTCCACGCGAGGACGTGCGGCTGCTCCGCACTTTCGATCCGCGCCGTGATGGCTCCGGTGCCACGGGCCTTCATCCGGATCGTCGTGCCTGGCTCGACGGGTCCAGCGATCGCCGCCGACTCGCCTTCGGTAAACCACCGCGGCCAATCGTTGACTCCCGTGAGGACATCCCATACGAGGTCGATCGAAGCGGCGATCTGTATCTCTCGCTCAAGCCATACAGGCGCGTCGCGATTGACCTCCACGAGGGTCGCGAGTTTACAGGCCGGCGCCCGCGAACCTCTGCGATCGCGGCACGCCGAGCGGCAGGGGCGCCGGATGGGCCAGCGTTCGGGAATGTCACCAGACGTGGCCCCGAATCGGATCGGTCATAATCGCATGCGCTGTGGCGATCGGAACGCTGCGCTGCTTCGTGATCGACGTCGAAGACCTCGAGGTCGGCGCAGCGTTCTGGTCCGAGGTGACCGGGATTCCACGGATCTCGTCCGCCTGGCCCGACCGCTTCGCCTATCTCGGCTACCAGGACGAGAAGACCTGGAAGCACGAGATCATCCTCCACTGCGTCTCGACGGCGAAGATGTCCGACTCCGGCGCGGTCGACGCGGCGCGGCGGCTCGATCCGGCGGCGAACCGCGCGCACATCGACATCAGCGTCGAAGACGTCGAGGCCGCGATCGCGCAGATCGAAGCGATCGGCGGCCGGCTGAAGTACCCGCCAACCGTGTATCCGGTGCCGCACGCGTACGAAGACGCTCGACCACTGATCGACTGGGCGGTGATGCAGGACCCGTTCGGGAACGAGTTCTGCCTCGTCCGCGAGCTCACACGCCCCGAGCGCGAGGCCCTCGCGGTCGCGGCGGAGCAGGGCCCTGCCGAGGACGCACACTGGCGCGCCGTCGCCCGCAACGCACGACGCACCGGCTGAGACTCGTCCCGGCGTGTGTTCGTCTCGATGAAGCTCTGGGCGCCCGCCCCTGTTCATAGATCGTGCCGAGGCAAGGCTTGCCGTCACTCTCGCACACCCGCGCTCGTCGAGGAGGACGACGCCGCGATGCGCGAGTGTGCGGGAATGCCCCTTGAGCCTCATCTGGCTCGAGCAATCTCGACGCCACGCGAATCCGCCGCTCTGCGCCCCGGGGGGATTGTCGTATGGTTCGCGTCAGTGCGCTCCCATTCGCAGGAGTGCTTCTGGAAGTGGAGGAACACACATGGGAAGCCTCACGATCAAGAACGTGGGCTCACCTGAAGAAGTTCGGCAGTTCGCTGCCCACGGACACGCTGACGTCGTCGACCTCGCCGGTCATCCGGTCATCTACGGAACCTTCGAGCCAGGCTGGAAGTGGTCCAACGACCTGAAGCAGATCGCCGAGACCGACAGCTGCCAGGCCCCTCATCTCATGTACTGCATCTCGGGGCGCATGGGGGTCCGCATGGACGACGGGACCGAGGGCGAGATGGGCCCAGGCGATGTCGTCTCGATCGCCCCTGGGCACGATGCCTGGGTGGTAGGAGATGAGCCGTGCGTCGCCGTCGACTTCGGCGGCTACAGCCAGTACGCAAAGGGGTAGTCGTCCTGCATCGACATTCGTAGTCGAGAGTGGCGGGGTGGCGTCCGGGCGTCCGGATGGCACCCCGCTGCCCACAACGCCTCTGGATCGGCCTTGCCCCCGTCAGGCGGGCTTAGAACTCGAATCGAAATGAAGCCTTGAGCCGCCGGAACGCGCCGGACGGCACGCTGCTTTGTCCTCAGTCGCCCCGATATGTCTCATATCGGGGCTCCCTGCGTCCTCGCATCGCACTCGCCCGGGCGCGCCCCGGCGGCGAAGCGTCATTCCGATTCGAGTTCTTAGCGGTGACCCCTACGGTCGGGCCGAGTTCCCGACCAGGAGGTTTCGTCATGAACGCTCGCAGAGTCGCCGTCGTGGCAGCTGTCGCCACGGCCCTCGTCGTCACCGGATC
>JAWOIO010000100.1:0-7469 GCA_046484625.1 Acidimicrobiia bacterium
GTCGCAACGCGGTCGACGGCGCGACTGCAGTCGCGCTCGCGGCGGCGTTCCGTGCGTTCGAGTACGACGACGCGCTCGCGGTCGCGGTGCTCACTGGCGCCGGCGGGACCTTCTGCGGAGGGGCCGACCTGAAGGCGATCGTCGACGGTGGGGCGAATCGAGTCACCCCGTTCCCGGCGGAGGGAGACCCCGGCGACGGCCCGATGGGTCCCACGCGCATGCTCACGACCAAGCCGGTGCTCGCTGCGATCGAGGGACACGCCGTCGCCGGCGGACTCGAGCTCGCGCTGTGGTGCGACCTCCGGGTGGCTGCATCCGACGCCGTCTTCGGCGTCTACTGCCGACGGTGGGGCGTCCCGCTCGTCGACGGTGGCACCGTCCGGCTCCCCCGTCTGGTCGGGCACAGCCACGCGCTCGACCTGATCCTCACCGGTCGTGGCGTCTCAGGAGACGAGGCGCTCCGCATGGGCCTCGCGAACCGGCTGGTCGAGCCGGGCAGCGCGCTCGACGCGGCCCGCGCGCTCGCCCACGAGCTCGCCGCACTCCCCCAGCAGTGCCTGCGTGCCGACCGAGCGTCGGCCTACGAGCAGTGGGGGCTGCCGCTCGACGACGCGCTCCGCAACGAGCACCGGCACGGGAGTGCGGTGATCAGCGGCTCGGAGATGCGCGAGGGGGTCGCCCGCTTCGTCGGTGGCGAGGGACGCCACGGCGCGGCAACGTAGGATCGCCGCGCCACCGAACCCAACGAGGAGCACGATGCCCAAGGCGAAGGCACGCACGGTCGGCGAGATCATGAGCCATCCGGCGGTCACGGCCACCGCCGACGAGACCGTGGCCACGGCCTCGGCCCGGATGCGTGAGCAGGGTGTGGGCTCGGTCGTTGTCGTCGACGCCGACCAGCACGCGACTGGGATCCTCACGGAACGCGACCTCGTGCGCCTGGGAGCTGCAGGTGCCTCCCCCACCGATCTCGTCGAGCAGTGGATGACCGCCGATCCCGACTCGGTGGCGCCCGACCTCGACGCCAGCGCCGCCTTCGCGAACCTCGCCGAGCACGGCTACCGGCACATCCCCGTCGTCGACGACGGCCAGCTGGTCGGGGTCGTCTCGATGCGGGACCTCATGCGGATCGCGCAGATCCAGCCGGCTGAGCACCTCGCGGCCGACGTCCCCCGCGGCCTGGAGGGTGTCGTCGTCGCGCAGACCTCGATCGGCGACGTGCGCGGGCTCGAGGGCTTCTACCACTACCGCGAGTACGACGCGGTCGCGCTCGCCGAGACCCGGAGCATCGAGGATGTCTGGCACCTCCTTCACGAGGGCTCGCTGCCGGGCGGCGCGGCGCGCCGGCAGTTCCTCGAGGAGATCACGCCGCTGCGAGCGATCCCCGCCGACGTGCTCGCAGTGCTCCCCGACATCGCCCGCGCCGCGCCCGACGCGCCCCCGCTCGACCTGCTGCGCACGACCATCTCGCTCGTGGGCGCGTCGGCCGGGTTCCGCCCGTCCCTCGACCTCACCGCGTCCGAGCTGCGGCTGCAGGCGCTCCAGGTCTGCTCGGTCGTCCCGACGCTGTTGTGTGCTCTGTACCGGCTCCAGCACGGCATGGAGCCGATCCCTCCCGACCCCGCGCTCGCGTACGCGGCGAACTACCTCTACATGATGCAGGGACAGGTGCCGACCGCGGAGCACGCCCGGGGCGTCGAGCAGTACCTGATCTCCACGATCGACCACGGGTTCAATGCGTCGACGTTCACGGCACGGGTGATCACGTCGACGGGCGCCGACCTCGCCGCGGCCGTCGTGGGCGCGATCGGTGCCCTGTCCGGGCCGTTGCACGGCGGTGCGCCGAGTCGGGCGCTCGACATGCTCGACGGCATCGGCACCATCGACAAGGCCGACGACTGGCTGCGCGACGCCGTGGAGCGCGGTGACCGCCTCATGGGCTTCGGGCACCGCGTCTACAAGACCGACGATCCCCGCTCGGTCATGCTGCGGTCGGTTGCCGAGCGTCTCGGCGGTCCGATGGTCGACCTCGCCAAGCAGGTAGAGACCCGGGCGATCGGCGTGCTGGAGGAGCTGAAGCCGGGCCGCAAGCTCTACACGAACGTCGAGTTCTACGCCGGTGTCGTGATGGACACGTGCGGCGTGCCCCGCGAGATGTTCACGCCGACCTTCGCGTCGAGCCGGGTCATCGGCTGGACCGCGCACATCCTCGAGCAGGCCGCCGACAACCGTCTGATCCGTCCGAGCGCGCAGTACGTCGGGCCGCCGGCACCGCAGCCGGTCCCGCCCGAGTGAGCGGAGCGATCGGCTCGTGACCGTCGACGTCCCCACCATCGAGACCGAACGCCTCCATCTGCGCCCCTGGCACGACGACGACCTCGACGGCTACGCCGACATCTGCGCCGACCCGGAGGTCATGCGGCACCTGGGCCACGGGATCACGTTGACCCGGGAAGACGCGTGGCGCCAGATGGCGATGTTCGTCGGCCATTGGCAGCTCAAGGGGTTCGGGACCTGGGCCGTCGAGGAGAAGGCGACGCGCCGCTTCGTCGGTCGCATCGGCCTGCACCGCCCCGAAGGGTGGCCCGACCTCGAGGTGGGATGGACGCTCGCCAGGGACGTGTGGAAGCAGGGCTACGCGACCGAGGGCGGTCGCGCGTCGCTCGACTACGCCTGGAAGCAGCTCGGCGCGACGAAGGTCGTGAGCCTGATCCTCCCCGAGAACACGGCGTCGATCCGCGTCGCGGAGCGACTCGGACAGACCTTCGAGCGCACCTGGATGCTCAACGGCCTCGAGGTGCACATCTACGCGATCGAGCGCTGAGGCTCAACCGCCACCACTCAGCTCGGCGAGAAGGACGCGGCGCAGCAGCTTTCCCGTGTCGGTGCGAGGGAGCTCGGGGCGGAACTCGATCCGCTCGGGGGTCTTCGAGCCCCGGAGGTGCTCGCGCACATAGCTCCGCAGCTCGTCGACGTCGACGTCGGCCCGCGTCACGACCACCGCCGCGATCACCTGGCCCCACTCCTCGTCGGGGAGCCCGAGGACCGCCGCGTCGGCAACGGCATCGTGATGGCAGAGCACGGCCTCGATCTCGGCCGGCGCGATGTTCTCCCCACCTCGGATGATCGTGTCGTCGGTGCGACCCTCGATGAACAGGTAGCCCTCGGCATCGATCGAGGCCCGGTCGCGGGTCGCGAACCAGCCTTCGGCATCAGTTGCGGAGTCGCGGCCCACGTACTCGCCGGACACCTGCTCGCCCCGCACGAACAGCTCGCCGACCTCCCCGGGCGGGAGCACCGCGCCGCCGTCGGCGCGGATCTGGGCCTCGATGCCGGGCACGAGCACACCTGCGGAGCCGAGTCGCGCCTGCACCACCGGGTCGTCGCTGGCCGCGGCCGCCCGGTGCTCCTCCGGTCCGAGCACCGCGACGGTCGAGCTGGTCTCGGTGAGCCCGTACGCGTTCACGAACGCGGTGGTGGGCAGCAGCTCGAGGGCGCGTGCGATGACGCGGTGTGGCATCGGTGCACCGCCGTACGCGAGCGACGCGAGGGTGGGGACGTCGGCGTCGCGCGCGCCGACCTCTTCGAGGTGCTCGACGACCCGCGCGAGCATCGTCGGGACGACGAGGGCGTGGGTGATCCCTTCCTCGCGGACGGTCTCGAGCCAGGCCTCGGGGCTGAACGCGTCGAGGTGCACGACCCGACGCCCTGCGTACACGTTGCTCACCGTGTTGGACACGCCGGCGATGTGGTACGGGGGGACACTCACGAGGCTCGCGGCAACTTCGTCGGCACCGCCGAACTCGACGGTCGACATCACGTACGCGGCGAGGTGGCGGTTCCGGAGGATCGCAGCCTTCGGTGCCGCGGTGGTCCCGCTGGTGTAGAGGAGCATCGCCACGGTCTCGGGGTCGTCGTCGGGCTGGTCGAGTGTTCTCTCGGTCGCGGTGACGTCGAGCCACGCCTCGGGACTGAGTGGCTCGGTCTCCCACCCGTCGACGGCGCCGTGCAGCTCGTCCTCGACGATGACCACGGACGACCGGTGCGCGTCGAGGAGCGGTGCGAGCTGGTCGGGTCCGAGCCGGTAGTTGATCGGGACGAGCGGGACCCCCGCCGCGGCGGCAGCGAAGAGCGCCACGGGGAACGCGGTGCTGTTCGGCGCGACGTACACCAGGAACTCGACGCCGGCCTCGCGCAGATGGGCGGCCCCCGCTGCCGCGCGTGTCGCAAGGTGGACGTAGGTGGTGCCGTCGGCTCGACCGCCGAATGCGACACGGTCGCCGTGACCGGCCATCGCCATGTCGAGCAGCATCGAGAGGTGCATCCGGTCGGCGCTCCCGTACTGGGCGGTCGGGTCCGTCGATGGTAGGCGGGCGGCCGCGGCCGCTCTTCGGTTGTCAAGGATCGGTCGGGAAGTGCCCCACGTCCGTCTCGCCCGCCTCTGGCCCTCGTCCCGTGCTCAGGCTGCGGGGCCGGCACGGGCGGCGATGTCGGTGGCGCCGGGTCGGTCGATGCGCCGCCAGGTGAGGCCGTCGACCTGCTCGGGGTCGCCGTCGAGGACCCAGGGGCCGTGCGGGACGGCGAGCGCATGGTGGTGGGGACAGAGCATCGCGAGCTGGCCAAGTGGTACGACCTGCTCCCCTGGCGGGAATGGCGGTCCGTCCCGCAGCAGCCGATCACCCGCCTCGTCGCCGACGAGATGGCCGCGCTCGGCGAACCCCGATAGCTCGATCGGCCGAGCCCGCACACCCGATCCCTACAATGCCTCGCACATGAGCCAGCCCGACCTCGTCCTCATCGACAAGCCGCGACCCCACACCACGGTCATCACGCTCAACCGCCCCGAGCGGATGAACTCGATGGCCTTCGAGCTGATGGTGCCGCTCCACGACGCGTTCGTCGAGGTGGCCGAGGACAACGACACCACCTGCGTGGTGCTCACCGGCACGGGGCGGGGGTTCTGCTCGGGGGCCGACACCCAGGACGGGGCGCCGCCACCCAACATCGATGGGCTGACCGTCACGCGCATCGCCACGCGGGCGATGTCGCTCCTGGCCGACCTGGTCCCCGCCATGCAGCGCATGCCGCAACCGGTGATCTGCGCGATCAACGGCGCCGCGATCGGCGGTGGCCTCTGCCTCACCCTCGGCGCCGACATCCGACTCGCCGGCGAGTCCGCATACTTCCGTGCCGCCGGCATCAACAACGGGCTCACCGCCACCGAGCTCGGCCTCAGCTTCCTCCTCCCCCGCGCGATCGGCTCGTCACGCGCGTTCGAGATCATGCTGTCGGGGCGAGACATCGACGCCCACGAGGCGGCCGCGATCGGGCTCGTCTCCCGCACCGTCCCCGACGAGGAGCTCCTGACCACGGCGCTCGACCTCGCCGACCAGATCAACGGATGGAGCACGCAGGGTGTTGCGCTCACCAAGCGCATGATGTGGGCCGGGCTGGAGACCTCGAGCCTGCGCGCTGCGATCGAGCTGGAGAGCCACACGCAGCTCTACGTGCGCCTCACGACGCAGAACTTCGAAGAGGCGGTGCGCGCCCGCCGTGAGCAGCGCCCGCCCGAGTTCGCCGACTGACCGCCGTTCCCTTCCCGAACGAGGAGCCCGAGATGCCCGAGACCACGCCGGCCGAGAACAAGCAGGTCGTGCAGCAGTACTGGGACGCGTTGGCCGTGCGCGACTGGGACGCGATGAAGGCCCTCCTCACCGACGACGCCCACTACACCGACGTGGGCGTGCCGGGACCGGGGGGCACCGGCCCCGACGGTGTGATCGACCGCCTGAAGATCGGCCTCGAGCCGCTCGAGGGCTACGATCACCTCCCCGGCACCAACATGATCGCCGAGGGTGACCTCGTGATGACCGAGCACACCGAGCGCTGGACGTTCCACACCGGCGAGGTGATCGACCACTCCTTCGTGTCGGTGACCCAGCTGCGCGACGGCAAGATCTGTCGCTGGCACGACTACTCGAACATCTCGAACATCACCGACAACGCTCCGCAGTGGTGGCTGGAACGCCTGATCACTGCGGCGACCGAGGGGTGATGCACAGATGAGCGAAGGACCTCTCGCCGGGATCCGCGTGCTCGACCTGTCGATCGCGGTCACCGGCCCGTACGCGGTGTCGCTGCTCGCCGATCAGGGTGCCGAGGTCGTGAAGGTCGAGCGCCCCGGCATCGGCGACATCGGGCGCTACATCGGGGTGGCGGTGAACGGGATGAGCTCGCTGTTCCTGGTGTGCAACCGGGGGAAGCGATCGATCGCCGTCGACCTCCAGAACGCCGAGGGCGTGGCGATCGTCCGGCGCCTCGCGGCGGACGCCGACGTGGTCGTCGAGAACTTCCGGCCCGGCGTCATGGACCGTCTCGGCCTCGGTTACGCGGCGGTGGCGGAGGAGAACCCGGCAGTGGTCTACGCGTCCCTGTCCGGGTTCGGCTCCGAGGGCCCCTACCGCGACCGGAGCGCGTACGACACCGTGATGCAGGCCTACGCCGGGTTCGCCGCGAACCAGGCCGACCCCGACGACAACGTCCCCCAGTTCCTCCGCCAGACCGCCGCCGACAAGGTCACGTCGCTCTACGCGTCGCAGGCGATCACCGCGGCGCTCTTCGCGCGCGAGCGAGGCCGGGGCGGCCAGCACCTCGAGCTGTCGATGGCCGATGCCGCGACGTCGTTCCTCTGGATCGACTCGGCCTCCAACGAGGTGCTGATCGAGTCCGACAACACCCAGCACTCGAGCTTCGTCGCCGGGTTCCGGCCGTTCCAGTTCCTCGACGGCTGGGGCATCGTCACGCCCACGTCGGACCACGACTTCGCCGGCATGTGCAAGGCGCTCGGCGTCGAGGGATTCGACGACCCGCGCGTCGCGACGATCGGCGAGCGGATCAAGCACCGCGACCTGATGGACTCGATCATGGACATGGTCTACGCGCACGCCGCGAACATGACGATGGCGGAGGCGACCGAACGCTTCACGGCCGAACGGGTCCCGTTCGCCATGATCCTCTCGCCCGACGAGCTCACCCGCGATCCGCACGCGGTCGCGATCGGGCTGTTCGAGGACGCCGACCACCACGTGGTCGGCGCGACCCGGATGCCGCGGCACCCCACCCGCTTCCACGCCACCCCGGCGCAGCTCACCGGCGACTCCCCCACGATCGGGCAGCACACCGACGAGGTCCTCGCCGAGCTGGGCCTGGGCGAGCAGATCGCCGATCTGCGCGCCGCGAACGTCGTCGCCTGAGGCGGTCGCGACGCGCGATCCCGTGCCCGGGGAGGGATTCGAACCCCCACGCCCCTTGCGGAGCCGGCGGGTTTAAGCCGCCTGCGTCTGCCGTTCCGCCACCCGGGCCTCGGAGGAGGGTACGTCGGCCTCCCGAGGAGCGGGGGCGGGCGGCTCGGGTGTCGCGGTCGACGCCCGCGTCGCCTCGAGCAGCGTGGTGCGGAAGCGCAGGGCGGC
>JAWOIO010000002.1:0-5789 GCA_046484625.1 Acidimicrobiia bacterium
TCGAGTGCCGGGCCGACGACCACGTGTCGCTCCAGGCCACGGGGGCGATCGACGATCCTGACGTGCGCCGGGCGGTCGAGGCCGAGCGGGCGTTCCTCGCCCGGCTCGGCGGGGGGTGCTCGCTGCCCGTGGGCGCGCTCGCGTCGCTCGACGGGGACGAGGTCGCGGTCGAGGCGCTCCTCGCGGCGCCCGACGGGCGCTGGGCCCGGCGGGCGCAGGCGACCCACCGCGATCCGGCGACAGCAGGCGGAGCGGTCGCCGAGACGCTGCTGGCCACGGTCGAGGGCCTCGAGGCGGGGGTCGGGGCATGACCGTGTGGCTGGTGGGGGCCGGTCCGGGAGATCCGGGCCTGCTCACCCGGCGGGGTGCCGAGGTGCTCGCCGACGCCGAGGTGGTCGTGCACGACCGGCTGGCGAACCCGGCGCTGCTCGACCTGGCCCCGCACGACGCGGAGAGGATCTCCGTCGGCAAGGCCCCCGGGCGGGTCGAGATGGACCAGGACGGCATCAACGCGGTCCTCGTCGAGCACGGCTCGGCGGGACGGCGCGTCGTTCGACTGAAGGGCGGCGACCCGTTCGTGTTCGGCCGCGGAGGCGAGGAGGCCGAGGCGCTCGCGGCCGCGGGCGTGCCGTTCGAGGTCGTGCCCGGGATCACGAGCGCGATCGCGGCGGCCGCGTACGCGGGGATCCCGGTCACGCACCGCGGCCTGTCGACCCACTTCACGGTCGTCACCGGCCACGAGGACCCGGCGAAGGGGCGGACCGACGTCGACTGGGAGGCGCTGGGACGCGCCGGGGGCACCCTCGTGATCCTCATGGGCGCCTCCCGGATCCGTGACATCGCCGAACGGCTCGTCGCTGCGGGCCGGTCCCCCGGCACGCCGGTCGCGGTCGTGCGCAACGGCACCCGTTCCGACCAGGCATCGCTGCGGAGCACCCTCGGGGACATCGGCGATGCCGACGTCCGCCCCCCGTCGGCGATCGTCGTCGGTGAGGTCGCCGCGCTCGACCTCGCGTGGTTCGAGCGCCGACCCCTCTTCGGGCGACGCATCGTCGTCACCCGGGCGAGGGAGCAGGCGAGTGCGCTGCGCACACGGCTCGAGACGCTGGGTGCGGAGGTGCTCGAGCTGCCGACGATCGCGATCGAGGCGCTCGACTTCGACCTGCCGAGCCTCCACCGGTACGCGTGGTTGGTGTTCACGTCCGTGAACGGCGTGGAGGCGTTCTTCGAGCGCGGCCTCGCACCGCACGGATTCGACAGCCGTGCCCTCGGGGGCCTCCGGGTGGCGGCGATCGGACCGGGGACGGCCGCCGCGCTCGGCACCCGTGGGATCCATCCCGACCTGGTTCCGGAGCGGTTCGTCGCCGAGTCGCTGCTCGACGGATTCCCGGCGCCCGACGCACCGGGAGACCGAGTGCTGCTCGCGCGTGCCGAGCAGGCGCGCGACGTGCTCCCCGAGGGGTTGGGTGAACGGGGCCACCTCGTCGACGTGCTGCCCGTGTACCGGACGGTGCCGACCGTCCCCGACGCGGACGATCTGGATCGGATCCGTGGCGGAGAGGTCGACGCGGTGACGTTCACCTCGTCGTCGACCGTGCGGAACTTCTGCGACGCCGTCGGCTCGCTGCCCGACCTGATGCCCCCGGTGATCTCGATCGGGCCGGTCACCTCGGCGACGGCTCGGGAGCTCGGCCTCACCGTGACCGCGGAGGCGAGCGAGCACACCATCGACGGTCTCGTCGCGACGCTCGTGGAGGCGCTGGCACGCCCCTGAGGCGTCGTCGTGCGGACCGCTCCAGGGGCCCGGACCTAGCATTGGTGCCATGGCGTTCCCGGCCCAGCGTCCCCGCCGCATCCGACGGACCCCGGCCCTGCGCCGACTCGTCGCCGAGGCTGGTATCTCCGTCGACGATCTCGTGGCACCGCTCTTCGTCAAGGAGGGCATCGACGCTCCCGAGCCGGTGGAGTCGATGCCCGGCGTCGTCCAGCACACCCAGGAGAGCCTCCGCAAGGAGGTCCGGGCGCTCGCCGACCTTGCGATCCCGGCGGTGATCCTCTTCGGGGTGCCGGCGACGAAAGACGCCCGGGGCTCTGGCGCCGACGCGGTCGACGGCGTCGTCCAGCAGGCGTTGCGGTCGCTCCGCGACGAGGTCGGCGACACGCTCGTCCTCATGGCCGACACCTGCCTCGACGAGTACACCGACCACGGGCACTGCGGGATCCTCGACGATCGCGGCGAGGTCGCCAACGACGCCACGCTCGAAAGGTACGCGTCGATCGCAGTCGCGCAGGCGGACGCCGGTGCCGACGTGATCGCGCCGTCCGGGATGATGGACGGCCAGGTCGGCGCGATCCGCACCGCGCTCGACGACGCCAGCCATCTCGACGCCGCGATCCTCGCCTACTCGGCCAAGTACGCGTCGGCGCTGTACGGGCCGTTCCGTGACGCCGCCGAGTGCGCGCCGCAGCACGGCGACCGACGCGGCTACCAGATGGACCCGCCGAACCGTCGCGAGGCCATCGCGGAGACCCTCCTCGACGTCGAGGAGGGCGCCGACATGGTGATGGTGAAGCCGGCGCTCCCCTACCTTGACGTCATCGCCGACCTGCACGCCGCCGTCGACGTGCCGGTCGCGGCCTACCACGTGAGTGGCGAGTACGCGATGGTGCAGGCGGCCGCCGCCAACGGGTGGATCGACGGCGACACGGTCGCGCTCGAGCACCTGACCGCGGTGAAGCGCGCCGGTGCGGACTTCGTGCTCACCTACTTCGCGAAGCACGTCGCCGAACGACTGCGGTGAGCCCGATCGCAAGCGAGACCGGTCGTCGAGCGCCGCTCGCGACGAACCTCCACGAGCGCGCCCTCGCCCGCATCCCGGGCGGGGTGTCCTCGCCTGTGCGCTCGTTCGCCTCCGTGGGCGGCGACCCGTTCTTCGTGGCGAGCGCTTCGGGAGCGCGCCTCGTCGACACCGACGGCAACGAGTTCCTCGACTACGTCCAGTCGTGGGGCGCGTCGATCCTCGGCCACGCACATCCGAAGGTCGTCGAAGCGGTGCAGGCCGCGGCGGCTCGCGGCACCTCCTACGGTGCGCCCACCGAGGCCGAGGTCGAGCTCGCGGAGGCGATCGCCGACCGGGTGCCGTCGGTCGAGAAGGTCCGCCTCGTGTCGTCGGGCACCGAGGCCGCCATGACCGCGGTTCGGCTGGCCCGCGGAGCCACGGGACGCACGAAGGTGCTGAAGTTCGCGGGCTGTTACCACGGGCACCTCGACGCCCTGCTCGTGAGCGCGGGCAGCGGCGTCGCCACGCTCGGGCTTCCGGGCTCGGCCGGCGTCACCCCGGGCGCGGTGCAGGACACGATCGTGGTTCCCTACAACGACGTGGCTGGCGTCGATGCCGCGCTCGGGGCCCATGGCGACGATCTCGCCGCCGTCCTGGTGGAGCCGGTCGCCGCCAACATGGGTCTCGTGTCGCCCGACGACGGGTTCCTCGAGCACCTTCGCGGCGTGTGCTCGAGGCACGGGGCGCTCCTCGTCTTCGACGAGGTGATCACCGGGTTCCGCGTCGGACCGCAGGGCGCCCAGGGCCGGTTCCGGATCGCTCCGGACCTCTCGATCTTCGGCAAGGTCGTCGGCGGAGGCCTGCCGCTCGCGGCGGTCGGCGGTCCGGCCGCGGTCATGGACGAGCTCGCACCGGTCGGAGCCGTGTACCAGGCCGGCACGCTCTCGGGGAACCCACTCGCGACTGCTGCAGGGCTCGCAGTGCTCGCCGAGCTCGACGCGGGCTCCTACGAGCAGCTCGAAGCCACGGCGGCGCGCCTCACCGACGGCCTCCGTGCTGCCGCCGACGCCGCCGGCGTGCCCGTCCAGGTCCCGCGTGCGTGGACCATCGGCGGGCTGTTCTTCGCCGACGCACCCGTCCGCAGCTACGCCGACGCGCAGCGAGGCGACGCGGCGCGGTACGCAGCGTTCTTCCACGGCATGCTCGATCGGGGTGTCTTCCTCGCACCGAGCGCCTTCGAGTCGATCTTCCCGAGCCTCGCCCACACCGATGCCGACGTCGACCGCACCGTGGCCGCCGCCGCCGAGGTGCTCGCGACGCTCGGCCCCTCCTCGTGACGGAATCGGCCCCCCACTCTGTTCTCGTGACGGAATCCGCCGCCATGGGGGCGTAGGTCGTCACCAGAACGGCAGCAGGGGCGGCTGACGTCACCGGAACGGCTCGGCCGTGGTCGGCTGCTCCCGCCCTACGCGAGCCCGAGGAGGCCGGTGATCTCGCCGGCCCACGAGGTGGCGTCGAAGCCCTCCGCCCGGACCCTCGCGTCGACCTCGGCGACCGCGGGGTGCGACCCGGCCACGGCTGCGAGCTGGAACGCGGTGCGGGGGCTGCCGTGCATGCCGGGCTCGCCGGTGATGCCGTCGAAGCAGAGCCACCGGCCCGGGTCGCTCCAGACGAGGTGGAGGCCGTCGTCGAGCCGCTCGACCCCGCCGACGCCGTTCACGTCGGCGAGCAGTGCGCCGGGGTCGGCACCGGTGCCGTAGACGATCGCGGCCGTGCCTTCGGGCATCCAGCTGAGCCCCGCGTCGGCGAGGTGCGGGGTGAGGTCGAGCGGGGTCAGGTCCTCGACGAGCTCCATCGAGTGGTCACTCACGACCATGGTGACGGTGGTGTGGTCGTCGATGGCCGCCCGGATCGGGCCGAGACGTTCGTCGGTCGCCCGGTACACCGCGCGGGTCTCGTCGGTGTCGGGACCGTGGACATGACCGGCGGTGTCGGGGGCGTTGAGGTGCGCCACCACGAGCGCTGCGTCCGCC
Organism: Acidimicrobiia bacterium; assembly: GCA_046484625.1. GTDB lineage: Bacteria > Actinomycetota > Acidimicrobiia > IMCC26256 > PALSA-555 > DASUAO01. Next base: position 4,814 of record JAWOIO010000002.1, read on the forward strand.
TCCAGCACTTGGAGGATCATCGGGAGGGTCTCGTCGTCGTGCAGGTAGCCGTGGTCATCGGTGCTCGCCCCCTCGGGGACGATCCCTTCGGGCGGCCAGTGTCGGGACGCGGCGAGGCCGCCCATCACCCCGACGAGCTCCTGGTCGCCGACGACGAGCGCCGACTCCAGCCCGGCGGCGTTCGCGGCGTCGAAGATCGTCGGGGCCGACGGTCCGATGCTGCTCGCGGGGCGGGCCCGCCCGGTGGCGTCGTGCACGTAGTTCGCGACGATCCCGTGTGCGATGGGCGGGACGCCGGTGACGAAGGTGGCGTGGTTCGGGTAGGTCGACGCGGGCAGCACCGCGGGGATGGTGTGGGGGGTCGTCCTCGACGCCTCGCACCAGGCGAGCAGCTGGGGCGTGACGGAGGGACCGACCGCGCTGGCGGGCAGCCCGTCGAGGACGAGGAAGACGACGCGGGGCCGCCCGTCCCGGTCCGGGCCGCTACTCAGGAGAGGCCTGCTCCCGGCGTCGGCGGACCCGGTCCATCGAGAACAGCCCACCCCAGATCCCCAGGACCATGATGGTCATGAGCACGAAGGCGAGGCCCCCCGAGCCGTCGCCCTTCGAGCCCGCGTCCACGAGCTGCTGGGCGCCGGCCGGGGTGGCCAGTGCAGCGGCGGCGCCCACGGTGAGGACGACGAGTCGCACCACGCGTCGGATCGTTCGCATCGGGGTGCTCCTCACGCGTTCGCGGGTTCGGGGGTCGGGTCGGCGGGGGCGTCGCCTTCGGGAGCCTCGGCCCGCTTCTTGACCGCGGCCTCGTCCTTCTCGCGCCAGTGCAGGGCGAGCAGACCCAGGGCGAAGAGCAGGATCGACGAGACGAGCGAGACCGTCGGCGGGACCCGGAGCGAGCCGAGGTCGCGCTGGAGCACCAGCCGCCACCACCGCTTGCCGGGAGACAGGTTGATCCATACGCACTCGCCAGCAGAATCCG
>JAWOIO010000138.1:0-12517 GCA_046484625.1 Acidimicrobiia bacterium
GTGCGGATTCGGTGCACATCGAGGCTCAGAGCCGGATCACGCCCTCCGTATCGATCGCCACCGCCACGGGCGACCCGAGCGCAGGTGCGGTCGTCGCGCGCTCCTCGACGTCGAGCTCCCACGGCGAAGGACCGCCGTCGTCGACGCGGATGCGCAGGCGCCAGTGGTCCCGGCGCGACGTTCGTGTCACCACGACGCCGGTCCGGGCGCCGCTCGGGAGCGGGTCCGTGGGCACGATCCGGGCGGCATCGGGCCGGATCGCCGCGAGCCCCCCACCGAGGGCGTCGGTCACGGTCCAGCCGAGGAACTCCGCCACGAAGCGGGTCGCCGGCCGCCGCCACAGCTCGCCGGGCGTCCCGACCTGGACCAGGCGCCCGTGATCGAGCACGGCGATCCGGTCGGCCAGGGCGAACGCCTCGTCCTGGTCGTGCGTGACGACGAGCGCGCTGATCCCGATCCCGGCGAAGAGGGCTGCGAGCTCGCCTGCGAGGTGCTCGCGCAACGCGCGGTCGAGGGAACCGAGCGGCTCGTCGAGCATGAGGAGGTGCGGTTCGGGTGCGAGGGCCCGCGCGAGGGCGACGCGCTGCTGCTCACCACCCGAGAGCTCGTGGACGCGGCGGTGCTCCGCTCCCTCGAGCCCGACGGCGTGCAGGACGGCAGTCGCCCGGGTTGCGGTGTCGCGCGCCGAGTCGCCGCGCATGCGCAGCCCGAAGCCCACGTTGCCGAGCACGTCGAGGTGGGGGAACAGCGCGTGGTGCTGGAACATGAGGCCGAAGCCGCGAAGGTGTGGGGCGACCCCCGCGAGGTCGCGGCCGTCGTGGAGGATCCTCCCGCCGTCGGGAGTGACGAGCCCGGCGATGGCGCGCAAGAGGGTCGACTTGCCGCTGCCGCTCGGCCCGAGCACCGCGACGACCTCGCCGTCGTCGACCGTGAGGTCGACGCCCGCGAGCACCGGCTCTGCATCGAACCGGACAGTGAGGTCGTCGATCACCAGCACATGGCCTCAGAACGTCCCGACCGCGCCCACTCGGGCGCGGTCGACGAGCAGCACCGCGAGCGCGGTGAGGGCGGCGAGGATCGTCGCGGCGGCCATCGCGGCCCCGAAGCTCTGCGCGCCCGGCTGCCCGAGGAGGCGGAAGATCACGATCGGGAGGGTGGGGCGATCCGGTCGGGCGAGGAACGCCGTCGCCCCGAACTCGCCGAGCGAGATCGCGAACGCGAACCCCGCGCCGAGCATCAGCGCCCGCGCCGCGATCGGGAGGTCGATCTCCCGCCAGACGCGCCGCGGCGGCGCGCCGAGGACCGCCGCGGCCTCGCGGAGGCGGGGATCCACGGACCGGAGCACAGGGGTCGCGACCCGCACGACGAACGGGATCGCGATCAGTGCGTGCGCGATCGGCACGATGACCCAGGAGGCGCGCAGGTCGAGCGGCGCCTCGTCGAACGTGACGAGGAACCCGAACCCGACGGTGACGGCAGAGACGCCGAGCGGGAGTGCGAGCGTCGCGTCGAGGAGGTGCCCTCGTGTCGAGCGGGCGATCACGAAGGACGCCATCCCCCCGACGGTGAGCGCGAGGGCGGTCGCGACGCTCGCGAAGAGCAAGGAGTTCACGATCGCGTCGGTCGGCGGGACGAACGAGATGCTGTCGGCGCGCAGCGAGCCGAGGGACCGGTAGAAGTCGAGTCCGGGCCCCGCGGGGGTGTCGAACGAACGGACCACGAGGACCGCGACCGGGACGCCGAGCAGCCCGCCCATCGTCGCGAGGTTGGCCCCGAGGAAGACCCGATCGCCGACGCTGCGGACGCGCCGGGTGGTCGCCGCCCCCGCGCGCAGCGCGAGTGCGATGCCGGTGCGCCCGGTCAGGCGGGCGATCACGACGAGCAGCACGACGATCACGACGAGCTGGGTGATCGACAGCGCGGCGGCGGTCCCGAGGTCGAGGAGCTGCGCGGTCTGACGGTAGATCTCGGTCTCGATCGTCGCCCGGGTCGGTGGCCCGAGCACGAGGATCACCCCGAAGGACGTGAACGTGAAGAGGAACGTGATCGCAGTGGCGGCCAGGATCGCGGGTCGCAGCGCGGGAAGGGTGACCGTGGCGAAGGCTCGCGCGCGCGACGCTCCGAGCACGCGTGCGGCGTCCTCCTGGTACGGATCGAGGTTCGCCCAGAGCGCGCCCACCGTCCGTACGACGACCGCGTAGTTGAAGAAGACGTGGGCGAGGAGGATCGCGCGGACGGAGGGCTCGACCCCGAGGCCGAGGAAGGCCGAACCGACGACGACCGTGGGGAGCACGAAGGGCACCGTCACGAGGGCCCGGACGAGGGCCCGTCCCGGGAACTCGAGTCGGAACAGGGCGTATGCACCGGGGATGCCGAGTGCGAGCGTGAGCGCGGTGCTGAGCGCGGCCTGCCACAGCGTGAACCACGCGACGGAGCGGAGGGATCCGTCGGTCCACACCGCTGCGAGCGGGTCGAGGTCGAGCGATCCGTCGGGCCACAGGCCCCGTCCCAGGATGGTGACCACGGGGTACACGAAGAACACCCCGACGAACGCGAGCGGCACGATCGCCGCGGCGCGCCGCCAGGTCATCGCAGCACCACGTCGGTCCATTCGTCGATCCACCGCTCACGGTTGCGCTCGATCCGTCGGGGCGCGACCGCCTCCGGCGCGGGGGGGATCTCGGCGAAGTCGCGGAACACGTCGGGGAGCCGCGCGTCGGCGCGCGCGGGGAACACGAACATCTGGAGCGGGATGTCCTCCTGGACCCGGCGACTCAACATGAAGTCCACGAAGCGTCGTGCCGCGCCGGGGTGCTCGGTGTCGCGCAGCACACCCACGTACTCCACCTGTCGGAAGCAGCCGTCGAGGATGGTCCCGACGGGAGCCTGCTCGGGCACCGCACCGGAGGGATCGGGCTCGGAGTAGAACACCGCGGCGGCCGGGCTGGACGCGTACGACACCACGAGCGGCCGATCGCCGCCGCCTCCCCCGGCCGAGAACGACCCGTTGTAGGCCGCCTCCCAGCCGTTCACGACCTCGACGTCGTTGTCGCGGAGTCGTTGCCAGTACTCCGGCCAACCGTCGCCGTTCCGGGCGATGGTCGACAGCAGGAACGCGAGCCCCGGTGACGAGGTCGCCGGGTTCTCGACGACGAGCAGCCCCCGGTACGCCGGGTCGGTGAGGTCGTCGATGCTCTTCGGGACCGCGAGGTCGCGTTCGGCGAACCACTCGTTGTCGACGTTCACGCACACGTCGCCGCGGTCGACCGGCGTGGCCTTGCCCCGGGTTCCCGCGGCGAGGCCCGGCTCGAGCGCGTCGAGCGCGGCCGGTCGGTAGGTCTCGAAGATCCCGGCGTCGAGCGCGCGGGAGAGGAACGTCGTGTCGACGCCGAAGAGGACGTCGCCGAGCGGGTGGTCCTTCGTCAGGATCGCCGAGTTCACCGCCTCGCCGGCGTCGCCCGACCGGAGGATCCGCACCTCGATCCCCGAGGTCCGTTCGAAGGACCGAAGGACGCGCTTCGAGAGCGCGAACGAGTCATGGGTGACCACGGTGATCGTGGTGGGTTCGTCGGCGCGCGCGGTCGGACCGAGTGCGAACCCGAGACCCACGGCGAGGGCCAGTGCGAGGACCGGGACGAAGATGGGGACGGCGCGGCGCATGTCAGCTCCCGGTCCGGGGGTCGGGTGCGGGCGCGCCGTGGGCGAGCGCGTCGGGCTGGATCGCGAGCACGCATCCGTGCGCCACGGTGACCGTCGCCTCGTCGCCGAGCATCTCGTTGCTCACACCGCGCGTGGAGCCGGGGTGCAGCGTCTCGCCGTCGAGCGGGAACCGCAGGCCGGTCGTCCGCACGCCTTCGGCAGGTCCGCCGACCGCCAGCAGGGTGGTGAGGTCGCCGGCGTTCCCCGTGAGCCGGACGTGGCTCCGCACGACCTGGAGGTGGGCGATGTCGAAGTACGCGTCGACGACCAACCCCGCGTACCGGTCGGAAGCGACCAGCGCGCAGTTGGCGATGAAGTGGTCCACCCGCCCGCCGTGACCGCCGACGACCGTGACCGCGTCGATCCCGAGCGTCATCGCGGTGTCGAGCGCGAGCTCGAGGTCGGTGGCGTCCTTGTCGCGTGGGTGGCGCAGGATCGTGGCGCCGGCTGCCTCGGTGTGGTCCAGGGTGCTCGGGTCGATGGAGTCGAAGTCGCCGACCGCGATGTCGACGGAGCGTCCGAGGCCCCGGGCGACGTCGACCCCCGAGTCCGCGCCGATCACGACGGCGTCGCGGGGGAGGACCGTGCTGACCGCGGACGGGGGCGCGTCGCCACCCGCAAAGATCACCGCTCGTCGCAACGCGTGGTCGGCCATGGCCGTGCTCCCTTCGCCGGCATTACCCGGAGCAGGTTCGAGGGGTCGGTGACGCTGCCATGCCGTGGTGTGGCGTGGTCACCCTCTCAGCCCGGCTGTCCCGAGCTCCCCGTCGGCGCGTGAGGTGCGCCTGCCTGTCATGGTACCCGGGTGGCCGACGAGATCATCCTGCGTGCCCTCGGCTTCGAGCGCGAGATCAAGGTCGTGCATTCCTGGAACTGCACCTAGCGTCGGCACCGTGATCCCGGTCACCGAATGGATGATGGGCGCCGGCCACGAGCAGGTCGTGTTCGTCGCCGACGCGCCGACTGGTCTGCGCGCCGTCATCGCCGTGCACTCCACGGCGCTCGGGCCGGCGCTCGGCGGGGTCAGGTTCTGGCACTACGAGCGCGAGGACGACGCGGTCCGCGACGTGCTGCGCCTCTCGGAGGCCATGACGTGGAAGGCCGCCGCCGCGGGTCTCGACCAGGGCGGCGGCAAGGTGGTCGTGCTCGTCGACGACCCCGATGCGACTCGGGAGCCGGCGATGCTGCACGCGCTGGGCCGGGCGATCGACGAGCTGGGCGGGCGGTACCTGGCCGCCGAGGACGTCGGCGCCACCCAGCGCGACATGGACCTGATCGCGGAGGTCACGCCGTGGGTCACCGGCGTGGACCCCGCCGATGGGGGCTCCGGCGATCCGTCGCCGGTGACGGCGTTCGGGGTCGTCGCCGCGATGCGTGCCGTGCTCGCCCGCCTCGACGGGGACGATCGGCTCGCAGGGCGACGGGTCGCGGTGCAGGGCACGGGTCACGTGGGCAGCCGGCTGGTCGCGCTGCTCGCGGGGGCGGGGGCATCGGTCGTCGTCGCCGACACCAACGAGGCGCGCGCGGGCGAGGTCGCCGCGGCCCACGGCGCCGACGTCGTGGGCGCCGACGCGATCCTCGAGCAGCCGTGCGACGTGCTCTCGCCGTGCGCGCTCGGGGGCGTGATCGACGACGTGACCGTGGAGCGACTCCGGTGCCGGGCGGTCTGCGGCGCCGCGAACAACCAGCTCGCACGCGAGGGCATCGACGATCGGCTCCACGAACGGGGGATCCTGTACGCCCCCGACTTCGTGGCCAACGCGGGCGGCATCATCAACATCGCCGAGGAGTTCGTCGGGTACGACCACGACCGGGCGCTCGCCCGGACCGAGAAGATCCGGGAGTCGATGGCACGCGTCTTCGCGCTGGCGACCGAGCAGGGCGTGGCGCCGGGTCGCGCAGCCCTGGCGCTGGCCCGCGCTCGCGTGGAGGCCGAGGGACGCGGCCGCTGGCGCCCCGGTGACCCCACCGCCTGGAGCAACGGCGACCCCCTCACGTCACTCCGCCCACCCCGTTGACGTGATGCGTCGCCCACCTGCATCGTGCAGGGTGGGTGTCGCGGGTCCGAGCGCTCGGGCGCGCCGCGGGGTCGACGCCATCGGGACGTAGGGTTGCTCGGTGACGGGCTCGAGTTCGACGACGCGCTGGATCGACACCGATGCCGAGCTCGCGCAGGTCGTCAGCGAGGTGGCCGACCAGCCGCGCTACGGGCTCGACACCGAGTTCGTGGCCGAGCGCACCTACTGGCCGCGCCTCTGCCTCGTGCAGCTCGCGTGGCCCGGCCACATCGCGCTGATCGATCCCCTCGCCTGCGACGTCCGGGCGCTCACCCGCCTGCTCGAGTCGCCGGCCACGATGATCACCCACGCGGGGAGTGCCGACCTCCCGATCATCGAGCGGGCGTGCGGGGCGCGGCCACAGCATCTCTTCGACACCCAGCTGGCGGCGGGGTTCATCGGCATCGGACAGCCGTCGCTCGTCTCGCTCATCCAGGCGATCCTCGGCGCGAGCATCGACAAGGGCGACCAGCTCACCGACTGGGCCCGCCGACCGCTGCCGGACTCTGCGCAGCGCTACGCGGCCTCGGACGTCGTCCACCTGCTCGATCTTGCCGACGCGATCTCCGAGCGACTGCAGGCCCTCGGTCGCGAGGTGTGGGCCACCGCGGAGTGCGAGGTGCTCCTGGCGAGCGCATCGCGCGACCCCGATCCCGACGTCGCGTGGTGGCGGGTGAAGGGGGCGCGCTCACTGCGTGGCGACCGCGCCGGGGTCGCCCAGGCCGTCGCCGGGTGGCGCGAGCGGCGCGCCCAGGAACAGGACCTGCCGCCGCGCTTCGTGCTCTCGGACCTCACCCTGGCCGCGCTCGTGCAGCGTCCCCCCAAGTCGGCCGAGGACCTGTCGCGGCTCCGCGGGGTGGGCAACCTCAACAAGCAGGTGGTCCGTTCGATCCTCGACGCGGTGGAAGCCGGGCGTGCGCTGTCGCGTGACCAGATCCGGTTCCCGCCCAAGCACAGCGACACCTCGGCGCTCGACGCGGCCGTCGGCCTGCTGACCGGATGGGCGGCCCAGGTCGCGTCGGGCGAGCAGATCGACCCGCGCCTGCTCGCGACCCGCGAGGACGTACGCGCGCTCGTGAACGGCCGGGACGGTCGCCTCGACGACGGATGGCGGGCCGAGATGCTCGGACGCGACCTGCACGCGCTGGTCGAGGGCCAGGCGGTCCTGCGGCTCGTCGACGGCGGGAAGCGGCTCCGCTTCGAGCGCTCGCCCGACCTGGGAGCGCCCGATCAGGGAGTGCAGGGCTAGGAGACCGCGCCGTTCGCGTCGGTCGTGCGCGCGTCGGCGAGGCGGCGGGCGAGCACGAGGCCGACTGCGCCGGTAGCGAGGGCGCCGATGCCTGCGAGTCGGGCCCGCACGGGCAGGCGCCGGGTGACGAGGAGTGCGAACCCGTCGAGGAGGTCGACCGCCGCGCCCATGCCCACCCACTCCGCGTCCTGGGTCTGCTCCTTCAGCGTCGTCACCGCGCCCACACCGAGTGCGAGGTCACGCGCGCCTGCCATCCGAGACAGCGCGCGCGTCCCCGGCGAGGACTCACCCGGCGCGGCGCGGGCCACGACCCCGGGGAGCACGCTCGCGACGAGACCGAGCACCACCCGGCCACGGGCGATCATCAATGCGAGGGTTCGGGTGTCGAGTTCCATGGACGTCATGCTGGCATGTCGTGGGTCCGGAGCGCCGAACCGGACGCGACCGGCCCCGCTTCTGGCAAGGTAGGGGAGCCGATCGAGACCTCGGCCCACGATCCGTCCCAGGAGGTCCAGTCATGACCGCGATCCACGAAGCGCCGACCGCCGTGCACGTCGGCGCCGACGAGCTGCCGTTCGTCGACATCGGCCCGCTCGCCCAGCTGAAGGTGCTCCAGGTCAACGAGCGCGAGGGCCTCTGGATCATCGAGAACATCTTCCAGGCCGGCTTCGAGGTGCAGACCCATCGCCACACCGGGCCCGTGTGGGGCTACACGGTGTCGGGCGCCTGGAAGTACAAGGAGTACGAGTACGTGAACCGGGCAGGATCCTTCCTCTACGAGCCCGCCGGGTCGGTGCACACGCTCCAGTGCGTCGAGGACGACACCCACGTCTGGTTCCACATGTACGGGGCGAACCTCAACCTCGACGCCGAGGGCAACGTCGAGAGCGTGACCGACGGCGCCCAGGCCCTCGCCGGCTACTACATGCTCTGCGAGGCCGCGGGGCTCCCGCGCCCGAACGTGCTGCTCGGCTGATCAGGCTCATCCGCGCCGCTTCCGGCACCAGGTCGCCGGGGGGATCATCGCGCGCACAGGTCGCGCTCAGGTGCCCGTGCGAGACTCGGGAGCCATGAGCGCGCTCGAGCCCACTCGTCGTCGTTGGATCATCCCGGGGATCGCGATCGTGCTGGTCGCGGCGCTCGGATTCGGCGTCTGGTACTTCGTGTTCCGCGACGACGCCCCGCCTGCGGTGGATCTCGAGGGTGCCACCCAGTCGGTCACCACGGATCCCGGGCGTTCGTCGGGCGCTGAGTCCGCGGTCGACGGCACGTGGTCGGTCGACACGTCGGTCGGCGACCTGGCCGCCGGGACCGCGTCGTTCGTCGGGTACCGGGTCCAGGAGGAGCTCGCCGGCATCGGCGCGAAGACCGCGGTGGGCCGCACTCCCGAGGTCGAGGGCTCGCTGACGATCGACGGGACGACGGTCACCGAGGTCTCGATCGTGGCCGACCTCACCGCGCTCGCCAGCGACAGCGATCGCCGGGACGGGGCGATGCAGAGCCAGGCCATCGAGACCGCCCGGTTCCCCGACGCCACGTTCGAGCTGACGGAGCCCATCGAGCTGGAATCGGTCCCGGCCGAAGGCGAGCCGATCACGGCCGAGGCCGTCGGGACGCTCACGATCCACGGTGTCACCCGACCGGTGACGATCGACCTGCAGGCCCAGCTCACCGAGGGCGTCATCGTCGTGACCGGGCAGCTCCCGATCGTGTTCGCCGACTACGACATCGACACGCCGACCTCGTTCGCCGTCCTCTCGATCGAGGACAACGGGGTCATGGAGCTGCAGCTGTTCTTCGCTCGGGCCTGAGCGCCGCGCGGCACGCTAACGTCCCCGAACGAGACGGGATCGGGCACCGGTCGGGACGGTGCGCCGTCGACGAGGAGCTGCGTGGCGGCACGAGAAGCACACGACGACACCGGTGACGCGGCGGTCCTGCGGGCTCCGCTGACGCTCGAGTACCCGTTCGCCCGCTCGACCGGTCCGGTCGTCGGTGCGTTCCTCACCGCGCTGCGGGAGGGCTTCATCGTCGGAATCCGCCGGGCCGACGGCACCGTGCTCGTCCCGCCGGTCGAGTACGACCCCGCAACGGCAGAGCCGCTCACCGAGATCGTCGAGGTCGCCGACACCGGGGTCGTCACCACATGGTGTTGGAACGGCCCGCCCCGACCGCAGCAGCCGATCGAGGGCACGTTCGCGTGGGCGCTCATCCAGCTCGACGGTGCCGACACGCCGATGCTCCACGCGGTGCGCGCTGCGGACCCGTCCGAGTTGTCGACCGGGATGCGGGTGCGGGCGCAGTGGCGCGTGACGCGCGAGGGCAAGATCTCCGACATCGAGTGCTTCGTGGCGGCGTCGTGAGCGCACCGGACCCGTTCGAAGTCACCGCGCCGCCCGTGGTGCTCCCGCCCCGACTGGTTGGCGTCGAGCCCGTCGAGCGCGTCGACACCCCGCTCCGCATGGACTACCTCGCCTCGTCGGGCCGGCACATGGGTGCCTACCTGCGTGCGATGAAGCAGAAGCGGATCCTGGGTGAGCGCTGCCCGACGACCGGCCAGGTGTTCGTCCCGCCGCGGGGCGCGACCCCCACGTCGGGGCTGCCCACCACCGAGCTCGTCGAGCTGGCCGACCGCGGGTACGTGGAGTCGTTCTGTGTGACCCGGGTGCCGATCCCGGGACGCGACGACCTCGAGCTCCCGTACATCAGCGCCTGGATCGTGCTCGACGGCGCGAACGTCGGGTTCATCGGACTGGTCACGGGCATCGCTCCCGAGGAGGTGCGCCTCGGCCTGCGGGTCGAGGCGGTCTGGCGACCCGACGCGGAGCTCACCGAGTCGGCGAACAACATCAGCTCGTGGATCCCGACCGGTGAACCCGACCAGACGATCGAGTCCTACGAGATCGTGGGGACGCCTTGATCGACGTCGCGATCGTCGGCTACTCCGTACGTCAGGCGCGCGAGCTCGCCGACAACGAGCTCGAGCTCATGGCGCCGCTGTTCGAGACGGTGCGCGCCGAGACCGGGCTCGGACCCGACAGGATCGACTTCACCTGCTCCGGCTCGTCCGACTTCCTCGCCGGCGCCGCTTTCTCGTTCGTCATGTCGGTGGACGCGACGCGCCCCGTCCCTCCGATCGTCGAGTCCCACGTGGAGATGGACGGTGCGTGGGCGCTCTACGAGGCGTGGGTGAAGCTCCAGCTCGGCGAGGCGAAGACCGCGCTCGTATACGGGTACGGGAAATCCTCGCCCGGGTCGCTGCGCGACGTGCTCGCGACCCAGCTCGACCCCTACGTGGTGGCGCCGCTCTGGCCCGACGCCATCGGGCTCGCGGGGCTCCAGGCGCGGGCGATGCTCGATGCCGGCGACGTCACCGAGCAGGCGATGGCGGAGATCGCCGCGCGGTCGCTCACCGACGCGGAGTCGAACCCGCACGCCGTCCGATCGGGAGCCCGCGACGCCGAGGCGCTGCTGGCGGAGCCGTTCGTCCACGATCCCCTGCGCTCGCACGACATCCCCGAGCGGGCCGACGGTGGCGCCGCGGTGATCCTCGCGACCGCGGAGGTCGCGCGCGACGTGTGCTCCCGACCGGCATGGATCCGCGGGATCGACCACCGGATGGACGTGCACCACTTCGGAGCCCGCGACCTGCGCCGGGCTGCCTCGGCCGAGATCGCCGCGCACGCCGTCGGCGCGTCCTCCGACCGACTCGACGTCGCGGAGCTCGACGCACCGTTCACCCACCAGGAGCACCTGCTCACCCGGGCGATGGGCCTCGACCCCGACCGCACGCGGATCAGCCCGTCGGGCGGGTCGCTCAATGGCCACGTGATGATGGCGTCGGGACTCGTGCGCATCGGCGAGGCCGCTGCTCGCATCCACCGTGGCGAGGCGGACCGCACCCTCGGGCACGCGACGAGCGGGCCGTGGCTCCAGCAGAACCTCGCCTGCGTGCTGGAGGGGGAGTGATGGCCAGGCAACGCTGCGCCGTCATCGGGGTCGGGCAGACCAAGTACGAGTCGGCCCGCAAGGACGTCTCGATCGCCGGGCTCGTGCGTGAGGCTGCGTTGCGCGCGCTCGCCGACGCCGGCCTTGGCTGGGACGACATCGACGCGGTGGTGCTCGGCAAGGCGCCTGACTTCTTCGAGGGCGTGATGATGCCCGAGCTGATCCTCGGCGAGGCGCTCGGCGCCGTCGGCAAGCCGATGCTGCGCGTCCACACGGCGGGGTCTGTGGGCGGCTCGACTGCGATCGTCGCGACGTCGCTGATCGAGTCAGGGGTGCACCGACGCGTCCTGGCGCTGGGGTTCGAGAAGCAGAGCGACTCGAACGCGATGTGGGCACTGTCGCTGCCGTCGCCGTTCCAGACCTCGATCAACGCGGGGGCAGGCGGGTACTTCGCGCCCATCATCCGCCGGTACATGGCGATGAGCGGCGCCCCCGAGCTCACCGGCTGCCAGGTCGTGTTCAAGGACCGACAGCACGCGTTGAAGAACCCGTACGCGCACCTCCAACAGCACGACCTCACCTTCGACTCGATCGTGGACGCACCGATGCTGTGGGACCCGATCCGCTACTCCGAGACGTGCCCGTCGTCAGACGGGGCGTGCGCGGTCGTGCTCGCCGACGAGGACGCGGCGAAGGCGGCCCCCAACCCGGTGGCGTGGGTCGACGCGACGGCGATGCGCAGTGAGGCGAACAACTTCGGCGGGCGCAACATGGTGAACCCCGCGGCATCGAGGATGTGCGCCGAGGAGCTGTACCGGAAGGCCGGGGTCACGAACCCGCGCACCGACATCGACATGGCCGAGATCTACGTGCCGTTCAGCTGGTACGAGCCGATGTGGCTCGAGAGCCTGGGCTTCGCCGACAAGGGTGAGGGCTGGCGTCTCGTCGAGGACGGCACGACCAAGCTCGGCGGGAGGATGCCGGTGAACGCGTCGGGCGGCGTGCTCTCGTCGAACCCGATCGGCGCGTCCGGCATGGTGCGCTTCGCCGAGGCCGCGCTCCAGGTGCGGGGCATGGCCGGCGACCACCAGGTCGACGGCGCCCGGCGGGCCCTCGGCCACGCCTACGGCGGCGGCGCCCAGTACTTCGCCATGTGGATCGTGAGCGCGTGACGCCAAGAGACCGCGGGGCGATGGCCGGGTTGTCGCGAGCGTCCGCCGTTCACCGGCTCGTGCTCGTCGCCGGCGTGGTCCTGGCGATCGTCGCGCCGGCCGGTGTGGCTACCGCCCACGGCGACGAAGGGAAGATGCAGCTCGAGGCGACGGCCAGCGGCCCGCTGCAGGCGTTCGTGCGGGCGACCGTGATCTACGAGAACGACTCCGAGGTCGCGCTCGGAGCCACGGTGACGGTCGAGGCATCGGGCCCCGACGGACAGTCGCTGCCCCCGACGCCGCTCGTCGAGGCGGGCGACGGCCGGTACGAGGCGACGCTGACGTTCCCCGTTGCCGGCGCGTGGACGCTGCGGGCCACGGCGGCGGACCCGGCCGCGACCGGTGAGGTGGCG
>JAWOIO010000088.1:0-9742 GCA_046484625.1 Acidimicrobiia bacterium
TCGTCTCGACGACGAGGCTCGAGGGTGGTCCGTACTCCAGGCATCTCGCGGCGCGAGCCTTCATCGACCCGTCCACCGGGGCTCGCACTTCTCGACGAACGCGAGCGCGCCTTCCTGGGCATCTGCGCTCGCGAAGATCTCTTCGATCTGGGCTCGGCTCGGACGACCGCGGGCCAGCACGAGCTCGAAGCCACCTGCCACCGCCGCGCCGTTCACCGCCGCGACCATGGGCTTCGGGTAGTCCCACGGAAGCACCGGATCACCAGGCTCCATGCGGAGGGCTCGCCATCGGTCACGCGGCTCAGTCTGGCATCGCTCGACGTCAGGGGCTCCCCACGAACGGCAGCGACTCGTGGCGGCGCACGAACGGCCCCGGAGCGAAGCGACCGCGATCGGCGTCGACCTCGAAGCCCGGGAACCGTGCGAGCAGGCGTTCGAGCGCCACTCCTCCGGCGAGGCGAGCGGCCGCGGCGCCGAGACAGTGGTGGGCTCCGTACCCGAAGCTCACGATGCGCGGGCTCCCGCGCACCACGTCGAGGGCATCGGCCTTCGGCCCGAACTCCCGCTCGTCGCGGTTCGCCGACCCGTACAGCAACATCACCTTGCGGTCCTTCGGGATCGTCTCCCCGTCGATCGTCACGTCACGGGTGGTCGTGCGGGCCAGGTTCTGCACCGGGCTGGTCAGCCGCAGGAATTCGTCGACGGCAGGTCGCACGAGAGACGGGTCGTCGAGGAGGAGGAGTCGCTGCGTTCGGTCCCGGGTGAGGAGCTCGGCGGCTCCTCCGAGGAGGCCGGTCGTCGTGTCGTTCCCACCGGTCACCATCGTGAACACGAAGCCGACGATCCACGAAGCGTCGGCGCGGGACTCACCCGCCGTCACCAGCTCCGACACCAGGTCGTCGCCCGGGTCGGCGCGGCGCACCTCGATCAGACCGGACGCGTACTCGAAGAGCTCTGTGAACGCGGCCAGCGCGTTGGCCACCTCTCCGGACGCGCTCGCGGCCACGATCGCGTTGGTCCATCCGTCGAAGCGGGCCCGGTCCTCGGTCGGGACACCCAGGTAGTGGGCCACCACGAAGCTGGGAAGCGGCTTGAAGAGCGCTTCGACGATGTCGATCTCACCCGGTGCGTCGGCGATCCGGTCGAGGTGGGAGTCGATGACCGCCGTGACCTCGGGTTCGATCTCGGCCACGCTCCGAGGCGTCATCGGCCGGCCTACGAGGCGGCGCATCGCCGTGTGGTCGGGTGGGTCCATCATCACGATGGGTGCGGCGCGTCCTTCGAACGCCGCCATCGCGTCGGGATCGAGGGTCAGTCCCTGCGCCGAGGAGAACGTCTCGGTGTCGCGCACGGCGTCGAAGACATGGTCGAAGCGGGAGAGCACGAAGAACTCGCCGTACTCCGGCTCCTCGGCGCGATGCACCGGGCTCTCGTCGCGCAGCCGCCGGTAGTCGTCCCACGGATCACGCCAGAGCTCACCGCCGCGCAGGACGTACTCGGCTCCTGAGGTCACCTCCGGGTTCATGAGAGAAGCACCGTAGAGGAACGGCCGACGCAGCGGGAGGGAAGATCGGAATCCGCACGCGGCGGTCGACCTACTCTGGCTCCGACCGACGACCCTGGAGGCTGCGATGCGAACCCCGGTGTGTGACATGTTCGGGATCGAGTACCCGATCTTCGCCTTCACGCATTGCCGCGATGTCGTTGCGGCAGTCAGCAAGGCCGGAGGGCTCGGCGTGCTCGGCGCCGTCGGCTTCAGTCCCGAGCAGCTCGAGATCGAGCTCCAGTGGATCGACGACCACGTCAACGGGATGCCGTACGGCGTCGACACGGTGATGCCGCAGAAGGCCGTCGACGTGCAGGGCGAGAGCGCCGACGACATGCTCGAGCAGATCCGGTCGATGATCGACGCGAACCACTGGCGCTACGTCGACGAGCTCATGGAGCGCTTCGATCTGCCGCCGTTGCCCGAAGGCGAGCAAGCCGGCGGGGTCCTCGGCTGGACCGACGACGTCGCGCACCAGCACGTCGAGATCGCGCTCGCGCACCCGATCAAGCTCATCGCCAATGCGCTCGGCTCGCCCCCGAAGGACGTCATCGACCTGGCCCACGAGCACGGGGTCAAGGTCGCCGCCCTCGCAGGGAAAGCGGTGCACGCACAGCGCCACGTGAACAACGGCGTCGACCTCGTCGTCGCGCAGGGCTATGAGGCCGGTGGCCACACCGGAGAGATCTCGACGTTGGTCCTGGTACCGGAAGTGGTGGATGCGGTCGCCCCGACCCCGGTCCTCGCTGCCGGTGGCATCGGCACGGGTCGTCAGATCGCCGCCGCGCTGTCGCTCGGCGCCCAAGGCGTCTGGCTCGGGTCGCTGTGGCTCACCACCGCCGAGAGCGACGCCAGCCCTGCCGTGTCCCAGGCGTACCTCGACGCGACGTCGGCCGACACGGTTCGCTCTCGGTGCTACACCGGCAAGCCGGCTCGGATGCTGCGCAACGAATGGACCGAGGCCTGGGTCGATCCCGATGGTCCCGGTCCGCTCGGCATGCCGCTGCAGAACATCCTGACGGCCGAGGCCAATGCCCGCATCGCACGGTCGGGACGAAAGGAGCTCGCATTCGCTCCCGTCGGCCAGATCGTCGGGCGGATGAACGAGGTGCGCCCGGTGCGCGATGTCATGTACGGGCTCGTCGAGGAGTACATCCAGACCGTCGAGGGCCTCGAGCAGAGCTTGCAGACCTGAAGCGTGTACCCCGCGGGACACCGCAGCATCCTCCGAACACGTCTCCGAAGGGCTCCCTCATGACCGCGACGCCGACACTGGGAGTCTGCGCGGCTACGCGGGTCAAGCCAACGCACGTCGCTTGATCGACCCGGCCAGCGCCTGGACGACCAAACCGGCGAAGAACAGCGCTACGGAGACGCCCGCGATGGTGGCGCCTCCCGCGGTGTCGTGGTGATAGCTGACCAACAGGCCGATCACGACGCTCAGCCCTCCGAGCACGACGGCGAGCGCCATGATCGCAGGGACGCGGTGCACGAAGAGCGCCGCCGTCGCCGGCGGAGCGACGAGGAACCCGAACACCAGGAGGGTGCCGATTGCTTGGAAGCTGGCAACGATGCTCACCGCCAGAAGCGCCATCATCGCGGCCTGCGCGAGCGCGGGGCGCATGCGAAGCGTCGCCGCCTTCTCGCGGTTGAAGGTCAGTGCCAGGAACGGCCGGTACAGGACGAGGGTGGCGATCAGCACGATCGCGGCGGCAGCGGCCTGACCGCGAAGGTCGTCGGTGGTGACGCCGAGCACGTCGCCGAAGAGCAGCGTGGTCACGTCGGTCGTGAAAGTCTGCGAGCGCGACACGATGATGACGCCGAGCGAGAGCATCCCGACGAACAGCAGACCGATCCCGGTGTCCTCGCGCACCGCGGCGCGTGAAGAGACCACGGAGACGAGACCACTCATCACGATCGCGGCGACGAGCGCGCCGATGACGGGGCTGAACCCCCACAGGATCGCCAGGGCGACGCCGGGGATGATGCCGTGAGCGAGCGCATCGCCCAGGAACGCCAGACCTCGAAGCACCACCCACGTCCCGATGAGCGAGGTGGCCACGACGGCGAGGAGGCCGCCGAGCAGGGCGCGTTGCATGAAGGCAGGCTCGAACGCCTCGGTGAACCACTCGATCACGAGCTCACCGTCGCGCTCGTGGCGAGGGCGCGAGCGATCCGCTTCGCGTTGGTTCGCATCATCTCGAGGTAGGTACCCGCTCCCGAGCCGGCCTCACCCAGTGACTCGGAGTACAGCTCGACGACCTCGACGTCGCCGACCTCGTTCGCGAGCGTCCGTGCCAGCTGGTCCGGCGACGATGTGTCGGCGAAGATCGCCGGCACTCCCGCGCCCTCGATGACCCGCACGAGCTCGGCGAGGCCCTCCGCGCTCGCGCTTTCGGCCGTCGTACCACCGGGGATCACGGTGCCCACGACCTCGAAGTCGTAGCGGTCAGCGAAGTGGCCGAACACCTCGTGGTTGGTCACCAGGATGCGATCGTCCGCCGGGATGACCTCGAGGACGCCCTCGACCTCGGCATCGAGCGCTTCGAGCTCGCGGATGTAGGCATCTGCGGTGGCCCGAACGTCCTCGGTGTCCAGGGCCGGGACCTCTTCGACCACCGCGTCGAGGATGCCCTGCGCGGCAACCGCCATGCGGGCCGGATCGGTGAAGAAGTGGGGGTCGACACCCGAGCCCCCGTCCTCGTCACCGAGTTCGAGGGTGTCGACCGCAGAGGTCGCCCGGTAGACGGCGACACCGTCGTCGGCGGCGGCGTCGATGACATCGAGGAGACCTTCCTCGAAGTCGGCACCGTTGACGACGAGCAGGTCGGCCTCCCGCATCGCCTGGGCCTGGCGCGCGGAAGCCTGGAAGTCGTGGGGGGACGCGCCGGGCGCCATGATCGTCGTCACCTCGGCGGCGTCACCCACCATCGACGAGACGACGTCTCCCAACATGCTCGTCGTGACCACGATCGAGGGTCGGGCCCCGTCGGCCGGCTCGGCGGAGTCTCCCCCGCCACACGAAGCAGCCATCAGGGCCGCGCCCGACGCGACCGCCACCCATCGGATCGAGCGCATCCCTCATCCTGCCGTTGAGAATAAGAACGAGTCCTATGTCTAGCGGCTGGACGGCGTCGAGAGCAAGAGTAGGAGTCATTCTTGGTCTAGCCTGGCCGAGGTGGGGACTCGCGAGGCGGCCGGTGTCGTGAACATCGAGCGGCTCACGGTCCACTACGGGGATCAGGTCGCGCTCGACGAGGTCGACCTCCGCGTCGAGCAGGGCACCACGGTCGCGGTGATCGGCCCGAACGGGTCCGGCAAGTCCACCCTCCTCGCCGCCATCGCCGGCCTGCTCACGCCGTCTTCGGGCACGATCACCGTCGATCGGAGCAAGGTTGCGCTGGTGCTCCAGTCCACCGAGGTCGACCGCAGTCTGCCGATCACCGTGCGCGGGACCGTGCGCATGGCCCGCTATCCACACCGGGGGATGTTCCGTCGCCTCCGCGCCGCCGATCACGCCGCGGTCGACAGCGCGATGGCGCGCACCGCCGTGGACGATCTGGCCCGCCGCCAGCTCCACGCGCTCTCCGGCGGGCAGCGCCAGCGGGTGCTCGTCGCCCAGGGACTCGCCCAGGAGGCCGAGCTGCTCCTGTTGGATGAGCCGGTGACCGGTCTCGACATCGTGTCGCGCGACGTGATCCTCGACGTGATCCAGCAGGAGAAGGCTGCCGGTCGCAGCGTCGTGATGACCACCCACAGCCTCGAGGAGGCAGCGCGTTGTGACCTGGTCGTGCTCCTTGCCACCCGGGTCGTCGCCGCCGGTCCGCCCGCCGAGGTCATCGTGGCCGAGCACCTCAACGCCGCCTTCGACACCCGGGTCGTGCAGCTCCCCAGCGGGCAGCTCATCCTCGACGACCCCCACCACCACGTCGTGCGGTAGGGGCGCAGCGACCGGGGTCGAAGGGCCACCCGGCAGGACGCGTGCATCCCGCGACGGCGCTGGACCTCAGGACGGGGTCGCGCAGGTGCCGCAGGTACCGACGAGGTCGAGCCGGTGCGACGCGGTGACGAACGCGCTGCCCGTGGCCACCTCGGCCAGTGCGGACTCGATGGTCTGCTCGACCGCGTCGGGCACGGTGAAGTCGTCGACCCGTCCGCACGACTGGCAGATCAGGTGGTGGTGATGGTGGCCCATCACCGCCTCCGTCAGCTCGAACCGCGCGTGCTCACCGCCGCTGACGATGCGAGCGACGATGCCCACCTGCTCGAGCACCGCCATGTTCCGGTACGCCGAGCTCAACGCGACCTCGGGATGGATGGCAACGAGCCGGGGGATGGTGACGGGGCGCGCGACCTCCGAGAGCAGCTCGACGAGGCGGCGCCGCCCCGTGGTGTAGAGGTGGTCGGCGCCGGCCAACCGGTCGCGCACCTCCTGATGGAGTGCTTCGGAGTCCTGGCGCGACCGTCCCACGCCGCCATCGTACGGGGTTTGAGACCCAGTCCCACACTCATCGGGACGCCGCCCGTCAGTCGTCGAGTCGATAGTCGTCCGGATCGATGTGGCGGGTGAGCTCCCAGTACTGGTCGATGGGCCAGGGCGAGAGCGTGTACACCTTCCCTGACGGGTTCTTGTAGTGGCTGTGCTCGATCGACGGGTGGGCCCAGACGAGCTGGCTGATCTCGCGCTGATGCCACTCGGCGTACGCGTCGTGGGCCTCCTTCCGGACCTCGATGGTCCGTGCTCCCGACGTGAGCGCGAGGCGGATCGCTTCGAGCGCGAAGCTCACCTGGAACTCGGAGTGGAAGAACAGGCTCGCGCTGTGCGCGAGGTTCGTGCCCGGCCCGTAGACGCAGAAGAGGTTCGGGAAGTTGGGCATCGTGATCCCCAGGTGTGCGGTCGGCTCGTCGCCCCACTGTTCCCGGAGCGACACACCGTCGCGCCCGCGCACGTCCATCGACGCGAGGAAGTCGTTGTGGCGAAAGCCCGTGGCGAAGCAGATGACATCGGCCTCGCGCAGCACCCCGTCGACGGTCTCCACGCCTTCGGGCACGATCCGGGCGATCCCGGTACGGACCAGCTCGACGTTCGACTTGCGCAGGCACTCCAACCACGAGCCGTCGTCCTGGAGGATCCGCTTCCCCATCGCGGGGTAGTCGGGCAGGCACTGCTCGACGAGGTCGGGCCGGCCGTCGAGCCCGTGACGGATCCACGCCTCGAGCCCCTGGGCGCGCGCGGCGTGGCTCTCGTTGATCGCGTTCGCCGTGTCGGGGTCGTCGTAGTCGGGATCGATGCGGTACTGCTCGACCCCCATCGAGATGCCGGGGTAGGTCATGAGGAAGCGGAACCAGCGGCCGTAGAAGGGAAGATGGCGCTGGGCCCACCGATCCCCGTCTGGCACCGACGAGTGGTACACGGGGTTCGGGAACATCCATTGCGCGGTGCGCTGGTAGATCGTGAGCTGCGCCACCTCGTCGGCGATGGTCGGCGCGATCTGGAATCCGCTGGCGCCCGCGCCGATGAGGGCGAAGCGGGCGCCGGCGAGGTCGAAGTCGTCGGGCCAGCGCGCCGAGTGGAACGACGGACCCGCGAAGCTGTCCATCCCCGGGATGTCGGGCAGCCGGGGCAGGTTCAGCGAGCCGACCGCGCTGATGACGAACCGCGCGCGGAGCGTCTCGGTGGTGCCGTCGGGACCGACGATCTCGACCCGCCACTCGGCGTCGGCCTCGTCCCACTGGACCGCGGTGACGCTCGTGTTGAACCGGCACTGCGGCCCGAGGTCGTACTTCTCCACGACACGCGCGAAGTAGTCCCGTAGCTCGGGCTGCTGGCAGTAGTACTCGCTCCAGTGGTCGGCCGGCTCGAACGAGAAGCAGTACTGATGGCTGCCGACGTCGACCCGGGCGCCGGGGTACCGGTTCTCCCACCACGTACCGCCGGGGCCGTCGTTCTTCTCGACGATCGTGAACGGCATCCCGGCCTGTTGCAACCGGATGCCGGCGAGGATCCCGGACTCGCCGCACCCGATGACCACGACCGGCGAAGCGCCCTTGACGGCGGCCGGGATCTCGTCGCCCCACGTGATCGCGCGCGAGTCGGCGCCGTCGAACTGCATGTCCTCGAAGAGCATGTCGACGACGCGCCCCTCGATGGGCTTGCACGCGAGGAACGACATCATCCCGAGGAGGACGTCGCGCGAGAGCGTCTGCGGCACACAGCCACCGTCGCGATAGGCGATCACGGCCGGGAGGGCCCGCCGACGGATGTCGGCCTGCTCGTCAGGACCCAGGCCGCACTGATAGTCCATCGCGCCCGCCAGCTGCGACAGCATGCGGTCGCGCACCCACGACGGGTCGCCGGTCATGTGCACGAGCGAGCAGAGCAGCGCCGGGACGTTCACCTCGGCGAGGGCGGCCGCGATCGCACCGTCGTCATCGGTGAACGGGATGCCGGCGTGGGGGTTGCGCGCTTCTGGCGGCCTCATCGGATGCCAATCGTACGGTGAGCAGAGGCGGTGGCCGACCGCTCAGCGCCCCCCGTTCACCATCGCCCGGGCCGGCTTCCGCGACCGCTCCACCTCCCCGCGTCAGACCGGTCCGAGCAGCTCAGCGCCGTTGCCACGGTCCCGTCCCGAAGGTCACTCAACCAAACTTGACTCAGTGACTAGTGCGTCACATGATGGGTCGGTGCGACACGAGAGCTCGGTCGAAGAGCGGGCCGCGGTCCATGCGGCGCTCAGTGACCCGGTGCGCCTGGCCATGGTCGACGAGCTCGCGGTGTCCGATCGGTCGCCGGTGGAGCTGCGTCGCCTGACCGGCATCGAGTCGAACCTGCTGGCGCACCACCTCGATGCCCTGGAGGGCGCCGGGCTGATCGAGCGGTCGCGATCCAGCGGCGACGGCCGTCGGAGGTACGTCCACCTCCGGCGCGAGGCGCTCAACGATCTGGTACCGGGCCGACCCGTCGACGTCGGCCCGGCGCTGTTCCTCTGTTCGGCGAACTCGGCTCGCAGTCAGCTCGCCGCCGCGCTGTGGACCGAGCTGACGGGTGCACCGGCCGATTCGGCGGGGACCCATCCCGCCGAGCACGTCCACCCCGGTGCAGTCGCCGCAGCCGAACGGGCCGGGCTCGATCTCTCCAGTGCCGTGCCCCGAAGGTTGACCCCCGGCGCGCCGCTGCCGCCGCTGGTGATCTCGGTGTGTGACCGAGCCCACGAGGAGGTCGCCGGCCACGGCTCGTGGTTCCACTGGTCGATCCCCGATCCGGTGCCGGTGGGCACGAAGGCCGCCTTCGACGCGGTGGTGCGCGAGCTCCGGGATCGGATCGAAGCGGTGCTCGACCACCGGGTGCTGGCATCGTGACCAGGGATCCGCTGCACCCCACCGACCTCGAGCTCTCCCTCGAGGTCGAGACCGGAACCGGCGCACTCCGCCTCGACCTGACCCGCCGGCTCGCCGCCGAGGCGCTGGGCACCGCGTTCCTGATCGTGGCGGTGATCGGCTCGGGGATCATGGCGTCCCGGCTGTCGCCGACCGACGCGGGCCTGCAGCTCCTCGAGAACGCGGCCGCGACCGCCGGGGCGCTCGTCGGGCTGATCCTGATGTTCGGTGCGGTGTCCGGCGCGCACTTCAACCCGGTCGTGACGCTCACCAACCGATTGCTCGGCACGACGACAACCCGCGACACCGTCCTCTATACCGCCGCCCAAGTCGCGGGGGGCTGTCTCGGAGCGGTCGTGGCGAACCTGATGTTCGAGCTTCCCGCCGTCGAGCTGTCGACGAAGGACCGGTCATCGCCGGCGTTGTGGCTGTCCGAGGTGGTGGCCACGGTCGGCTTGCTGTTGGTCATCCAGGGCTGTGTCCGCACCGGGCGCGCCCGGGCGGTGCCGTTCGCGGTGGGCGCCTGGATCGCCGGCGCCTACTGGTTCACCTCGTCGACCAGCTTCGCGAACCCGGCGGTCACGGTGGCCCGGACCCTGTCGGACAGCTTCGCCGGGATCGCCCCCTCCTCCGCGCCGATGTTCATCGTCATGCAGCTCGTCGGCGCCATCGTGGCGTTCGGGCTGATCCGCCTCCTCTACCCCCACCCGGTGTCCTCTGATGTCTGAGACCCGTCCCGAAGTCCTCTTCGTCTGCGTCCACAACGCGGGCCGGTCCCAGATGGCCGCCGCCCTCTTGGCCCACCACGGCGGTGACCGC
>JAWOIO010000089.1:0-2763 GCA_046484625.1 Acidimicrobiia bacterium
ACGAACCCGACCGACCCGGGATCGGCGCGACAGGCTTCTGCCATGCGGGCGATGGAGTGCGACGGGTAGTCGTTCGCCGGCCCGCCGGCGAACCCGAGGCCGCCCGTGACGGTCAAGGGCCGCGGGTCGCCTCCGCCCGGCCCGGTCAGCCCGAGCGCGCCCATCGTGAGCTGCACCGCCGACGGGAAGCACGAGTAGAGGTCGAAGCGCGCGACGTCGTCGAGGCCCATCCCGGCGACGGCGAGCGCCGCTCGTCCGGCGATGCCGACCGCGGGTGCCTCGGAGAGCCGGTCGCGCTCGGAGAACCAGAAGTGGTCGTGCGCGTCGGCGCCCGAGTGCACGAAGACCATCCGCTCCTCGGGGACGCCGGCGGTCCGGGCGCGCTCGTACGAGCACAACAGCAGGGCGGCGGCCTGGTCGACCTCGATGTTGGCGCACAGGAGCTTCGGGTACGGGGCGACCACCATGCGGTTGTCGGGGCCGACGGTGCGTAGCTGCTCCGCGCTCCGCGGAGTGCGGGACCAGGCGTGCGGGTTCCCGACCGCGACGGCGTTGAGCTCCGCCCACAGCTCGCTCACCCGGCGCGCGTGCTCCTCGACGGTCCGGCCCGCGGCCGCGCGCAGGGCCGTCTCGAAGAGCGGGTAGATCAGGATCGGCGCGTTGGCACCGTGCGCGTCCTCGTAGTCGCTGTTGCCGGGGCGGGTGTCACCGATCACCTCCGGGCACGGCGGCGAGTCGTCCTCGGTCCACGCGAGCCACGTCTTCGGCTCCTTGCGGGCGCGGAGCCGGGTGAAGAGGCACTCGGCTCCGCCGATCAGCACCACCTCGCACGCGCCCGCGAGGATCTCGGACGCGAAGTGGTTGACCAGCAGCTGGGGGCTGTTCCCGCCGTTCGCGCTGACCGCCGTGCGTCGGGCGTCGGGGATCCCGAGCCGCCGAGCGAGCAGCGCGCCCGGATCGGGATAGGGCCACGACACCATCGCGACCGTCGCGATGGTGTCGACGGTCGCGAGCAGCGACCGACTCGCGCCGGTGTCGGCGTCGGCCAGCCGAGCGGCATCAGCGAGGAGCTCGATCGGCTCTCGTGCGGAGGTGAGGTCCTCGACTCGCTGCTCGTCCTGTCCGACGCCGACCAGGACGGGGGTCCGAGGGTCGATCATGCGCGTGCCGCCTCCGTCACGGCGCCGAAGCCGACGCTGGGCCATTGCGGCTCCCCGGGCGCGGCGCTCACGGGGCAGATCGAGTGGTACCGGCACCAGCCGCAACCCGCGGCTCTGCGACGCCAGGGAAGTCGGGGGCGTCGCGGATCTCCACGATCTGGCCGCGAAGACGGGCCTCGAGGTCGACGAGCTCCTCGTCCTCCGGGTCCCACGGCTCCGGGTCGTCGTCGACCTCGGCCGAGAGATGCTCGTAGCGCAGACGGAGCCGGAGGCCACGAGCACGCGCGACCGGCTCGAGCACGAAGACCTGGAGCCAGGCGCGCGGGTCGTCGGCAACCCGAGATCCCCAGACCGCGCCCGTCTTGTAGTCGCGGGCGTCGAGCAGCCCGTCGTGGATCCACACCGCGTCGAGGCGAGCGGTGGCCAGGAAGGAGTAGCTCGCGGGCGACGCGGGCGCGAAGCGGGCGAGGTCGATCTCGTGTCCGAGCGCGTCTGCCGGCGACGGACACCGCGCGATGTGACGGTGCAGCTCCTCGCGCAGGCGGCTCGATCCGCCGTGCGCCTCGAGCACCTCCTCGACGTGGTCGGCGTCGTGACAGGTCCCGTGGTCGTGGACGAACCGGAGCACGTCGTGGACGAGCAGCCCGTGGTCGGGCGATCCGGCGTCGTCGCTCGCCGGGACCGAGAGCAGGTACTGGTTGCGCCAGGCGCGGGGGCAGCGTCGCCAGGTGTCGAGGGACGACGGCGTGACCCGGAGGATCCCGGGTCGCAGGTCGCGTGCCCGGGCGCTGAGCCGGACGGCTCCCGGGTGGGCCGGGCACTTCCCGAGGTGCTTGCACTGCGCACATCCGGTGCCCGGTCGCGCGTCATCGACGTCGGCGCGACTGCGGAGTGCCTCCAGGCTGGACTCGAAGCGGTCCCGCAGGGCATCGATCTCCTCTCCGAGATGCACGACCCGCGTGCGGGTGAGCCCGCGGACGAGGTCCGCCCAGGTCACGACGAGGTCGCCGTCGCCGACCCAAGGGCGAAGCCGGAGAACGGCCAGCCAGACGCTCGGGAGCTCGAGCGGGTCGTCGGTGGGCACCCGTCCCGCCCACAGGTCCAGCTGGCGCAGCTCCTTCGTGCCGTCGCCGCGCACCACGGTGAGGTCGACCCAGCCGCCGACTCGGATCCCACGCCGCTCGGTCGGGCTCTCGCAGTCGTGGAGGTACGTCTCGACCTCGTGTGCTCCGAAGATCTGCTCGTACCAGCCGACGGCCTGGGCGAACACCCGCTGCTCCTCGGGCTCCAGGTCGGACGGGACCACGAAGGCCTCCCGCCGCAAGGGGCCGTCCTCGCCGTGTGCCGCCCGGGCAGCGTCGATGAACGGCGCGCGCAGACGCGCCCGGCTGACCGGATCCCGCGCCCCGCCCTCGTCGGCGTAGTCGAGCGCGACGCGGCGGGGGCACAGCTCGGGGGCGTCGCGTAGCTGCGCGGGCGTGACCCGGGGGAGCGGCGCATCGTCCACGACCCGAGCATGGCAGGTGTCCGGCGCGCCGTCGGGCTACCGGGGCGCGACGCGCGGGCGCGCCGACTGCCGCGGTGACGGGGACCGCCGACCGTA
>JAWOIO010000141.1:0-7238 GCA_046484625.1 Acidimicrobiia bacterium
GTAAACACTGTGCTCCAGCATTCTTGGAATGGCTTTTCTTTCAGGATCCGACCTGGCCTCGGCGCGTGCCGAGGGCGAGCGAACGGCGGAAGAGGTGCGGGCCTCCGCGACCCGAAGTACTCAGGCACTGTACCGAACATACGTTCGTGTTGTCAAGTCGTGCCGAGCGATCCGGAGGAAATTCCCGGGGCCAGGGAAGGGGGCCCGCAACGACGCCGGTAGCATCGCTCCCGGCGTCGCGTCCGCGGCGCCGACGGGCTGTGGCGCAGCTTGGTTAGCGCGTCGGTCTGGGGGACCGAAGGTCCCGGGTTCGAGTCCCGGCAGCCCGACCATCGAAGGTGCAGGTCAGGTGACGGCGTGGGCCGCGTCGGAGTCCGCGGCAGCGTTCTAGCGCGAGAGCGCGATCCCGAGACCGGTCAGCGCGGCACCGAGCAGCACGACGTCGAGGCCTTCGCCGATGTGGACGTCGGCGAGGTACGGGGCGCTCCCGAGTGCACGGTTGGTGAGGGTCGCGAGGTCGACGATGTGCAGGATCGCGACCAAGAGCGGGTGACGCGTCCGGGGCACGCCTAGAGTTCCCGCCGTGACCGAGACGGCCGCATCCAGCGTGTCGCAGGCCGGCGGACGCAGGCTCGCCCGCAAGGTGGTGCTCACGTTCGTGGGCGCGCTCGGGTTCGCGGCCGCGCTGACGCTCCTCTTCTACGGCATGCGCTCGGTCATGGACATCGGCGGATCGTGCGCGAGCGGCAACACGCCGTTCGAGATCGCGCGACCGTGCCCCGACGGGGTCGCCGGCGTGATGGTCGGGGGGATCTTCGGGGGCCTCTTCTTCCTCGCCGTGTACGCGCTCAACGTGGTCGGGCCGAACCTCACGCTCCTCGCCTGGCCGGCGCTGTTTCTCTCGCTCGGCTGGAACTTCCTCGAGTACGGGGTGAACCCGCCGGGCGACGACGGCGGGCTGGTCTGGGGCTGGCTCATCTGCGGGGTCGTCTTCGTCGCCATGGGCGGCATCCCGCTGCTCATCGGCCTGCGCGCGGCGCGCGCGACTCGGGCGACCCGTCGTGCTGCCGAGTCCCCAGGAGCACTGCCCGACGCCGCCCGCACTGCCGCCCGTCGGACCCGTCTCGCCGCTTGGGCGCTCCAGCTCGCGGCGTTGGGACTCGGAATCTGGGTCGGGATCGAGCTGTTCGAAGCTGCGACCGGCACCACGGTCACGTTTGGCTGACGGGTTCGCGTCACATCGATGCCGTCGGCCCCACGGCGCCCGGACGTCCCCGATGGTCGCTCCCGTCACCGTGGTGTGGCCGAGCCACACGGCCCCCGGTAGCCTTCCGGCCCTAGCAACCTCGAGGTCCCACGCATGTCCTTCGACCACTCGTCCGCGTTCTCCGGCCCGGGCGCGCACGCGAACCGGTGCCGGCGGTGCGGGATCGTCATCAGGATCGGCGAGCACTGCGACTTCTGTCAGCAGCGGCACACGGGCCACGCCGACGGGCCCGGTGAGTACATGGGGCGCCACCACACCGAGTGGATCGCGACGGTCGACCAGCTCGTGCTCCAAGGCGACATCGATGCCGCCGAGTTCCTGCTCGTGCGCCTCGTCGACGCGACCGAGGCCGAGAGCCTGCTCGCCGGGGTGCCGCCGTTCGAGCGCCACTTCAGTCGGCTGGGGCAGATCGTCCGCTCGCGGGGCGACGACAAGCTCAGCCGCGACCTTCGTCGCCGGTTCAAGGAGTGCGCGCAACGCGCGCCGGCCCCCAAGCGCGAGGCCGGATAGACCCGGGGTCGAACGGACCGCCGCTCAGCCCAAGAGCGAGAACACCACCCGCCGGTCGGCCGGATGGACCTCGTCCAACCGGACGCCCACCTCGCGGCCCAGCGCGGCGTCCGCCTCCGCCGTCGCGCCCGTCTCGACCTTTGCCACGACCGCGGGCGCGCGCAACAGGACCGAGGCGGTGTCGTCGTCGCGGTCGATGACGACCGCAGGGAACTCGGTGCCCTCGCGGCCGCGGAGCACGAGCGCCTCGGCGAGGTCGACCACGGCACGTTCGACGGCCGACGACCGGCGCGCGGTCTCGCGCATGATGTCCGGGAGCCCCTCGAGTGCGCCCACCACCACGGGGTCGGGGGTCACGCCCGCGCTCAGCGCGACGATGACCTCGTTCGCGAACCGATCGGCGAGGCGCCGGAGCGGGGCGGTCACGTGCGCGTACGGGGTCGCGAGCGCCGCATGGCGGGGTGCGTCAGCCTCCGACGCGTCCACGACCGCGTAGCCGGCCCCCCGCAGGGTCGACACCGCCTGCTCGAAGAAGGCCGCGTGGGTCGGGAGCGCGGGATCGAGGCGGCGGACGAGCTCGGGGTAGCTGAGGTCGTCGGGCCAGTCGATGTCGAGCGCCGTGGCGACGCGGTGCAGGCGATCGGTCGCACCGTCGTCGGCCGGGGGGAGCGTACGCAGCAGGCCAACGCCGCCGTCGATCATCGTCAGGGCGGCACAGATGCCGGTGAGGAGTGAGATCTGGGCGTTCCAACCCTCGACCGGCCGGGGGGCGTCGTAGACGAGGTCGTACCCATCTTGGCGCTCGCGCACCTCCTGGTCGGGGAGGGGCAGGCTCACCCCGCCGCGTGCGCGCTCCTGGGCCTCGCGGAGCAGGCCGATCTCCCGCAGCAGCACCAGCGACTCCGACGCGCCGTCCCCGTCGATCGCGCGCTGCGCGGCCGCGTACGTCATCGCGGCCCGGCTGCGTACGATCGCGCGCTCGACGCGCCACTCGGTGGCCGCGCCCGCCTCGTCGAGGTCGATGGTCCAGAGCAGCGCCGGCCGCTCCTGGTCGGGGAGGAGGCTGGCCGCGCCCTCGCCCAGCGTGTCGGGGTAGAGGGGCGCGCGTCCGTCGGGCAGGTAGAAGGTGACGCCCCGTTCGTGGGCCGCACGGTCGACGGCGTCGCCCGGTGCGACGAACGCGGCGACGTCGGCGATCGCGTAGTGGACGCGGGTCCCGCCCGGTCGCCGCTCGGCGGCGACCGCCTGGTCCAGGTCGCGGCTCCCGACCGGGTCGATCGTCACCAGCTCGAGGTCGCGTCGGTCGATCCGCTCGCCCGCGTCGCGTGGGGCACGGATGGCGGCCGCGACCGCGTCGTCCACCTCGGGAGCGAACGGCCCGGGGACCTCCAGCTCCGTGCGGATCCGTCGGAGCCCGTCGAGCATCTCGGGATCGTCGAGGGGGACACGGACCCTCCGGTGCACCATCGTTCAGCGTCTCCGGTGTGGGGGGATCGCGCCGGCCGGTGGCATCGGTGCGAGCTCGTGGAGCGCGTCGACGACGGCCTCGCGCGAGTCGACCGATCGAACGAGATGCTCCCAACCGTTGCGAGCCGCGAGGTCTCGGACTACCGACAGGAGTCCCGGGCGCTCGCGTTCGTAGTGGTCGGAGCCGAGGAAGATCATCGGGGAGCGCACGTCGTACAGGGTGTAGTCGTTCTGCGCCGCGTCGGTGAAGATCTCCTGGGCCGTGCCGCTCCCGCCCGGCGTGAACACCACACCACCCCGGGCGACCGCGAGCAGCCCGTTCTCGCGGATGCTGTTCTCGAAGTACTTGGCGACGTGGGTGGCGAACTGGTTGGGCGGCTCGTGGACGTAGACCCATGTCGGCACACCGAGGCTGGTCGCGCCGTCGGGGAACCGCGACCGAACGGCCAGCGCGGCATCGAGGAACGCCGGTGGGTCGGCTGCGTAGTCCGGGGCGGGTGAGAGCAGTGCGATCGCGGTGAGAAGGTCGTCGGGCGACCTTCGGGCCATCCACGCACCGAGGTTCGCGGCCTCCATCAGGCCCGGACCACCACCGGTCGCGATCACGAACCCGGCGAGGGTGAGGTCACGCGCCAGCTCCGCCGTCGCCGTGTAGGCAGGGTCGGTCCGGGGCGCGGAGTGGCTCCCCATGAGGCCGACGACGGGCGCCGCGACGTCGTCGACGAACCGGAGCAGTGCCGCTTCGATGCAGGCGTCGTGGATTCCCCGGGCGACGAGGTCCACGGTCGACGGACGGTCGACCGTGCGGGCGCCGACGCGAGCGTCGAACGTGGTCTCCGGACGACCGTCGACGTAGCCCGCCATCAGCTCGTCGTTGGTGTAGAGCGCGACGCGGTAGGGGTCGAAGCCCGGCCCGGCGTCGGGTCCGGCGTCGGGTCCGGCGAACGGGGGGAGCACCGTGGCACCGCGCGCGACGACCGTTGCCTCGTCGTCACCGTCGAAGGTGCACGCGGCGAACCCGGCACCGGTGAGCCCGCACGCGCGCCAGTCGACCCCGAGCCCGCGGAGGTCGAGACCGACGACCCAGGCGCCGGCGAGGTCGGGGGCGTGGGCCCGCAAGGCCGCGACGGTGGTGATGACCGGCGGCGACTCCATGCGGTGGCGCACCGTAGTCGTGCCCTGCGCCGTAGGCTCCATCGCCGTGACCCGCGTCCCGCTCGTGCACCACCGGTACCCCCACGCGACGGTCGCCTCACCGCACTACCTCGCGACGGCGGCCGGGCTGGAGACGCTCCACGCGGGTGGGAACGCGCTCGACGCTGCGCTCGCCGCCAACCTGGCGCTCGGCGTCGTCAGCCCGTACTTCTGCGGCTACGGCGGCGACATCTTCGCGATCGTCTGGGACGGCGCGCTGCACGGCTACCTCGGGTCGGGGCGGGCCCCGGCCGCCGCGTCACTCGCGTCGGCCCGGACGCGCCACGGCGATCACCTCCCGCCGTTCGGTGGCGAGGTCGTGACCGTCCCGGGCGCGGTCGCGGGCTGGTTCGACCTGCTGGAGCGCTTCGGTACCCGCACGTTCGGGGACCTGGCGGCACGCGCCCACACGCTGGCCGTCGATGGCTTCGAGGTCTCGCGGCGCGGCGCGGTGCCGTTCCGGGAGGCCCAGCAGATGTACGCCGGTTTCGACGAGTGGAGGGCGGTGTACGGCGATGTCGCGGCCGGCACGGTCCTCCGTCAGCCCGCGATGGCCCGCACGATCGCCACCCTCGCGGAGTCCGGCCCCGACGCGTACTACCGGGGTGAGGTCGCCGGCGCGATCGCGGCCGCGGTGCGCCGAGCAGGAGGCGTGCTCGAGCCGGACGACCTCGCCGGTCACACCGGCCGCTTCGCCGACCCGTTGCGGGCGCGGTTCGGCGACGCCGAGGTGGCCGAGCTCCCGCCGCCCACCCAGGGGGTGACCGCGCTCGAGGCGCTCCGGATCCTCGACGGGCTCGACCTCCCCTCCGCCGAGCCCGGGGCCGAGCCCGACGCGGGAGCCCGGCGCGTGCACCTGCTGATCGAGGCCACGAAGCAGGCGATGGCGGACCGTGGCGCGTTCGTCGGTGATCCGGACCACATGCCGCACCACCCCGACGTGCTCCTCGATGACCCGTGGGTGGAGGCACGACGCGCCGCGATCGACCCGGAGCGGGCGTCGGTGCCACGCCCGGTGCCGCCCCAGTCCGGGGGCACTGCGTACCTGTGTGCAGCCGACGCCGACGGGATGCTGGTGAGCCTCATCCAGTCGAACTTCGTGCACTTCGGCTCGGGGGTGCACGTCCCGGAGTGGGGGATCAACCTCAACAACCGCGGGTTCTCGTTCTCGCTCGACGAGTCGGCGGTCAACGCGTTGCGGCCCGGCGCGTTCCCGATGCACACGCTCATCCCGGCGATGGTCCTGCGCGACGGCGCCGCGGTTGCCGCGTTCGGGAGCATGGGCGGCGACGCGCAGGT
Source organism: Acidimicrobiia bacterium (assembly GCA_046484625.1). GTDB lineage: Bacteria > Actinomycetota > Acidimicrobiia > IMCC26256 > PALSA-555 > DASUAO01. The sequence continues at coordinate 5,738 of JAWOIO010000141.1, forward strand.
TCCGGTGCACGTGCAGGTCCTGGCGAGCGTGCTCGGCGAGGACGCTGACTTCACCGACGCGATCGCCGCACCGCGCTGGCGGGTCGACGTCGACTCGTGGCGCGTGTCGATCGAGGCGCGTGCGGACGCATCCCTCGTCGAGGGCCTCCGGGCGCGCGGCCACGAGGTCGCGGAGGCCCGGCCGTTCGACTCGGCCATGGGCCACGCCCACGCGACCTGGCGCAGCGCCATTGGGTACGGGGTGACGTCCGACCCCCGCGCCGAAGGCGCGGCGCTCGGCTGCTGATCCGTGCCGGGTCTCCGGGGCCGCCAGGTACCATCGATGCGTGTCGGAGGACCGAGTAGCACCCCGCGCGCCCGTCGCCCAGACACCGGTTGTCGAGTCGCCGATCTTCAAGTCGGTCGACGACGTCCGTGACGCGCTCAGCGCGCACGACTACCTCGCCGACGACGGGCTGGCGACGGCGATCTTCCTCGCCCTACGGCTCGAGCGCCCGCTGCTGCTCGAAGGCGAGGCCGGGGTCGGCAAGACCGAGGTCGCCAAGGTGCTCGCGCGCTGGACCGGGGGGGAGCTGGTCCGGCTCCAGTGCTACGAGGGCATCGACGCGAGCCAGGCCGTCTACGAGTGGGACTACTCCCGCCAGCTGCTGCACCTCCGCGCGGCCGAGGCCGCGGGGGGCCCGGTCGACGAGGACGAGCTGTACTCCGAGCGGTTCCTCGTCCGCCGGCCGCTGATGCAGGCCATCGCCTACGACGGTCCCACCCCGCCGGTGCTCCTCATCGACGAGGTCGACCGCGGCGACGACGAGTTCGAGGCCTTCCTCCTCGAGATCCTGGCCGACTACACCGTCACGGTCCCCGAGCTCGGCACCTTCCACGCCGCCCGGCCCCCGATCGTGATCGTCACCTCGAACCGGACCCGCGACGTCCACGACGCACTGAAGCGCCGTTGCCTCTACCACTGGATCGAGCACCCCGACTTCGAGCGCGAGCTGGCCATCCTCCGGCTCCGCGCCCCCGAGGTGCGTGACTCGCTCGCCCGCCAGGTCGCGGCTGCCGTCGAGGCGCTCCGCGGCCTGGACCTCTACAAGGCACCGGGTGTCGCCGAGACCATCGACTGGGCGCATGCGGTGGCAGCGCTCGGAGTGAGCACCCTCGACCAGGAGACGGTCGAGGTGACGCTCGGCACGGTGTTGAAGTACCGCGAGGACCAGGAGCGGGTGCTCGAGCACGGACTCGACACGCTCCTCACCGCCATGGGAGCGCGCGCGTGAGCAACATGAGCCCGACCGCGATCGCACCGGCCAACGCCGAACGGGCCGCGGTGGCCTTCGCCCGCATCCTGCGGGGCGCCGGGCTCGACGTGCCCGTCGGGACGACGGTCACCTACGCGCGTGCACTCGCCGCCGTGGGCCTGGACCGACGCACGGAGGCGTACTGGGCGGGGCGGGCGACGCTGGTGCGCGGCCCCGAGGACGTGCCCGTCTACGACCGGGCCTTC
>JAWOIO010000200.1:0-7895 GCA_046484625.1 Acidimicrobiia bacterium
GTGCCAGTACTGCGGTCGAGGGGCCGAGAACCTGGACCACGTCGTCCCTCGCTCCCGCGGTGGCCCGCACTCGTGGGAGAACGTGGTCGCGTCGTGTCGCAGCTGCAACGCCCGCAAGGAAGACCGCCTGCCCCAGGACGCCGGGCTGGCGCTGCGCAGCGCCCCCGTGGCGCCGCACGCCCACCTCTGGCTGGTGGCCACCGCAGGGTCCGTCGACCCCGCCTGGACGCCGTACCTCCCGGGTTTCGAGGCCGTCCCCGCCTGAGTCGTCTCGCCTGACCGGCTGGGCCTGACCGGCTGGGCCTGACCGGCTGGGCCTGATCCGGCCCGCGTCGACCCGACCCCGCGTCGACCGGGGCGATCCCGTCCGGCGCCCGCGCATGCGATTCCACCTGCACGCAACTCCACCTGGGTGGAGTCGACGCGCCCCGATCGGCCCCTCGGGGGGCGAGGTGGGGAGTGCCACCGCGCCGGGACCCCCGGGATCGGCATGGTTCCGGGGTTCCGGGGAGCAGAAAATGGTTGACGGTGGTGGAAGGGGGTCCTAGGGTGCCATGAAGTGGTGAGAAGGGGAGTGACCGCCATCGTTCCGTGTGGGCAGGTGGCGGCGTTTCCCAGTGAGGGGACATGAAGGACTTTCTCGGGGAGCACAGGCACTCCCTCGACGCCAAGGGTCGCTTGATCCTTCCGGCGGACTTCCGTGGCCCTCTCGCGAGCGGCGCGGTGATCGGGATCGGGCAGCACAACTGCCTGGTCGTGTACACGCCTGACGAATGGGACGTGGTGGCGAACCGGATGCGGGAGATGTCGAAGGAGGGCGACCAGCAGCTCGACGCGGCGCGCGCGTTCTTCGCCGGCGCGCGCGAGGTCGTCCCCGACGGCCAGGGCCGGGTGCCCGTGGCCCCCGACCAGCGGGAGTACGCGGGCCTCGATCGCGAGGTCGTGGTCTCGGGTGCCTTCAGCCGGATCGAGATCTGGGACGCCCAGCGGTGGGCCGAGCGCAAGGTCGGCGGCCAGTCGATCCTCGCCGCCGCGACATCGGTGCCCGGGCTCGGGATCTAGGAATCGGACGAGGGAGAGGAGCACCTTCGCGACAACGACATCGACAGCGTGGTCTTCGGACCTGCTGCGAGCCTCCCGGTCGACGCGGTGAAGCCCCTACTCCGCCCGCTTGCACCGAGCCGATCTGGGAGAGAAAACCCGACGGCACTTGTTCGTCCGGGAGGCTCGCAGCAGGTCTGCAAGACCGATCGACTGAAGAACGTGTGGTGGCTCCGGTCACCGTGTCCGGCGTGGCAGCGCCGACACGTGGACCGAGTCGGCGAGGGGATCTCGTGATGGGTGGTTTCCAGCACCAACCGGTCATGGCCCGGGAGGTGCTCGAGCTCCTCGCCTCGGTACCGGAAGGGACCGTCGTGGACGCGACGGTCGGGGGAGGGGGGCATGCCCGCCTGCTCCTGGAGGCTCGACCGGACCTGCGGGTCCTGGGCATCGACCGAGATGCCCGGGCCGTCGCAGCCGCCCGGGAGGTCCTCGCACCCTTCGGTGACCGGGCCCTGATCGTGCACGGCGGCTTCGAAGAAGTCGCCGGGATCGTCCGCTCACACCAGAGCGGACAGAGGAGCGAGGGGAGCATCATGGGAATTCTCTTCGATCTGGGGACGAGCAGTCCTCAGCTGGACGAGCAGGAACGAGGATTCAGCTACTGGGGCGAGGCGCCGCTCGACATGCGCATGGACGCCGCCCAGGAGCTCACCGCGACGCAGGTCGTGAACGACTACTCCGAAGCGGAGCTCGCCCGGATCATCCGGAGCTACGGCGAGGAGCGGTTCGCGGCGCGGATCGCGGCGCGCATCGTCGCCAACCGCCCGCTCCGGACCACCGCCGACCTGGTCGACGCGGTGAAGGAGGCGATCCCCGCCCGCGATCGTCGTCGCGGTGGGCATCCCGCCCGGCGCACCTTCCAGGCCATCCGCATGGAGGTCAACCGTGAGCTCCCGAACCTCGCCGAGGGCCTCGACGAGTCGGTCCACCTCATCGCGCCGGGTGGGCGGGTGCTCGTCCTCGCGTACCACTCCCTCGAGGATCGCATGGTCAAGGAGCGCTTCGCCCGGTGGGCCGGCGCGTCCGAGCAGCTACCCCACGGGATGCCCGTCGAGCCGGTGTCGCGCGGCTTCGTGCGAGTGCTCACCCGACGCGCCGCACGCCCGCGCAGCGCTGAGATCGCGGCGAACCCGAGGGCTCGGAGCGCGCGCCTTCGTGCCATCGAGAAGCTCGCGCCGTCGGCGGGGTCATGAGCGCCGTCGCCGTCGCTCCCTGGCCCCGCGCGGGAGCGAGCCGCTCGCGCATCCGCGTCGACCAGCCGCGCCTGCGCGTCGCGAGCGCAGTCGACGCGCGGATTCGCCGGCGTCGCCTGATGGTGGGCGTGCTCGCGTTCGCCGGGGTGCTGGCGGTGCTGTCGATGGTCGCGTTCCACGCGATGGTCGCCCAGAGCCAGGTGCGCCTCGACGAGCTCGAACGCCGCACGCAGGCCGCGGAGCGACGCTACGAGGAGGCTCGGTACGAGCACGCCCGGATGTCCGCGCCGCAGCGGATCGTCGAGCGGGCAACCACGCTCGGGCTGCAGACTCCGGAAGGTCCGCCGGTCGCGGTGACCGTGCAGGGACAGCCGCCGGCAGCACCCGACGCGACGTCGACGACGTTGCGCGGCTGGAGCGAAGTGAAGCCCACCCTTGACGACGGCTCGTGAGCCCGCGACCGCATCCCGGCGGTCCCGTACGGTCACCGGCCTCCGTACGCGCCCGGACTCGGCTCGGCTCGCGTCGGGTCGTGCCACTTCCGGGCGTCGCGGCACGCGTGATCGCGCGACGCTTCGCCCGCGGCCGACCGGCCTGACCCTCGTTCGAGCCGGAGATACGCGCGTCGGCGCGCCCGGCGACGACCGTCGCAACGCCCCCCGGCATCCGACGCCCAGTCGAAGTCACCGCAGCACGCGTCGAGGCGGTGCGCGGCGTTCGCATGCACCGCCCGCGCCGGGGCGGCGACTGCTCGCGATCCTCGTGGCCCTCGTGGTGGTCTTCGTCGCCATCGGTGCTCGTCTGGTCGACGTCCAGGCCCGGAACCGCTCGTACTACCGCGGTCTCGGGATCGACCAGCGGGTGCACACGGTCGAGATCCCGGCCGAGCGGGGCAGCATCTTCGACCGCAACGGCAACGACCTCGCCGTCTCCGTGTCGCGGTCCAGCATCTGGGCCGATCCTGCGGTGGTGCGTGACCCCGCGGCGGCCGCAGTCGCGCTGGCGCCGGTGCTCGGTATCGACGCCGGGGTCGTGGCGGACCAGCTCACCGAGAAGGATCGCCGCTTCGTGTACCTCGCTCGCAAGGTCGAGCGCGACATCGCGGACCAGGTGGAGGCGCTCGACCTCGCCGGTGTCGGCTTCCTGCCCGAGACGAAGCGCTTCTATCCGGCCGGGGATCTCGCCGCCCCCTTGCTCGGCTTCGTCGGGATCGACAACGACGGCCTGGCCGGTCTGGAGGTCGGCCGCGACGAGGCGCTGGCCGGGCGAACCGGGACGATGGAGGTCGAGCGCGACCCGCAGGGTCGAGAGCTCCCCGACGGTCAGCGGCGCGTGACCGAGCCGCGGTCCGGGAGCGACCTGCTCCTCACGATCGACCAGCCGCTCCAGTACGAGGTCGAGCGGATCCTCGTCGACGAGGTGGACCGCGCCCGAGCGAAGGGCGGTACCGCGATCGTGGCCGACGTGCGGACCGGCGACGTGCTCGCCATGGCCACGGTCGAGGGCGCCACGACGGGCGTGCCGGCGCGGCCGGCGTCGGCGGGGGCGCCCAACCGACCGCTGACGGACGTGTTCGAGCCCGGATCGACCAACAAGGTCGTGACGATCGCGGCCGCCCTCGAAGCCGGGCTCGTGAGTCCCAGCACGGTGCTGTCGGTCCCCAACCAGATCGTGGTCGACGGCGAGAAGTTCGCCGACGTCCACACCCACGGGGCCGAGCTGAGCGTGGCCGACATCGTCCGGCTCTCGTCGAACGTGGGCACGATCAGGATCGCCGAGATGCTGGGTGCGCGGCGCTTCGACGAGGCCTTGCGGGCGTTCGGGTTCGGCCGGTCGACCGGCCTCGGGTACCCGGGGGAGGCCTCGGGCATCCTGCTGCCGCTGGACGAGTACAACGCGACGAGCTTGGCGTCGATGCCCGTCGGAAGTGGGATCGCGGTCACGGCGATGCAGATGCTCGACGTGTACCTGACCGTCGCCAACGGTGGGGTCGCACGCGAGCCGAGGCTGGTCGCTGCCACCCTCGATGCCGACGGACGTCGTCACGAAGAGCCGCTCGGTGCGACGCGCCGCGTCGTGTCGGAGTCGACGGCACGAACGATGACCACGCTGCTCGAATCCGCCGTGAGCGACGGCACCGGGACGAACGCCCAGGTGGACGGCTACCGAGTCGCCGGGAAGACCGGGACCGCTCGCAAGCCTCCGTACGAGAAGCCTCCTTACAGGTACGTCGCGTCCTTCGCAGGGTTCGCGCCGGCCGAGGCGCCCCGCCTCGCAGCGATCGTCGTCCTCGACGAGCCGACGTCGAACACGAGTGGTGGCACCGTCGCCGCGCCCGTCTTCTCGAGGATCATGCAGTACGCCCTGGCCATCGATCGAGTGCCGGCCGCGCCATGACCGGTACCCTGAACCGCGTTCCGTGAGCGAAGGGGAAGGACCGCGCGCGTGCGCTTGCAGGTGCTCCTCGAGCACATCGGTGCCGTCGGACACGTCGACGTCGGCGCCATCCGCGTCTCCGGGGGCCGGGAGGTCGACGTGACGTCGGTGAGCCACGACAGCCGCCGGGTGCGACCCGGCGCGCTGTTCGCGTGCATCCCGGGGAGCCGCTTCGACGGTCACGAGCACGCCGCCGAGGCCGTGGGCACCGGCGCAGTCGCGCTGCTCGTGGAGCGCGAGCTGGCGATCCCGGTGAGCCAGGTCGTGGTGCCGAGCGTCCGCACCGCGATCGGCCCGATCGCGGCGGCGGTCGAGGGATGGCCCTCGCACGATGTCACCTGCGTGGGGGTCACGGGGACGAACGGGAAGACGACGACGACCTATCTCCTGGAGTCCATCGGGGAGGCTGCGGGTCGGACTGTCGGGGTCATCGGGACGACCGGGGCGCGGATCGCCGGTGCCCCCGTGGCGCTCGCGCACACGACGCCCGAGGCGCCCGAGCTGCAGGAGCTCCTGACCCGGATGCGCGACGAGGGTGTCGGCATGGTCGCGATGGAGGTGTCGTCACACGCGCTCGCACAGCATCGGGTCGACGGGACGCAGTTCGCGGTCGTCGCGTTCACCAACCTGTCCCACGATCATCTCGACTTCCACGGCTCGATCGACGACTACTTCGAGGCGAAGGCGCGGCTCTTCACCCCGGAGTTCGCCCCGGCCGCAGCGATCGGAGTCGACGACGTGCGCGGTCCCGACCTCGCAGCTCGGGCTGCGCGCGAGGGCCTCGACGTCGTCACCTACGCGCTGGACTGCGACGCCGACGTACGGGCAACCGGGCTGCGTCCCACCGAGGTCGGCATGGAGTTCGTGCTGACCGACACCAGGAACGACGAGTCCCTCCCGGCGACCATCTCGCTGATCGGCCGGATCAACGTGTTGAACGCGTTGGCCGCGGCGACGACGGCGATCCTCATTGGCGTGGACCTCCCGACGATCGTCGACGGGCTCCGTGCCGCGCCGGTCGTCCCGGGGCGCCTCGAGCGGGTCGACGCCGGGCAGCCGTTCACCGTCGTGGTCGACTACGCGCATACGCCGGACGCGCTCGAGCACGCGCTCGCGGCGGTTCGCGCGCACGCGGGCGGGCATCGGGTGATCGCGGTCGTGGGCTGCGGTGGTGACCGGGATCACGCGAAGCGCCCGAAGATGGGTGGACTCGCGGCGGCCGGGGCCGACGTGGCGATCATCACGTCCGACAACCCACGCTCGGAGTCGGCCGCTGTGATCGCCGACGAGATGCTCACGGGGGTGCCGGCCGGGACAGCCACGGTCAGCGTCGAGCTCGATCGCCGGCGCGCAATCCGAGATGCGATCGGCCGTGCTGAGCCGGGCGATGTCGTGCTCGTCGCCGGCAAGGGCCACGAGTCCGGGCAGACCGCCGACGGCATCACCACACCGTTCGACGACCGCGTGGTCGCGCGGGAGGAGCTCGAGGTGGCGTCGTGGAACTGACGGCACGCGAGGTCGTCGCGTCCTGTGAAGGCCGGATCGTCTCCGGTCGGGAGGATGCCGTGATCACGTCCTTCTCGATCGACTCGCGCACGCTCGCACCGGGAGCCTGCTTCGTCGCGCTGGAGGCCGAGCGCGACGGACACGACTTCGTGAAGGACGCCGTCGGCCGCGGCGCGACTGTGGTTCTCGTCAGGAGGCCGGTCGACCTCGTCATCGACGCCGGGGCGGACGCCGCGGTGGTGCCGACCATCATCCAGGTCGCCCAACCCCTCGAAGCGCTCACCGCGATCGCGCGGGATGCACGCGACCGCATGGTCGATGTCACGGTGGTCGGCGTGACGGGATCCGCCGGGAAGACCGCCACCAAGGACCTCACCGCGGCGGCGATCGCGCCGACGTCGACCGTGCACGCCAGCCCTGCATCGTTCAACAACGAGGCCGGGCTGCCTCTCACGCTCCTCGGCGCCCCCGACGACGTCGACGTGATCGTCGCCGAGATGGGCGCCCGGTTCGCCGGCAACATCCACGACCTCGCGACGATCGCCCGACCCCGGATCGGCATCGTGACCCATGTCGGGTGGGCGCACGCCGAGCACCTCCAGGGTCGATCCGGGATCGCCGCGGTCAAGGGCGAGCTGCTCGAAGCCCTCCCTCCCGATGGCCTCGCCGTGTTGAACGCTGCGTGCGACGCGACGCCGGGACTGGCGGAGCGCACCGCGGCGCGCGTGCTCACGGTCGGGAGGACTCCTGACGCCGACGTCGCGATCAGCGAGGTTCGCGTGGACGAGGATCTGCGGCCCGAGTTCACGTTGTCGACGCCGTGGGGGGCCCTGTCGGTGACCCTCGATCTGCGAGGCGAGCATCAGGTCGAGAACGCCGCGATGGCGGCCGCGGTCGCTCTGGACCTGGGGGTCCCGGTCGGTGCAGTCGCCTCGGGGCTCGCGGCCGCGCGCGGTGCGGTCCAGCGGATGGAGGTGACGCGGACCCCCGATGGCGTCGTCGTGATCAACGACGCCTACAACTCGAGCCCGACGTCGGCTGTGGCCGCGATCAGGTCGTTGGCCGGTCTCCCGGTCGAGGGACGACGGATCGCCGTGCTCGGCGAGATGCTGGAGCTCGGCGCGCATGCGCGCGACGGGTATGGCGAGGTCGGCGCCGCCGTGGCCGCCGGGGGGATCGATGTCCTCGTGGCGGTGGGCGCAGCGCTCGACCCACTGGTGGCGTCGGCCGGGCACCACGCGCTCACGGTGCACCGGGCGGCCGACGTCGACGGGGCAGTCGAGCTCCTCCTGCGCGACCTCGCGCCGGGTGACGCCGTGCTCGTGAAGGCGAGTCGGGCAGTGGGGCTCGAACGCGTCGCCGAGGCCCTGGTCGAACGGGAGCCCGCTTCGTGATCGCACTCCTCATCGCCACGGCGATCGCATTCGGCTCCACGGTCGTCGGCACGCCGTTCCTGATCCGCGTGCTGCGCCGGCGCGAGATCGGACAGCTCATCCGTGACGACGGCCCGTTCGCGCATCCCCATACGGAGAAGGCCGGCACCCCGACCATGCGTTGACCTTTGCTTCTTCCGCTTTTGCTGCTAGTGCCTCTGGTGCCGGTGAGGGGGGTCTGCTGGTTTCCCTGTTCCTTGGCTTCTTTGCGATCATCATTGTG
>JAWOIO010000059.1:0-3547 GCA_046484625.1 Acidimicrobiia bacterium
CGCAGGCGGCGGCTCGGGAACGGGCGCAGGCGGCGGCTCGGGAACGGGCGCAGGCGGCGGCTCGGGAACGGGCGCGGGCGGCGGAACCGGGGCGGGCGGCGGAACCGGGGCGGGCGGCGGAACCGGGGCGGGCGGCGCCACCGGGGCGGGCGGCGGAACCGGCGGCGCGGGGACGGCGCCCCGGGAGCCACCGACCGCGTCGAGGACGTCCTTGCGGGTGATCCGACCACCTTCCCCCGTGCCGACGAGCTGCTCGGGGTCGAGCCCGTGCTGGGCGATCAGCCGCCGGACGACCGGCGACGTGAGCGCGGCCGCACTGCCGCTGGCGGCCGCGGCCGCGACGGGGGCGGGCGCAGGAGGGGCGGGAGGCGGCGCGACCGGAGCAGGCGGGGGTTCGGGCGCGGGAGACGGCGCGACCGGAGCAGGAGGCGCGGGCGTCGGCGCGGGGGGCGGTGCTTCGGCCGCGGGTGCCGGTGTGGGTGCCGGTGGCGCCTCGGCTGGTGCCGGGGCAGGAGCGGCGGCGGCGTCGCCGATCACGGCCAGGACGGTCCCGACGTCGGCCGTCGCGCCTTCGGCGACGCGGATCTCGGTGAGGACGCCGGCGGTCGGGGCCGGGACCTCGGAGTCGACCTTGTCGGTGGAGACCTCGAACAGCGGCTCGTCGACGGCGACCTGCTCGCCGACCTGCTTCAGCCAGCGCGTGATCGTCCCCTCGGTGACGGTCTCCCCGAGCTGGGGCATGGTCACGTCCACGCGTGCCTCCTCGATCCTGTCGCCGTCAACCGTGGAGCATGCGGCCGGAGAACGCGAGTGCGGACTCCCCGAACAGCTCGCTCAACGTCGGGTGCGGATGGACGAGTGCGCCGATCTCGGCCGGGGTCGCCTCCCAGTTCACGGCGAGGTAGCCCTCGACGATCAGCTCGGTCGCCCAGGGACCCACGATGTGGACACCGAGCACGGGCCCGTCGCGCTCCGCAACGATCTTCACCAGGCCGTCGGACTCGCCGATGACGAGCGCGCGACCGTTTCCGGCGAACCGGTGCGACGAGACCACGACGTCGTAGCCCTGGGTCCGGGCCTGGTCCTCGGTGAGCCCGGAGAACGCGACCTCGGGATGGCTGTAGATCCCCCACGGCACCCGGTCGTAGGCAACGGGGGTCACCGGCTCGCCGAGGATCGACGTGATCGCGACGATCGCCTCCGCGAACGCCACGTGCGCGAGCTGGGGTGTCGCGACGACATCGCCCACGGCGTAGATGCCGGGCATGGTCGTCACCATCTCCGGCCCGACGCGGATGTACCCGCGTTCGTCGATCTCGACGCCGGAGCCACCGAGGCCGATGTCGGCGGTGCGCGGCCCGCGCCCGATGCTCACGATCACCTTGTCGACGACGACCTGCTCGGCGCCGTTCGGCCCCTCGAACCCGACCGTGAGCTCGCGCGTCCCCTCGATGCTCGACACGCGCACGCCCGCGTGCGCGGTGATGCCGCGACGGCGGAACGCACGGCCGAGCGCGTCGGACGCATCACGGTCGATCCCGGGGAGGATCTGCGGCAGCGCCTCGAGCAACGTGACCTCCGTGCCGAGGTCGGCGAACAGCGACGCGAACTCACAGCCGATCGCGCCGGCACCGATGATCGCGACCCGTGCAGGGATCTCGGTGATCTGCAGCACGTGATCGGACGAGAGGATGCGCTCGCCGTCGAACTCGAGGCCCGGGAGCCCCTTCGGGTACGAGCCGGTCGCGAGGATGAGCCCCGTCCCCTCGACCTCGGTCCCATCGGCGACCCGGATCCGGCGGGCCTCGGAGTCGACGAGGGTGCCCGTGCCGGGGATCACCGTGACCTCGCGGCCCTTCAGCAGCGACTCGACGCCCTTCGTGAGCCGATCCACGACCTGCTGCTTGCGCACCTGGCTCGCCTGGAGGTCGATCTTCGCCTCTCCCGCCAGCACGCCGAACTCCTTGGCCCCCTGCACGGTCCGGAGCACCTCGGCGGTCTGCAGCAGCTCCTTGGCCGGGATGCACCCACGGTGCAGACAGGTCCCACCGACGCGCTGCTCCTCGACGAGCGCGATGCGCAGGCCGGCCGACGCCCCGTAGAGGGCCGCGGCATACCCGCCCGGGCCCCCACCCAGGATCACCACGTCGTACTGCTCCGCCACCGGCGCCACCTTCTCCTCGCGCGAGACCGCCATTGTCGCACCCCGCGCGGTGGAAAACGTGTTACCTCGCCAAGAGGATCTGGACCGCCGATGCGGCGAGGATCGCCACGGCGCACAGCGCCGCCAACAGGACCAGCATTCGGGTGCTCATGGCGTCGGGCCATTATGCTCCGCGGGCCCTTCCGGGCGACCGATCTCCCCTGCTGATGCCTCCTCCGCGGACCCAGCGCCTCATCGAGGCCGCCAAGCGCCCCCTTCCGGAGGGGACCTTTGTCGTCGGCGCGGGGCTCGCGATCGCCGGCATCACGGCCTACGGGTTCCAGATCCTCGCGTTTCGCTCGCTGACGAAGGCGGACTACGCCGCGCTCAACGCGCTCTGGGTCTTCGTGTTCATCCTCGCGCCCGGGTTCTTCCTCTCGCTCGAGCAAGAGGTCGGTCGTGCGATCGCCGACCGACGCGCTCGGGCGGTCGGTGGTGGGCCGGTCGTCCGGCGCGCCGCCCTCCTCGGGCTCATCCTCACGATCGCGTTGGCGCTCGCGACCATCGGTGTCGCACTCGGCACCTCGATCGTCGACCGCTTGTTCGAAGGCAGTGCGGGCCTCGTGCTGTGCCTCGTGATCGCCCTGTTCACCTACTGCTTCCAACACGTCACCCGCGGCACGCTCGCAGGGAACGGTCGCTTCGGTCCCTACGGGCTCATCCTCGGCGCCGAGGGCATCATCCGGATCGTCCCCTGCATCGCGCTGGCCGTCGCGGGCGTCGACGACCCGGTGTGGTACGGGCTGTGCCTGGCGGTCCCGCCCGTCCTGGGCAGCCTCATCTCGCTCCGAGGCCAGCACGGGCTCGTCGAGCCGGGCCCCGAGGCGCCGTGGTCCGAGCTGTCCACGAACCTCGGCTACCTCCTCGGTGGCTCGCTCCTCGCGCAGGCGCTCAGCTACGCGCCGTTCCTCGGGGCCCAGATCCTGTCGAAGCCGAGCGAGCGAGACGCGGTCGCCGACTTCATCGTCGGGTTGTTCCTCGCGCGGATCCCGATCTTGCTGTTCCAGGCGATCCAGGCCGCGCTCCTCCCGAAGCTCGCGCATCTCGCCGGCGCCGGCCGCCACGAGGACTTCCGCGCCGCGGTCCGCAAGCTCGTGCTCGTGGTGATCGGGATCGGCGCGGCCGGCGTCATCGGCGGCGCGACGCTCGGCCCCACCGTCGGCGAGATCCTCTTCGGCGACAAGTTCCAGCTCGGCAACATCGACCTGGCGCTCCTGGCCGCCGGGAGTGGAGCGACGCGAAAAACGCTGCTCAGGACCGCCTCGGTATGCAGTGCCGCGCCCGCATCAGATCCGGCACCTCGGGCCTCGCGGTGCAGATCGGTCGCTGACATCTCTTTGCCGG
>JAWOIO010000180.1:0-16470 GCA_046484625.1 Acidimicrobiia bacterium
TCGATGCGTGTGCCGGGGCCACCTTCCTTGCCGCGCTGGAGGCGCATCTCGACCCACCCGACCCGAACACAGGCCCGACCCCCCCGCGGTCGCTGGCCCAGCGCCGGCCCCCTTCGCAGAGGGCGACCAGGGCGTCGGCCCGGCGCTGGGCCAGCGACCGCGGCGGGGTCGGGCCCGCGGTCGGGTCGGGCGGGTCGAGATGCGCCTCCAGCGCGGCAAGGAAGGTGGCCCCGGCATCCGCATCGAGCTCGCCGTCGAGCAGCACCGTGCCGCGGAACGTCGACGAGCAGTGCAGACGCCGCCCCTCGTGGCACGCGCGGGCTTCGGCAGTGGCCAGGCGGTCGTCGGCGAGCGCTCGCCAGTGGCGAGCCGCGTGCCGGAAGGATTCCGGGGGGAGGTCGCGGGCCGCGTCGAGCAGCGTGTCCTCGTGGTCGGCGAACACCTCCTCGCGGTGCCGGGCCGCACGGGCGAGCAGGTCGACGTGCTCGGTGCGCACGTCGCCGGCGTCGAGGGCCTTGGCCGTACGCTCATGGGCGCGCAGCAACCGGGCCGAGCGCACCAGCCCGGCCGCACGGTGCGTGGTGATCGACGCCCGGTGGACCAGCCAGGCCACCGGGCTCGGCGCACCGTCCTCGGCCCACGCGCCCGATACCTCCCACTCCGCCAGGCGGGCCAGCACCTGCGCCTGGAGGCGCTCCGAGGCGTCGAGGAGCTCCACGAGGTCGGCCGAGCGGGCCGCGCCCGACCAGCCGTCGCGTTCCTGGCCGGCGACCGCCTCGATCGCCGCGCGGACATCGCACGCCGTGGTTGCCGAAGTGGCGGTGGCGGCGTTTCGCTCCCGGTCGAGGACAGCGGTGGTCATGCCCCCATCCAAGCAGCGGGGTGAGACAGTGCAACGCCTCCCCTGGGCCCAGTCGTCAGGTTCTCGCCCGAGGCCCATGGTTCACGACTGGAGTGACGCGTCGTCCATCTCGATGCCCATGACACGGGCGACGTGCGCGAGATCGGCGTCGAAGGCCAGGAGTGCGACGCCATGTCGGTACGCGACCGAGGCGATCATGCAGTCGACCATCCCGCGAGGCGTGATCCCGCCGCGTCGGCATGCCCGATAGATGCGAGCGGCGCTCTCGAAGTCGACCGCGGCGTCGAAGCGCAGGAGCTCGAAGCGTCGGAGCAGGCGTCGGAGATCGGCCTCGCGCTCGCTGCTGCGGGCTCCTGCGACCACCTCCATGATCACCGGCTCGGTCACCGCGACGGGACCACCGGTGGTGACCAACTCGGCGAGCCGCCGATCCACCGGGCTCCCCGTCGCCCGGTCGTACTCCACCCAGGCCGAGGAATCCGCGAGGATCACCCCGCGCCCGCCGGTGCGACATCGCTCGGGAGCGCGTCGATCGCGTGCGCCCCGCGCATCGCCAGCGCCTCCTCGCGGGTCATCGGCTGGCCGGCGAGGTGTCGAAGCGCGAGGTCCACCGCCTCGGTCTTCGTGTGCACACCGAAGCGGTCCATGATCGCCTGGACGTAGGCGTCCTCGATCTCGATGTTGGTCCGGACCCTACCCATACACCAAATATACACCAGACGTGTATAGATTGTGTACTGCCGGTCCGGAAACTCGGCCAACCCACCGCCGGAGTGGGACCGTGAGGACCGGACCCAGGCGTCAGTCGGCGATGAACTCGATCGCCGCGACCTTCCAACCCACGTCGTCACTCCCGGCGACCGTGAACGTGACTGCTCCCCCCTCGTAGGAGTACTGGCACAGGTCCGCACCGGCGATCCCGCAGCCCTGGAACATCCACTGCGCTCCGGCACCATCCGTCTCGAACAGCTCGTCGACGACCGCGGTCTCGGCGCACCGGGCAGCCGCGGCCGCATCGCCCGCGATCCACGCACCGACGAGCGTGTCCGTGGCATCCCTCGGTGACGTGCAGATGATCCCGAGCGTCACGGACGTCTCCTCCTCCGCAGAAGTCGGGACGACCTCCGACGTCGTCGTCGTGCCCGACGTCGATGAATCCTCACGATCGACGACGGCGAGCGCGATCCCAACCCCGATGAGGAGCAGCAAGAACGCGCCGCTGACGAAGAGCAGCACGCGTGTCCGCGAGCTCAACGAGCGCCCCCGTCGCCGCGCAGGACGTTCAGCGCCGAGCCCGCGCGGAACCACCCGATGTGCTCGTCCGACATCGTGTGCGTGGTCTCGATCTCGTGGCGGCTCCCGTCGGCATGGTGGAGCACGACGGTCACCGGGCGACCCGGAGCGAGCTCGGCGAGCCCGACGATGTCGAGCGTGTCGTCGACGAGGATCCGCTCGTAGTCGTCGGGGTTCGCGAACGTGAGCGCGAGCACGCCCTGCTTCTTGAGGTTGGCCTCGTGGATCCGTGCGAACGACCGCACGAGGATCGCTCGCGCGCCCATGTATCGGGGCTCCATGGCCGCATGCTCGCGCGACGAGCCCTCCCCGTAGTTCTCGTCGCCGATCGCGACCCACGAGATCCCGGCCGTCTTGTACTCCTTGGCGAGCTCCGGGAGCGGCGTCACCGATCCGTCGCGCACGTCGATCCCCGTGCCGGCCTCGTCGAGCGAGAACGCGTTGTTCGCGCCGCTGAAGAGGTTGCCCGAGATGTTCGTGAGATGCCCACGGAACCGCAGCCAGGGACCGGCGGGTGAGATGTGGTCGGTCGTGCACTTCCCGACGGCCTTGAGCAGGACACGGAGGCCGGTGAAGTCGGTTCCGTCCCAGGCGGGGAACGGCTCGAGCAGCTCGAGGCGCTCCGAGTCGGGCGCAACGGCCACGTCGATCGTGGATCCCTCGGCCGCGGGCGGGACGAACCCGGACTTGCCCGGATCGAACCCCTTCGACGGCAGCTCGTCGGCCGAGGGCGCCTCGAGGAGCACGCCGCCGTCGTCGGTCGGTACCGGTTCGTGGACGAAGTCGTGATCGAGGCGGCCCGTGAGCGCCATCGCCACGACCGTCTCGGGCGATCCGATGAACGAGAGCGTCGCCGCGTTGCCGTCGTTGCGGGCCGGGAAGTTCCGATTGAACGACGACACGATCGTGTTGGTCTCGCCCTTCTCGATGTCGTCGCGCTTCCACTGCCCGATGCACGGGCCGCAGGCGTTCGCGAGGACCGTGGCGCCGATCGCTTCGAGGTCGGCGAGCAGCCCGTCGCGCTCGATCGTCGCTCGCACCTGCTCGGAGCCGGGCGTGATCAGCAGCGGACTGCGCACCTTCAGCCCGACGGCCGAGGCCTGGCGGGCGACGTGGGCCGCCCGGCCGATGTCCTCGTACGAGGAGTTGGTGCACGATCCGACGAGCGCGTACGAGATATCGAGGGGATACCCCTCGGCGATCGCAGCGGCCTTGACGTCCGAGATCGGACGATCGAGATCGGGCGTGTGTGGACCCACGAGATGCGGCTCGAGACCGTCGAGATCGATGTCGATCACCCGGTCGTAGAAGCGTTCGGGATCGTCGGCGATCTCGGGATCGCTGCGGAGATGCGCTGCATTCCGGTCGGCGAGGTCGGCAAACTCCTCACGACGCGTCGCCTTCAGGTACGCGGCGGTGCGCTCGTCGTACGGGAAGACCGAGCAGGTCGCGCCGATCTCCGCGCCCATGTTGCAGATGGTGGCCTTGCCCGTCGCCGAGATCGACGCGGCGCCGGGACCGAAGTACTCGATGATCGCCCCGGTTCCGCCCTTGACCGTCAGGATCCCGGCGACCTTCAGGATCACGTCCTTTGGCGACGCCCAGCCGGAGAGCGAACCCGTGAGCCGGACGCCGATGACCTTCGGGACTCGCGTGTTGAAGGGCCAGCCCGCCATCACGTCGACCGCGTCAGCGCCACCGACACCGATCGCGACCATCCCGAGTCCGCCCGCGTTCGGTGTGTGGCTGTCGGTGCCGATCATCATCCCGCCGGGGAAGGCGTACTGCTCCAGCACGACCTGGTGGATGATGCCGGACCCCGGCTTCCAGAAGCCGATGCCGTACTTCGCGGAGACGGAGCGGAGGAAGTCGTAGACCTCGGCGTTGCCGTCGATCGCCGCCTCGAGGTCGGCGTCGGCACCCACCCGAGCCTGGATGAGGTGGTCACAGTGCACCGTCGACGGGACGGCGACCTGTGGGAGTCCTGCGGTCATGAACTGCAGGAGCGCCATCTGGGCCGTCGCGTCCTGCATGGCGACCCGGTCGGGGCGGTAGTCGGCGTAGTCCACCGCTCGCTCGACGCCGATGGTCTCGACGTCGTCGGCGTGGGAGAACAGCACCTTCTCCGTGAACGTGAGCGGCCGGCCGAGGCGCCGACGCCCGACGTCGAGCGCCTCGGGGACCCGTGCGTACAGCGATTCGACGAGCTCGATCGGGGTGGTCGGCCCGACGGTTGAGGCGGCCATGGGCGGTACTCCGGTCTCGGGGACAGCTCTTCGCAGGCTATCCCCGAGGATCAGGATCCGCGCGGGTCGCGCCCGACGTCACATCCACCGAAGCGCGCCCCCTACGCGCGGTCGACCTCTTCCACGACAACCGACTGCATCACGTCGCCGACCTGTGTCGCCTGCGCGACGTCGACCCCTTGGGTCACGTAGCCGAAGAGGTTGTAATCCTTGGTCAGCTTGCGGGTGCAGTCGTCGATGCAGATGAAGAACTGCGAGCCGTTGGTGTTCGGACCCGCGTTCGCCATCGCGACCGCGCCGAGGGTGTACTCGCCCGTCACCTTCTCGTCCGCGAACTTGTACCCGGGACCGCCGGTCCCGCTTCCCTGTGGACAACCGCCCTGGACGACGAAGCCCGGTACGACGCGGTGGAACGTGAGGCCGTCGTAGTAGCCCTGTCGGGCCAGCCCGACGAAGTTGTTGACGGTCTTGGGTGCGAGCTGTGGGTCGAGGTCCATGACGATGGTTCCTCGGTCGGTGGTGACCGTGGTCCGGTAGACCTTGGCGTCGTCGATCTGCGTCTCGGGCTGGTCGGGCATCGGTGCGGGCCTTCCTGGTGGTGGGATCTGGGAACGGTCAGGTGCTCCCGGTCAAGGTTGGCCGGTCGCGCCGGTGTTGCTCGACTCGAGGGCTGCGGTGACGTCGGCGAGCAGCTCGCGCGCCTGGTCCGCGAACGTCCCGTTGGGGTCCGAGACGAGGTATCGCTGGAGGTCGCCCTGGGCGCCCGCAAAGTCCCCGAACTCGTTCGCCCGCACGATGGCACGGAAGAAGCGGGCCTCGGAGTACTCGGGATCCAGCTCCACGGCTCGATCGAATCGCTCGATCGCCCGGTCCACGAGCCGAGCTGCGTCGGCGGCGGGGGCCCGCCCGGCGGTGAGGTACAGGATCCGGCCCGCCTGGGCCACCGCTTGCGCCGTGGACGGGTCGAGCGCGATCACCGCGTCGTACTGCTCGAGCGCGCCGGCGAGGTCGCCGTCGGCCTCGAGCAGCTGTGCGTAGAGGAGTCGGTTCGCGATGCTCGACGGATCCTGCGCGACAGCATCACGGAGCTGACGGAGGCGATCCGCCGACGCGTCGCCCGACGTCGTGGCCGTCGCGGAGTTCCCGCTGGCCGTCTGGCCGGGCAGGCGCGCGCCGAGCGCGAGCGCGAGTGAGACACCGGCGGACGCGGCGAAGCTCACGATGAGCCCGATCGCGATCGCTCGGCGCTTCCATGATGTCGTCGGGTCCGGGGGGCGCGCATCGATCCCGTCGCGAAGCGCTCGGATGGTTGCCGCCGCCCGCGCGGTGTAGTCGTCGTGGAGCGAGGCGTACGAGTCCTCGTCGATCCCGCCGTCGGCCCGTTCGAGCTCGAGGTCGTCGAGTGACCGGAGGAGGAAGTCGCGCTCGGCCTCGAGCTCGCGTCTCGTGAGATCGTCACTCATCTCGGGAGGCGCGCCTGGTCGATCGGACGAGGGCCTCGTCAGCATCGGTCGCATGCAGCTGCGGCGCGCGCCGCCATCGAGCGAACGCGAACGCGAGCGCACCGGCCCCCAGGACGAGGACAGCGATCGGAAGTCCCCACACGAGCACACCGAGCCCACCGCCCTCCGGCTTCAGCAGGATGGAATCGCCATAGCGGTCGACGTACACCTGTCGGATCGCGGCGTCGCTCTGGCCGGCCGCGACTCGACGGCGGATGTCGGCGCGGATGGCGCGGCCACTCGTCGTCGCCGAGTCGGCGACCGAGAGCCCCTCGCAGTCGGGGCATCGCAGCTCCGCGGCGAGCTCGAGCGACTGCTCACGGACCGTGAGCGGCCCCGATGCCGGCCATGCCGCCCAGACCAGCACACCGATGACGAGCGACCCCAGGACGAGCCACGGAAGGAAGCGGCGCCCGACCGCCGGGGCGCTCACCGCGAGCCCCCGCGCGCGGCCGCCAGCATCTGCTCGAGTCCCTTGACCGAGGCCGGACCGATCTGGGATCCGACGATGGTCCCGTCGGGTGTGATCGCGAACGTCTCGGGCTGCCCCCGCGTCCCGAACCCGAGCTGGGCGTCGGAGTCCGGGTCCATCGCGACCGTCCACTCGATTCCCTCGGCCGCCACGTACTTCCGGATCGCGCGCTCGGAGTCGTCGCGGACGATCCCGAGGAACACCAGGTCCGGATCGTCGCGATGGCGGTCGAAGAACTGCCGGAGCGCGGGGAGCTCCTGCTCACACGGGACGCACCAGCTGTTCCAGAAGTTCACGATCACCGCGCGTCCCGCGAGCGTCGATGGGGTGATCGGGGTTCCGTCGAGCCCGACCACCGTGAAGGCCGGGATCGGGGTCCCGACCGTGGACCGCCGCGCCTGCGTCGCGTTCGGGTCGGAGCTCACCTGGACGGCGAGCACAACGCCGATCGCCACGACGAGCACACCGACGGCGAGGGCGAGCGCCCTCGTCGGGCGCTTCATGCCTTCACCGGGGTGCGGTCACCGGACCGACCCGGGATCGGGACTCCCGACGGTTCACCGCCGTCCGGATCGTCGAACGCCCGCCGCTGCCGACCGGGGACGAGCGCGATCGCCGTGCCGAGCGCCATGACCCCACCCCCCGTCCACAGCCACACGATCATCGGGTTCACCGCCACGCCCAGCGTGACCTCGGACCCGTCGGCCGGCGAGGACACGAGCGTGAGGTAGACGTCGCGCAACAGTCCGGTGCGGACCGACGGTGTCCCGATCGCACTCGTCGCGTTGGGGAAGATGTTCACCGAAGGCGCGTAGACCCCGAGGTCCTTGGATCCCCGCTCGATCCGAACCCGTGCCTTGACGACCCTCTTCTGATCGGAGTTCGTGGTCGTGGTCCCCAGGAACGTGACCCGGTAGCCCTCGACGGTGGCCGACTCGTTGCGCTGAAGTCGGACTTCGCGCTTCGTCGAGTAGGCGCTCGACGCGGCGAGGGCGACCGCGATGAGCACGACACCGAGGTGGACCACGAGCCCCCCGTAGAGGCGAGGGTTCCCCCGGACCATCCTCGTGACGGCTGCAAGATGCCCTTCACCGTGTGCCGCGCGCCGGGCACGCGCGCCGATGAAGAACTGGCGCCCGATGCCCGTCATCGCGAACGCGGCGAGCCCGAACGCGACGACCGTCGAGATCCCGCGCCCGCCCAGCAGCACGGTCACGAGCATCGTCACGCCACCGGCGTACGCGGGAACGATCAGTCGGCTCCGCACGACCTCACCGCTCGTGGCCCGCCACGGGAGGGCGGGCGCGACTGCCATGAGGAACAGCAGTGCGATCCCGATGGGAGTGGTCATGCGGTCGAAGTAGGGCTCCCCCACGGAGAGCCGACGGTCCTGGAGGGCCTCCGCGAGCAGCGGATACACGGTTCCGAGCAGTACGACGAACGCGAGCCCCGCGAAGAGGAGGTTGTTGGCGAGGAACGCGGACTCGCGCGAGATCGGTGAGTCGATGCGGCCGGGCGAGCGCAGCGCGTCGCCGCGCCAGGCGATGAGCCCGATGCCGACGGCCGCGACCACCCCGAGGAAGCCGAGGAGCCAGGGACCGATCGCCGACTGCGTGAAGGAGTGCACCGAGTCGATGACGCCCGAACGAGTGAGGAACGTGCCGAGGATCGTGAGGCAGAAGGTGGCGAGCACGAGCGAGAGGTTCCACACCCGCAGCATCCCGCGTCGTTCCTGGACGATGACCGAGTGGATGAACGCGGTCCCGGTGAGCCACGGGAGCAGCGACGCGTTCTCGACCGGATCCCACGCCCAGTAGCCGCCCCACCCGAGGACCTCGTAGCTCCACCACGCCCCGAGCAGGATGCCGATCGTGAGGAAGCCCCACGCGACGAGCGTCGCCCGCCGCACGTCGGCGAGCCAACCCTCGCTGAACCGTCCCGTCACGAGCGCGGCGATCGCGAACATGAACGGGACCGTGAAGCCCACGTAACCGAGGTACAGCATCGGCGGATGGAACGCCATCAGCGGGTGGTTCTGCAGGAGAGGGTTGGGACCCTGGCCGTCGGCCGGGATCGCGGCGATCTCCCGGAAGGGGTTCGCGGGCCCGAGGACCAGCGCGAAGAAGAACAGCGCGACCAGGAGCCCGACGAGCGTCGCCCACGCCACCATCGCGTCCGATGAGCGGGCGCGGAACTTCACGGCCACGAACGCCAGATACCCGCCGAGGATCAGGAGCCAGAGCAGGATCGACCCTTCGAGCGCGGCCCACAGCCCCGTGATCGTGAACACGAGGGGGGTGCCGCGAGCGTTGTTCTCGGCCACGTAGCGCAACGAGAAGTCGTGCGTGAGGAGCGCCCACTCCATGACGCCGACGGCGAGCACCGCGGCAATCAGCACACCGAAGACGAACTTCCGGCCGAGCGCCAGCATTCGGTCGTCGTGCGTCACGATCCCCCGCAGGATCGTGACCACCCCGAGCGCTGCCGAGCTCGCACCGAGCGCCAGCGTGAGGACGCCGAGCGACGCCTTCACGCGTCGGAGGGCGCGCGCCCGGATTCGACCGAGGGCGGCGTGTACTCGTTCCCGTGCCGGATCATGATGCGGTCGGAGTCGAACGCCGCGCGTCCCCAGCGACCTTCACACACGACCGGTGCGCCGTCCTCGAAGAGGTCGGGAGGATCACCCCGGTGCAGGACCTCGGCGGTCGCCTTCCCGTCGGTCACCTCGAAGCGCACGCCGCGAGCGACCTGACGGATCGAGCCGGGGACGACCTCGCCGGCAAGGCGGAACCGATCGGACCCCTGCTCGTCGCGACGGTCCACGGCCTCTGAGACGGTCCGGAAGTAGACGACGTTCTCCGAGAGGACCACCGCGAGCACGACGATCGCGACGACCGCGGCCCCGCACATCCCGATCGCGACCCACGCACGACGGCGCCGGCGGCGGTCGTCGGTCACGGGCGGGCCTCGTCGGCGCCGCCGACCGACGCCTCCGCCCGCCGCGTCCGGCGCACGAGTCGAACCCAGTACGCCAGCATCACGGCACCCGTGAGCACCCACCCTGCGATGACGTACCCGGCATCGGTCATCGGGTCGCCCCTGCCGGCGATTCGACCGACGGCGCGGTCCCCCGCGGTGCCGGAGTCCCGGCCCCGGCGACCCGCTCCGCGATCGCCTGGTCGAGCTCGCGGTCGTCCCGGCCCTCCTCGAGTGCGGCGAGCCGGTATCTGCGGTCGAGGAGCACCACATAGACGAGGGTGAACGCCAGGACCCCCCACCAGAGCGTGAATGCCATCACGCCGTGGATGTTCGCCTTCAGCGACGGGTCGAACACCGTCGCCTCCTGGTGGAGCGTGCGCCACCACGTCACCGAGAAGTGCACGATCGGGACGTCGACGAATGCGATCAACGCCGCGATCGCACACCGGCGAGCCCGCGCCTCGGGTGATGCCGGGACCTGGCGCAGCGCGAGGTAGCCGAGGTACAGGAAGAAGAGGACGGCGGTCGTGACGAGGCGGGCGTCCCACGCCCACCACACACCCCAGATCGGCCTTCCCCAGAGCGAACCGAGGACGAGTGTGAGCCCCGTGAAGAGGACTCCGAGCTCCGCGGATGCTCCAGCCACTCGATCCCAGACGATCGACCGGGTGCGGGGCCACAGCCAGAGGCCAGACGCAACCGCGGTGATCCCGAACGCGAGGTAGGCGATCCACGCCGTCGGGACGTGCAGGTACATGAGCCGCTGGGCGTCACCCTGCACCGCGTCGGGCGGAGCACCCCACAGCCCGAACATCGCGAACACGACGAGCACCGCCAGCGTCGTCCAGCCGAGGATCCGGCTGACCGCGGGCTTCAACAGCGTCATGCTTCCTCCAGCAACGGCCCGAACGCGAGCATCCCGACTGCGACGTAGAGGACCGCGAAGATCGAAAGGAGCCCGATCCACGGCCACGCGTCGGAGAGTGCTCCATCGATCGCCGCTTCCCACGCGCGCGTGGCGCCCAGGAGGACCGGCGACACCACGGGGAGCAGCAGCACCGGTACCAGGGTCTCACGCACTCGCAATCCCGCAGCGAGGACTCCGTAGAGGGTACCGGTGGCCGCGACACCGACGGTCGCGGCGACGCTCGCGAGCACGAGGGGGCCGACCGAGGCGATACCGACGTCGAACAGCAACACGACGCCGACTGCGAGGACGGCTTCGAGCACTGCGAGCTCGACGGCAACCGCGGCTGCCTTCCCGAGGAACAGCCCGGCCGGATCGAGGCCGCTCATCCGCAGCGCGTCGATGGCGCCGTTCTCGGACTCGACGCTGTAGGCACGGGAGATCGCCAAGAGGGTCGCCAACAGGACCGTGACCCAGAACAACCCCGGAGCGACCCTGCGGAGCACGCCCCGGTCCGGATCGAGCGCGAACGCGAACAGGAGGAGGACGATCAGGCCGAACGGCACCACCTGCTGGAGCGTCACGCGAGCGCGAGCCTCGATCCTGAGATCCTTCCCGGCGACGAGCGCTGCTTCCTGGAGGAGGTTCACGGGACCGGGGCCTCCGAGGCGGACATCGCCCTTGCGCAGCGCCCGGACACGAGGGTCACCTCGCGGTCGGCCAGCGCTCGAACGCGATCGAGCTCGTGCGAAGCGACCAGGATCGTCCTGCCGTCGGTCCGGCTGCTCCGGAGGACGTCGTCGAGCACGTCTCGGCCGTCGGCATCGAGTCCCGCGTGTGGCTCGTCCAGGAGCAGGAGCCGTGGCGCTCGGGCCAGTCCGACTGCGAGGGCCAGACGTCGTCGCTGCCCTGCGGAGAGGCGTCCGTGGCGGACGTCGGCAAGTGGACCGAGCCCGAGGCGGTCGACGGCTGCCGCGGCGTCGTGCCGGCTCCCACCGGCTGCTCTCGTGGCAAAGGTCACGTTCTCGGCCACGGTGAGGTCGTCGTAGCAGCCGGTGTCGTGACCGACCAGCGACAGCTGACGACGGTGTCCGCGCCGGTCCACGACCAGATCGTGGCCGAGGACGCTCGCCTCACCCGAATGGAGCGGAATGAGCCCGGCCAGGACCCGGAGGAGCGTCGTCTTGCCAGCCCCGTTGCCACCTGCCAACAGCACCACCTCGCCTCCGCGGACGTCGAGATCGATGCCCGCGAGCGCGGGGAACCGACCGAGCAGACAGACGGCGGAGCGGAGACGGACGACAGGTTCCACAACGCCTCCCGGGGTGTGAGGGCGCAGTGTACGAAGCCTTCGATCGACCGGGCGAACCGCCGAGCCGGACCTAGGATCGGGGGGTGCGACGTGTGATGGCAGCTCTCGGACGCGCCTTCATCACAGTCGGGATCCTCATCCTCCTCTTCGTGGGCTACCAGCTCTGGGGGACGAGCATCTACACCGCCCGCGAGCAGAACGCCCTCGAACAGGACTTCGAGACGACCCTCGCTCGCGAGGGCGTGCCGGCACCGACGTCGACGACCGCCACGACGACGAACGGCGTCCCCGGCGAGACGAGCGAGACGAGCGAGACGGACGAGCCCGCGTTGCTCGCACCCACGATCCCGGCCGAGGGCGACCCGGTCGCGCGGATCAAGATCCCGAAGATCGGGGTGGATTCGATCGTCGTCAACGGCGTCTCGCGGAACGAACTCCGCAAGGGTCCCGGCCTGTACCCCGAGACTGCACTCCCCGGCCAAGCCGGGAACGCCGCGATTGCCGGTCACCGGACCACCTACGGTGCGCCGTTCGGCGATCTCGACAAGCTCGTCGTCGGAGACCTCGTTCAGGTGCAGACCCTCTACGGCGTCTTCCGATTCCGCGTCACTGAGCAGCTCATCGTCGCGCCGTCCGACGTCGGGGTGATCGACCCGAAGCCGGTCGACCCGAACACGCCGAGCAAGGGACTCATCCCCCAGGTGACACTCACCACCTGCAACCCGAAGTACTCGGCGGCGCAGCGCCTCATCGTCAAGGCCGATCTCGAACCCGACCAGGTCGCGCTCCCCGCTTCCACGACCCGTGGGACGACGCAGATCGCGGAAGAGGGACTCTCGGGTGAGTCGGGATCCGCGAGCCCAGCGGCGCTCGCGGGGCTCATCGCCGCGCTCATCGGACTGGCGTGGTGGCTGTTCTTCCATCGCCATCCGAGCTGGGCAACGTGGATCGTCGGGGCGGTCCCGTTCGCGGTCGCGCTCTTCTTCTTCTACTCGTTCCTCGAGCGGCTCCTTCCGGCGAACTACTGAGCACAGGAGCCATCACCGTGGCCGGCGAGCCGGTTCAACACTGCGCGTCAACGCTGCCAGGCCGACCGCAATTAGCGAGCGCTCAGCGACCCTCGAATCGAGCGGGGCGCTTCTCCGCGAACGCTGCCAACCCTTCCTGCAGGTCGTCGCTGGCGAACGCCGTCGCCTCTCGATCGGCCAGCTCCGCGAGCACCGTCGCGTCCAGCGACGTCGCTTCCGCAACCCTGTTCAGCGCGTGCTTGTGGCCTTGTGTGCTCAACGGCGCGAGGGACGCGATCTCGCTCGCAAGCTCGATTGCGGACCCGAGCGCGTCATCACTGCGGCGCTGCACGAGGCCGACCCGCTCCGCCTCGTCGATCTCGAGTGTGCGAGCCGTGAGGAGCACGTCGCGCGCCGCGGCGTGACCGATCACGTGGACGAGGCGTTGCACGTTCGTAGCGCTGATCAGGACGCCGAGCTTCCCTGCCGGGATCCCGAACCGGGCGTGCGGGGCGACCACTCGGAGGTCGCACGCGACCGCGAGCTGCATTCCTGCGCCGAGCGCAGCACCGTTGACTGCGGCGACGACCGGGGCCGGATACTCGACGACTGCGTCGAGCATGGCCTCGAATGCGGGACGGAAGGAATCGCCGCCACCGTGTTCGAGCCCGCCGGCCGTGTCTGCCGCTCGACGGCCCAGGTCGGCGCCGGCGCAGAAGGCTTGCTCGCCGGTCGCGGCGATGACGATCGCACCGAGATGTGGGGCGCTCGCCAGGCGCTCCGCGAGCTCGGCACACAGATCGGCGTTGAGCGCGTTCCTCCGCTCAGGGCGATCGATCTGCGCGACTCCGACGTCGTCGCGGACCTCCCACAGGATCGGCATTCAGGACTCGTCGATCAACGCGAGCAGGTCGCCCTCCTGGACCACATCCTCGGGTGCAACGTGCAGCTCACGCACGACCCCCGGCACCTCGGTGATGACGGGGATCTCCATCTTCATCGACTCGAGGACGACGACCTCATCGCCTTCGGCGATCAGCTGGCCCTCCTCGACGCGGACCTGCCAGACGTTGGCCGTGATCTCGGCGCGGATCTCGTGCATGCGCGGCAGCGTAGCGTCAAGTCGGCGAACGGTCGGTTGCGGGGCCCGGGCGCAACGAGTCGGCGACTCCTCAGACCGGCAGGACTCCGTGCTTGCGCCACGGCCGCACAACCTGCTTGTCGCGTGTCGCGCCTAGCCCCCGCCAGATGGCGATGCGCGTGTCGGCGGGATCGATCACGTCGTCGACCAGCGCGTGCCCGGCCGCGACGTACGGGTCGATGTTGCTACGGATCTCCTCGGCCAGCTCGAGCCGTTTCGCGACCCGCTCGTCTTCGGGGACCGCCTCGATGGTCTTTCGGTGGATGATGTTGACGGCTCCATCGGGACCCATGACGGCGATCTCTGCCGTCGGCCAGGCCACGAGGTAGTCGGCTTCGTACGCGTATCCGTTCATGACGAAGTAGCCGGCGCCGTAGCTCTTGCGCATCACCACGCTGATCTTGGGCACCGTCGCCTCGCTCACCGCGAACAGCATCTTGGCGCCGTGGCGGATGATCCCCTGCTTCTCGACAGCTGAACCGACGATGAACCCAGGCACGTCGTGCAGGAAGACGAGCGGGATGTTGAACGCGTCGCAGAGCCACACGAATCGCGCCGCCTTGTCCGCTGCGTTGACGTCGAGCGCTCCGCCCAGGACCATCGGTTGGTTCGCGACGATTCCTACCGGATGCCCACCGATCCGTGCGAGCCCCGTCGTGATGTTCTTCGCCCAGTCCGGCTTCATCCAGAGCACGTCGCCGTCGTCGGCGATGGATCGGACGACCCTCCGGACGTCGTAGGCGCGCCTCGGGGCCGTGGGGACGATGTCGTAGAGCTCGGGACAACGACGATCAACGGGGTCGGCGGTCTCGCGAACCGGGGGCTGTTCGAGATTGTGACTCGGGAAGTACGACAAGTACGACCGGACGGTCTGAAGGCAGTCGGCGTCGTCGGCGACCTCGAGGTCGGCACATCCGGAGACCTTGGTGTGGACGGCCGATCCACCCATCTCTTCCTCGGTGACGTCCTCGCCGACCGCAGCCTTGACGAGGTGCCGTCCCGCGAGCGCCATCGATGACGTTCCCTTCACCATCGGGACGAAGTCGGCAAGCGCTGGGATATAGGCAGTCCCTGCCGCGCAGTGTCCGAGCATCGCGGCCACCATCGGGACGACACCGCTCATCGCGACCTGCTCACGGAAGAGGTCGCCCGCACCGGCGAAGACCGATCCGGAGTCCGACTGGATCCGCGCGCCCGCGGAATCGAGCAGCCAGACCATCGGGATCCGCTGTCGCAGCGCGAGCTCGCGCATCCTCTTGATCTTCTGCTCACCGATCCGGCCCATCGACCCGGCGAGCACCGTGAAGTCGTACGCGGCGACGGCAATCCGTCGGCCGTCGACCTCCCCGACCCCGGTGACGGTTCCATCCGCGGCAAGGAAGCGGTCCCCGTACGCCGCATCCATGCTGTCCGCGAGCATCCCGTACTCCACCCATGTCCCGGGATCCAGGAGGAGGTCGAGGCGCTCGCGCACCGTCAGCTTTCCGAGCGCATGCTGGCGTTCGACCCGGTCGGCACCGCCCATGTCGGCGGCCAGTGCCCTCCGATCGGAGAGCCGATCCACGAGGGGGCCCCAATCGTGGATGTCACCCCCACCAGTGGCCGTGGGCTCCGCAGATGCTGGGTCCTCGCTCATGAGGCGCATCCTGGCACGCCGCAGGCCCGGCAAGTGGAGACGTCAGGCGCGATGCGAGGGGTGCGGGAGGCCGTCGAACATCGCTTCCGTGACGGTGGCCAAGAGGAGATCCTCGTCGATCACCTCACCGTGAGCAGAGCGCCGTCGCCACAGCGCCAGGATCGACGCGGCGATCACGAGGCCGGCCCCTGTCGCGATCGCCGGTCCGAGCCCCGCGAACGCGCCGACGACCCCGCTGGCGGTTCCGACCGCCGGGAGCGCAACCTCCGCGACGACGAACCCGAGCAGGACCGCCACGTCGATTCGAGCTCCCGCGAGTCGCAGCCGAACGAGTGCGACCAGCGCGACGGTTGCCAATCCGGCCGCGAGCCCGATCGCCCCTCCGAGGATGGCTCCGAGCACCGCGGATCCGACCACCCTCGGGATCGCCGCTCCGACGACACCGCCGACCACCGCCCCCGCGACGCGGGTGACCATCATCCGCCACGTGGCGCGCAATGTCGTGGGACCAGCCGGGACAGAGATCACGAACACATCGAGCGCGACGAGCAGCGCGACGAGCGCCGCGATCCCCGACCATCGACTCACCTCGACCATCACGAACCCGCACATCGCCCCGCCTACGGCGAAGACGAGCATCACCGTCTCCGAACGAATCAACTCCCCTACTGCGCTCTGAACATTCCGTCCGCCGAGGGCAGCTGTAGCCGCGCCGATGAGGAAGCTGTTGCACACCCAATAGGCGGCCACCGCCAACATCGCTGCGAGGCCCACGAAGACTTCGGCGGACAGCAGATTCGCGGAGTCAATCGTATGAACTACGAGACCCGCCGCGACACCCGAGACCCCGAAACAACCCATGTTCACGATGATCTTCGTCCAACTGCGGGAACGCAGATGCGGGACGTACAGAGCGCCGACACCGCAGATGAAGAACGCTCCCAATGCCCATCCGTGCGCACCCACGTAAGTAGCCGCGCATACACCGACGGCAATGCTTCCGCTCATTCCTGTCTCGTCTGAGTAGACCTTGCCTCGATGTTCTGCAACAAGGAACAGGAACGCGAGACTCAGAACGATCGGGATCGGAAGGCCGGGATTCCTGGTCACCAC
>JAWOIO010000083.1:0-4452 GCA_046484625.1 Acidimicrobiia bacterium
GCGGAGCTCCACTTCGAAGCCGAACGCGTCGAGTTCCTGCGCCACGGCCTGCGCGACGGTGGCGTCCTGCACGTAGCGTCCGTTGGGCGACCAGAGATCGATGGTGATATCGCCTGGCTCGTAGCCGGCATCGGCCAACAGGGCCCGGGCGGCGTCCGGATCGTAGTCGTACGTCTTGGTCGGCACGTAGCCGAACACGTTGGGCGCGAGCGGCGAATCGAGTTGCGGAACTTCCTGACCGAAGAGGGCGTCGATCAGGTTGCGGACGTCGACGGCGTGGTTGATTGCCTGGCGCACACGGACATCGTCGAACGGGGCACGGGTGAGGTTGATCGCCATGAACATCACACGCGAGGTGGGAGTGGTCTTGAGCGTGATGCCCTCGGTGCCTCCGAGGCGGTCGGCCTCGTCGGGGCTGACGCGCAAGATCACGTCGGCCTCGCCGGTCTCGAGCAGGGCGACGCGCGTGGACGCTTCGGGCACGATTCGGTACTCGATCCGCTCGAGTGGCGGCGTGCCGCCGAAGTAGTCGTCGAAGCGCTCGAGGACCAACCGTTCCCCGCGGACCCACTCGACGAAGCGATAGGGCCCGGTTCCGACCGGGTTCTGGCCGACGTCCTCGCCGTATTCAGCGATCGCGGCGGGACTCATGATGTGTCCGGCGGCGTGGGCGAGCGTGTTCAGGAACGGTGCGAATGGCTCGTTCAGCGTGAATTGGACCTGCATGTCGGTGACGGCTTCGACGCTCGTGACGATCGGCTGGAAGTAGGCCGTGGCGCTGGTGTTGCGGTCCGGCTCGAGCATGCGGTCGAAGGTCGTCACGACGGCATCGGCATCGAGGGCAGTGCCGTCGTGGAACGTCACGCCGTCCTTGAGCGTGAACGTGTAGACGGTGCCGTCGTCGCTGACCTCCCAGCTCTCGGCCAGATCGGCGACGGCTTGGCCCTCTTCCGTCATTCGCAACAGGCCGTTGTAGATCTGGTAGCGGACCGCGGCGGAATCGGTGTCGGTCGTGTCCTGTGGCTCGAGTGTCGTGAGCTGCGAGCTGAGAAGGACTCGCAGAGTGTTGTCCTGCGCAAGGGCAAAGCCCACGCCAAGGACGACGAGCAGTGCGATGAGTCGCTTCAAGAGGTTCTCCTTTCGGACGAGGCGGATGGCGCGCGTGCATTACCGAGACGCTGCGAGAGAACGTTAGCCTCGTCGAGAACGAGCCGGATCGTTCCTGACAGCACCGGTTCCGCTGCCATTCGGCTCTCGGGCGCGACGATAGCGACGGCTGCAATCACCTCCTCTGATCGGTCACGGACGGGGGCGGCGACGGCCATCACGCCGTCGTCCACCTGGCTTCGGCTGACGAAGAAGCCATCGCGGCGGATGGCCTCGAGCAAGGACCGGATCTGCTCGGGATCGGTGATGGTGTTGGGGGTGCGCCCCCTCAGGGGCTTGCGGGCCAGGACCTCGTCCTGCACCTCGGTCGGCGTGAACGCGAGCAGGACGCGTCCGGTCGAGCCGAGACGAAGGTCGCTGCGGCTGCCGATGCGCGCCTCGATCCGGAGCTGGTGGCCGCTCTCGATCTGCTCGATGCACACGGAGTGGTCTCCGTCACGGACCATCAGGCAGACCGTCTCGCCGGAGGCGTCGGCGAGGCGACGCAGGCTGGATCGTGCGTTGGCCTCGAGGTCGAAGCCGTGGGCCGCGGAGAGCCCGAGGATGTACAGGCGCGGCGTGAGGGCGTAGCTGCGATCGTCGGTTCGATCGACGAGGCCGTGCTCCCGGAGGCTCGCCAGGTACCGGTGCAACGTGCTGGGCGCGAGCCCGACGCGGTCCGCCAAACGCATCACGCCTAGACCGTCCGGCTCCTGGGCGAGGTGTTCGAGGATGGCGACCGTTCGGTCGACGGCGTCGATGCTCATGCGTCGGCCCTCTTCCGCTCAGTGGAATTCACTTCCTTTGCGTGGAATGATGGTACGGGGTGCGAGGGGCTCGCGTCAAGGTGGGTCGCAGAGTCACCCGCGCGCTACGATGCTCTGCCATGGACGTCGCCCGCCTCCTCCGTCTGCTCGGCGAGTCGCGCGCGGAGGTGGTCTGCGGGGACCCGACGGCCTTCGCCGTCCGCAGCGTCGAGCAGCTGCGCGCCGGCCGCGTCCCACCCCGGGACGCGCTCCTCCTCGTGGGTGCACGGGCCGACCTAGACGGCCTCGCCCGCCTCGGCCCGCGTCCGATCCTGGCCGCCGCCGAGCACCTCGCGGACGCGCCGGACGAGGTCGCCCGCCTCGAGGAGGCGGGAGCCGTCGTGGTCGCCTGGCCCGAGCCGATCCCCTTGGACCTCGCCGCGCGCGTCCAACGGCGGCTGGCGCCCACGCACGATGCCGGCCTTCCGGGCGACGCGATCGCCCGGGCGCGGCAGGACCTGGTCGAGGACGTCGTCCTCGGCCGCTACCGCGATCCCGAGGCGAATCTCCGTCGGGCCCGTGCCCTCGGTATCGAGCTCCAGTCGCTCCACGCCGTGCTGCTCGTCGGCTTCGTCGACTTCGAGCGCTTCTACGTCCAGCACGAAGCCCGCGGCGAGCTGTTCTTTCAACGGCTCAAGGGCCAGATGCTGACGACCGCGCGCCGCGAAGCGACCCGCCAGCAGCCCAACGCGACCGTGGTACCGCACGGCGAGGGCGCGCTCGTGCTGGTCGAGCGCGACCCGGACGCGGTCGGGGCCGAGCTAGCGCGCACCTTGCGGCACGAGCTGCGTCTCGTGCCGCTCGTCGTGGCCGGCGGCGCTCCCGGGGACGGAGCGGACGGCTTGATGCGCTCGTACGGCGAGGCGCAGGGCGCCCTGCAGCTCCGCAAGCGACTGCGGCTGCGCGAGCGCTACGTGGCGTTCCGCGACCTGACCGGGTTCGCGCTGCTGCAGAGGGTCGAGCGCTCCAGCGAGCTCTCGCCGCTCCTGGCGGCGGAGCTCGCACCCCTGCTGGACGCGGAGTACGGTCGCAAGCCCGTGCTGGTCGAGACCCTGGCCGCGTACTACGATGCCGGCTCGTCCCTGAAGGCGGCCGCGGAGGCGATCGGGATCCACCCCAAGACGCTGCGCTACCGGCTGGACCGGATCGACGAGATCCTCGGCGAGGGCACCGTCGCGGGCGAAAAGCGCCTGCTGCTCCACTTGGCCGCCAAGGTCCATCTCTGGCGGCAGGGTTGACGTCCGTCCCCTACGCGCTCCGCGCCCTCCGGCCGGCGCCGCGCCGGCCGCCGGCTTCTCCCTACTGGACAATCGGACCTTCCATCCTGGACTACCGAGCCCGCAGACCCGTGGCCTAGTCTCCGGGCCATGACGGCACGCGCGCCCGCCGTGGGGCGGGCGCGCGGCGCGGCGTCGAGAAGGAGCGTGCAGCGTGATCCGAATCGGCATCGACGTGGGAGGAACCAACACCGACGCGGTCGTGATGGACGACCGCAAGGTACTTCACTCGATCAAGGCCCATACGACCGAAGACGTGCTCGGAGGCGTCGTGGCCGCCCTCAAGGGGGTGCTGGCCGACGCCGCGATCGACCGTGACCAGGTCGACGTGGTGATGATCGGGACCACCCACTTCACGAACGCGGTCGTCCAGCGCAAGGATCTCGCCCCCACAGCAGCGGTCCGTCTGGGCCTGCCGGCCACCGCCAGTCTGGTGCCGATGGTGGATTGGCCCGACGACCTTCGCGAAGCGATCGGCGGGCATCACTTCCTGGCGCACGGCGGCTTCGAGTTCGACGGACGGAAGATCTCCGAGCTCGATCCGAACGAGATCGAGCGGATCGGCCGCGAGATCGCGGCGCGCGGGATTCGCAGCGTGGCGGTCAGCTCGGTGTTCAGCCCCGTCAACACCGAGATGGAGCACCAGGCCGGCGAGATCCTCCGCCAGGTTCTCGGCGACGACGTTCACGTGACCCTGTCCAGCGACATCGGCCGGATCGGACTGCTCGAGCGCGAGAACGCGGCGATCATGAACGCCTGCCTGCGCGACCTCGCGCACACCACCGTCCAGGCGTTCCGCGACGCGCTCCTCGGCGTCGGGATCGATGCGCCGTTCTTCC
Organism: Acidimicrobiia bacterium; assembly: GCA_046484625.1. GTDB lineage: Bacteria > Actinomycetota > Acidimicrobiia > IMCC26256 > PALSA-555 > DASUAO01. The sequence continues at coordinate 4,069 of JAWOIO010000083.1, forward strand.
TCACGCAGAACGACGGCACGTTGATGAGCGCCGAGACGGCCGAGCGGTACCCGGTGCTGACGTTCGCCAGCGGCCCCACGAACTCGATGCGCGGCGCGGCGTTCCTTTCCGGGATCAAGGACGCGATCGTGATCGACGTGGGCGGCACCACGACCGACGTCGGTGCCCTCCACGGCGGCTTCCCGCGCGAGGCCGGCGCGGCCGTCGAGGTCGGCGGCGTGCGCACCAACTTCCGGATGCCGGACGTGTTCTCGATCGGCCTCGGCGGCGGTTCGCTGGTGACGGGCGACGAGACGTCCGGCGTCACCGTCGGCCCACGAAGCGTCGGCTACCGGCTCCCTCAGGAGGGCCTGGTGTTCGGCGGAACGACCCTCACGGCCACCG
>JAWOIO010000098.1:0-2691 GCA_046484625.1 Acidimicrobiia bacterium
AGACCGGCCATCCGGATCACGTGATCGAAGAGCACGCACAGGAGCTGCGGCGCTACCTGGTCATGTGTGCGGTAACGGATGGGAGCCTTCCCATGGCGGGTCCAGTCGACGAACTCTGGCACGAGTTCATGCTCCATTCGCAGACCTACGCGAAGTTCTGCGAGAAGGTGGCGGGTCGCTACCTCCATCACGCTCCGGCGGCCAAGCTCGAGCCTCGTGACATCGAGGCGGATGCCAAACTCTGGGGAGAGTTTCGTGATCGCTACTTAGAGGCGTTTGACGAGGAGCCCCCGGCTCACATCTGGCCGCACACGGACAGCGTCGAGGTCGGGTCTCGCCAGTGGTGGGAGCGTCGGCTCGATCGAGTTGCCAACGGCAACGAGACGCAGGCGTTCCTCTGGTGGAGCTCGGATTCCACGACGACGACGAGCACGTCAGGGACCGGTGACATCGCGCAGTGCACGTTCACGACCTGCGCAAGCACCAGCGGAGACGGCACCGGAGACACCGGCGGCGCTACGAGCTGATTTGAGCGGCGATCGATCCGGAGAGGTGACGCCTGTCCGGATCATCGCATGTCGCTTTCGACCATGTTCATGACCGCAATTGACCCCGACAGCGTGCAGTGGATTCGGGAGGCCCCGCTGGCGACTCTAATTCATCCGCTCGACCGGGGTGAGTTCGTCGCCGACTACTGGGAGTCTCGGGTCCTGCACACACGTGGTGACAGAGATCGCTACGCCGGTATGCTGACTTTGGCCCGCGCCGAGGCGCTGCTACACGGGGGGCAGGGACCACGGTTGCTCCGCTTGGTCCGTGACGGAGTAAACGTGTCACCCGAGGCTTATCGTCGGACTCGGCAACTGTCGCGGGACCGCGAGCTCAGGGACACCCTTGATCTCGGACGGACCTGGCAACACTTCGCGGCCGGGTCGTCGATCATCATACAACATGTCGAACTCTGCGATGAACCTGCGGCGAGCTTACGGGACGCGCTGGAGGCCGAGATCCAGCATCGCGTCGAGGTCCACGCTTTCCTCGCGCCGTCGGCAAACCAGCGCTGCGGTCTACCGATGCACTCGGATCCCATCTCGGCGTTCATCCTGCAACTCGAGGGCCGGCGACGCTGGCGGATCTTTGAGCGACGCCGAGTTCCGTTGCCGCATGAGCGCGGTCAGATTCCCGAACCGGGTCGCTGCCTCCTAGATGTCGAGCTCGAGCCAGGGGATGGCCTCTACATTCCGCGCGGTCACGTCCACGAGGTCAGCTCGGTCGGCGTAGTCTCGCTGCACCTGACTGTCGGAGTCCGAGTCACAACCATCCACGATGTGCTCGAGCAGGTGCTTCGCCAACGTTTCGAGGAGCTGGTGGCGTTGCCGGAGACCCGAGCGGCGCTGCCATTCGGCTGGGTCCGCTCGCCGTCGTCGAGCCCCGAGATCACCGCGGCGCTCGGCCAGGTTCGAGACCTCGCCGAGCGGCCGGTCGCGGTGTCGACGATCGAAGCGGCCGTCGATCAGCTTGGCGTCAGGTTGATTCGGGGTGGTCAGGTGACGGGGCCGACTTCGCTCGTGCAGGCACAGATGCTGAGCCAGCTGCTTCCCCGCGACACGGTGCTGCGTCGCCGACGGTTTTTATTCGCGGTCCAGAGCGATCCTGTGACCGACGAGTTGATCCTCGTGCTGCCGTGCGAAGACTGGCGCGTACCGCCTCGTTGGCGGTCGGGCGTGGAGTTCGTGCTGCGCAGCAACGATCCCTTTCGGGTCGATGAGCTGCCAACCCACCAATCCGACGATCCACGTGAGCTCGCCCAGGAGCTAGTCGCTTCGGGCTTGGTCGAGTTGAGCGCTCCAATGACGGGGGCCCCATGAATCGGCCGCAACGTCGACGGATAGCGATCATCGGGGGCGGCACCGCCGGCTGGATGACCGCCGCGTTGGCGCAGCAGCGGTACGCCCACGAAGATGTCGACATCGTTGTCGTCGACGCTGCGTCGATTCCTCCGATTGGGGTCGGCGAGGCCACTGTACCGATCATCGACGAGTACATGCAGCTCTTGGGCCTGGACGAGGAGCAATGGATGCCACCCTCGGAGGCGACCTACAAGCTTGGAATTCAGTTCATTCGCTGGTCGACGCATCCCGACCGACGTGTCTGGTTTCATCCGTTTTGGAGCCGCGATGATAATGAGCCCGACGCGGAAGCTCGGGTCGAGCGCTGGCTAGCGAGTCGCGGCGGCGGCGGGCACGAGCCCCGAGTCGACGAGCACTATCTCGGAAGTCGTTTGTCGGCGGCCCACGTCGCACCAAGGTCACGCCGGCCTCCAGTGCACCGCTTGATCGCGGGTCAGCCTCTCGCTTATCACCTGCGCAGTCACGCGTTCGCGGAGTTCCTGCGCGATCGCTGCATCACGCGAGGGGTCTTGCATCGCGTCGAGGAGGTGACCGCCGTCGCCGTGCTCGACGGCGACGCTGGCATCGACCATCTCGAGACCTCGTCGGGGCGGATCGAGGCGGACCTCTTCATTGACTGCACCGGGTTTCGGCGCTTGCTGCTCGGCAAGCTCGGACCGGGTCACCGCAGCTATGCTGACGAACTATTGTGTAATCGGGCGTGCGTCGCCGTGGTTGGCCACGATGGGACTCGGCTGGCCAACTACACCACGATTCACGCCATGCGGGCGGGATGGCGTTG
>JAWOIO010000104.1:0-12127 GCA_046484625.1 Acidimicrobiia bacterium
CTCATACTTCTCGCGCTCCTTGGCAGACATCCTTGCCATTGCGGCAACTCGTTTTTCCTGAAGCCCAAGATTACCGGGGATCCCGTTCTCGGGATCTCCCTCGCGCGGATCGTACTCGTACTCGCAGGCTGTGCAACGATGACGGCGCATGACGGCTCAGTGGGAATGACCGGGCAGCGGGGTCCCGTGCCATTCGTGACCGCCGACGAAGGGCGAGAGCTCGCGCAGTCGGTCGATGATCGCGGGCAGGTGCCGCACCACGTAGTCGATCTCCTGCGCGGTGTTGTAGCGGCTGAGGCTGAAGCGGATCGAGCCGTGGGCCGCGGTGAACGGCACGCCCATCGCGCGCATCACGTGCGACGGCTCGAGCGATCCCGAGGCGCAGGCCGATCCCGAGGAGGCGCTGATGCCGAGCTCGTCCAGCAGCAGCAAGATCGCCTCCCCCTCGACGAACTCGAAGCTGACGTTGAGGGTGTTGGGCAGTCGGTTCTTGCCGTTGATGCGCACGCCCTTGCATCCGGACACGATCCCTTGCTGCAGCGCGTTGCGCAGCCGCCTGACCTGGCCCTGTTCGTCGGCGAGGTAGCGCTGTGCCAGGGCGCAGGCCTGACCCAGGCCGACGATCCCCGTCACGTTCTCGGTCCCCGCGCGCTTGCCACCTTCCTGGTGACCCCCGATGATCAGCGGCACCAGCTTGGTGCCCTTGCGGACGTAGAGCGCGCCGATGCCCTTGGGACCGTGCAGCTTGTGCCCCGAGATCGAGAGCAGGTCCACGGGCAGGGTCGAGACGTCGATGGGCAGCTTGCCCGCGGCCTGCACCGCGTCGGTGTGCAGCACCACCCGTCGCCCCGGGCGTCCGGTCACGGGGCCGGTCGGCCGGGTCGGTCGAGGCGTCGGATCGGCTGCACGAGGGGATCGTGATCCGGTTCGAGGCGGGCTCGGGCGTCGACGACGAACACGCCGTCTGGTCTGGCGATGACCGGGTTCAAGTCGAGCTCGGCCAGCTCAGGAACGTTGTCAGCGAGCCGGCTCACTCGGAGCACGAGGTCCTCGAGCGCGGCGAGGTCCACGGGCTGGGACCCGCGGTGGCCGCGGAGCAACGCCGAGCTGCGCGGCGCCCGGACCAGCTCGGCGGCGTCGAGGTCGGTGAGGGGCACGATGCTGAAGGCGCGATCGGCGAACAGCTCGACCGCGGTGCCGCCGAGCCCGAACATCACGACCGGTCCGAACGAGGGATCGTCGACCGCACCGACGATCACCTCGACTCCCGGTCCAACCATGGGCTGCACCAACACGCCGGTCATGGCCGTGCCGAGCCGCTCGGCCATCTCCGCATAGTGCCGTTCGACGTCCTCGACGTCGACATCGAGGACGACTCCGCCCACGTCGCTCTTGTGCTGGATGGTGTCCGAGACCACCTTGAGCGCGACGGGTCGACCGAGCCGCGATGCGACGGCGCGCGCCTCGTCCGGTGAGCTGACGACGATCGACTCGACGAACGGGATTCCGAAGCAGCCGAGCAGCTCCGCGAGCTCGTCGGTTCCCATCCAGGCCCCCTCTGTTGTTCGGGCCGCCGTTCGGGATGCGAGCACTCGGGCCGCGGCTTGATCGACCCCTTCGAGCTTCGGGATCACACCGAGCGGGCGTTGACGCCACTCCGCCAGTGCCGCGATGTGGCCGAGGGCGATCGCCGGAGCCTCGGGAAACGGAAAGACCGGCACGTCTCGGCGACGGCCATCAGCATCACGAGTCGCGATGGAGCGGCCGACATCACCTGACAGGAACGTCGCTGCAATGGGCTTGGCCGCCCCGACCTGCGCCACCCGCTGGATCGCGGTTACGACATCCGCGGGATCGGTGACGCTCGTGTCGGTGAAGATCACCAGGATCGCATCGATGCCATCGTCGTCGAGCACGGCCTGGAGGGCGGACTCGTAGTTCGCGCCGGTTCCGCTCGCAACCAGGTCGACAGGGTTCGACACCGCCGCGCCGGGAGGCAACAAGCCACGAAGCCGGTCCTGGGTGCTCTGGGCCAGCTCGGCTACGACGAGGCCTGCCCCGGCGCACGCGTCGGCTGCGAGGATTCCGGGTCCGCCGCTGTTGCCGACGATGGCGACGCGCCGACCCCGCGGGAGCGGCTGGTGCGCCACCAGTCGGGCGACGTCGAAGAGCTGCTCGAGGGTCGTGACGCGAGTGATCCCGGCCTGGCGAAACAGCGTGTCGGCGAGGACGTCGCTGCTGGCCAGGGCGGCCGTGTGCGACGACGCCGCGCGTCGGCCCGCCTCGGATCGACCACTCTTGACGACCACCAGCGGCTTCGTGCGACAGAACCGACGGGCGAGACGACTGAACTTCCGCGGGTTGCCGAAGGACTCGAGGTAGAGCAACGCCACCTCGGTGGCCGCGTCCTGTTCCCAGTACTGCAACAAGTCGTTGCCCGAGATGTCGGCCTTGTTTCCCAACGACACGAACGACGACAGTCCCAGGCCGAGATCGCCCGCGACCTCCAAGATGGCCAGGCCCAGCGCCCCGGACTGGGACGCGAAGCCGATGGTGCCGCGCTCCGGCTCGGTGGGCGCGAACGTGGCGTTCAGCCGCACATCTTCAGCGGTGTTGATGACTCCGACGCAGTTCGGTCCGACCAACCGGAGCCCATGGCGATGTGCGATCTGGACCAGCTCGGTCTGGGCGCGCGCGCCCTCCGGACCTATCTCGGCGAAGCCGGCGGTGATGATCACGGCGGCGCCCACCCCGGCATCACCCGCCGCGTCGAGGACCCCGGCCACCAGGTCGGCTGGCACGACGATCACGGCCAGGTCGACGGGGTCAGGAATCGCATCGATCGACGCATAGGCCTTCACGCCGGCCACGCTGTCGGCGGTGTGGTTCACCGGATAGACCACACCCGCGAAGTCGCCATCGATGATGTTGCGGAACACGGTGTTGCCGATGGAACCTGGTCGACGGCTGGCGCCGATCACCGCGACGGACCGGGGCGCCAGCACCCGGGCGACCGAGGCCGCCTCCGCGGTGCGCTCCCGCACGGTCACCGCCTCGACGGACGAGTCATCGAGACCGAAGTTCACCTCCCAGACCCCCTGCTCGAGGGTCCGGTGCACCTGGTAGCCGGCATCGGCGAAGACGCGCAGCATCTTCTCGTTGTCGCCCAACGTCGACGCGTGGAACCGTGTGATGCCGTTGGAACGCGCGATGGCGGCCAGGTGCTCCAGCAGCAGCGACCCGATCCCCCGCTGCTGGTGCCGGTCCTCGACCACGAACGCGACCTCGGCGCTCGCGCGGTCGGCTTCGGACATGTATCGGCCGACCGCGACGAGCTTGCCGCCCAGCTCTGCGCCCAGCGCGAAGCGTTCCCGATAGTCGAGATCCAAGAACGGTGCGACGTCAGCATCAGTCTCGGGGCGAAAGGGGCTCATGAAACGGTAGTAGAGCGCTTCGTCCGACAGTCGGGACGCGAGATCGAGCAGGTTCGGGCCATCATCGGGACGCAACGGCCGCAACCGAACCACGCCACCATCGGCGACGACGACATCCGTGGTCCACGCGTCGGGATAGGCGGCGGTCGGGTTCACCGGACCACGCAGCGCACGCGCATCAGCCCATTCGGGTCATCATGGTGGACGCCGCCGCGATCTCGGCTGGCGCGGCTTCTGCGAGCGCCTTGCCGGAGGGACCGCACGTTGTTCATCGAGCCGAGTATCTCAGACCTCGGCGTGCGACGGGGGACGTGGGCGGGGAGCAAGACCGCACTCCGCGAAGCAGTCGAGCGTCGCCGCGACGACCCCGAGTTCAAGCAGCGCGTCCGACCCGGACTGAGATCAAGCGTCGCCGACCGTCAGGTTGCTTGAGGCTTCCCGGTTGCTGGTTGACGGAGTGACAGCACGTCGGGGCGGGCGTAGTGGCCGGTCGGGTCGAACATGCGGCGCCCGGCGGCGATGCGAGACAGGTCCAGTTCCGCGGACACGACGCCCGCTTCGCCGATCAGCGGCCCGGCGATCACTTCGCCGCCTGGAGCGACGATCGTGGTGTTGCCGCGCGACATGAAGTCGTCCTCGCCGCCGTACAGCTCGTCAGCATCCGAGAGATCCCTCGGCACGTCGCAGCCGCGCAGGAACGCGGTCACACCCACCACGAAGATCTGGCCTTCCTTTGCGATGTGTCGAAGGGTCGGCACCCACTCGTCGCTGTTGTCCCACGTCGGCGCCAACAGCACATCGACCCCGCGCTCGTACATCGCCACCCGAGCGAGGGGCATGTAGTTCTCCCAACAGATGAGCGAACCGACCTTGACGCCGCCGACATCGATGACGGTCAACAGGTGGTCGTTGCCGTTGGCCCACACCAGCCGCTCGGCCCCCGTGGGCACCAGCTTGCGATGACGACCAGCGATCTCACCCGTCGCGTCGATGTAGACAACCGAGTTGTACAGGGTGTCGGACGAGGATCGCTCGGTGACACCGACCGCAACACACGCCCCCGCGTCGCGTGCAGCGTCACGCAGCGGATCGAGCTCGGTGCTGTCGACGCGCACCGCGTTGGCGACCAACCGGGCGTACCAGTCGCCATCGCTCATCGGGGACCGCCGCCACACCCAGTCCGGGTAGCCCGGAACGAACGACTCCGGGAACACGACCAGCTCAGCACGGACCGCACCGACGTGAAGGGCCGCCACCTCGACGGTCGCCGCACGATCGAGAAACACCGGTGTGGCCTGAACCGCGGCCACTGTCAAAGTTCCGCTGACACCATCGAAGCTCATCGCCGGACCATACCCGTCTCGCCGTATCGGTCATCGCTTCGCCTCCGTCACCTCAGTGATCGATGCCGGCGGCGCCCCGAGGCCGAGTGGATCGAGCTCAGAAGGCGAGACCGGTGGTCGAGATGGTCCCGGTCACGAACCCACCAGTCGACGTACGCAGCCCGGCCGCTGGCGCGTATGTGGCAGTGACAGGGGTCGCCAAGGTCTTCGCCGACGAGTTGGACTCCGTGCCGAGCGTGAGGGTGAGCGTCCGGTCCGCAGCGTTCCAGACGAGCGTCGAAGGCGTGCCGCTCGCGCCGAAGGTGATCGCGTTCACGACGAACGCGTTCGAGCCGAGGTCGATCGTGCCGAACGCGACGTTCGCACCGCCGACGGCGGTCACCGTGAGGAGATCATTGCCACTCGCGCCGGCGGCATTGGTGAGGGTCACCACCACGTTGACGTTGCCGTCGGGATCCGACGGATCGAGGCTCGCGAGGTCGAGCGGCTGGGAGTAGGAGACCCGGAGCACGTCACCGGCGCGAGCGCGCCCGTCGCCGTTCGACACCCAGGTGAGCGCTCCAGGCGCACCGTTGATCGCCACGGAGACCGGGGCGGACGCCTGCTCCGCGCCCGCGATCGCGTACACCGTGTGCGCGCCGGTGGCCGTGCCCGTCGGGAGTACCACGCTCACGGCCGTGCTCGTCCCCGGGGCCACGATCGACGGCGTGCCCGACAACACGGTGCCGGTGGTGGCGTTGTCGAGCCGGAACGACAGCGGCGCGCCGGGCAGCGCGTTGGCGAGCGTGCCGGTGAGCGTCGCGGGGAGCGACGACGTCGACGTCGGCAGGGTGAGCACGGGCGCTGCGACCGTGACGCTCGCGGTCGCGCTCGCCGCACCGGTCCACGGCCCGTACTGCGCGGTGACCGTGTACGTCGACGTACCGACGGGCACGGCCGTGTCGGTGCACGACGTGGCCGTGCCCGAGCATGCCGCCACCACGGTGGCGGCCTGGCCGTCGGTGCTGCGACGAACCGTGTACCCGGAGACCGGGACGCCGCCCGGCATTGCGACGGCAGCCCAGCTCACGGCGACCTCACGCCCGGTGACCGACACGGCCGGCGCGCCGGGTACCGGTACGCCGGTCGCTGCGGCGGTCGCGCCTCCGGAGCCGCTCGATCCCCACCACGCGACTCCGACGCCGGTCGTGCCCAGCACGACGCCGAGCAGCACCGCGAAGACGAGCACGCGACGTCGGATCACGGCGTCACCCGGCCGCCGACGCCAATGAGGCCGTCAGCGGGATCGAGAAGCTCTGCTGCTGGCAGCTGTCGGGCGCCGAAGCGGCCATGCGGGTGTCGAGTGCGTAGACGGCCAGGCTGCGCGGCGCGATCTTCACCGTCGTGCCGTCGACCTGGGCCAACCCTGTTGCGGTGTAGGCGCGCGCGTCCGTCGTCACCGTGCCGGCAGGGCACCCGCTCGGCGTCGCCAGCGACGCCCCGGCCGCGATGCTGTGCACGACGACCGGGTAGTCGTTGCTGTTCGTGACGCGCACAGTGACACTCGAGTGCGCTCCGGGGAAGAGATCCGCCGCGAAGGCATCCGCGCTGATGGCCGAATCGGTGGAGGTCGTGGACCTGGCTGTCGCGGAGCCTCCGCCGCTTCCGAGCCACGCCGCCATCGCGAAGGAGCCGACGGCCGCACCGGCCCCCACGATGACGACTCCCGCGAGCGTGCCCAGCGCGAGTCGTCGTCGACGCCGGGGACGGAGCACGTCACGGGCGCGGCGGGGGAATGCTTCGTCTACCCGCCAGCGGATCGGGGCGAGTTCCTCGGTGGATCGCATGGTGATCGGCTTCGTGGTGGTCGGAATGGTGGAGGTTGGCATCGTCGTCGGCGTCGTGGAGGAGGGCTCGCCCGGAGGTCGCGGGGTCGCGACCGCCGGGCCAGCCCACGGCCCCCGGGATCCCCAAGCATCCCGGGGGTCGCGAACCTCGGGCCTAGAAGCCCTGCGCCGTCGCCGCGGAGTCGAGCGCCGCGGTGAGGGGAAGGGTGAACGTCTGGCTCTTGCAGGCGTCCGACGGGTCGTTCGCCATGCGGGTGGTGAGCTGGTACACGGCCGAGCCGTTCGCCGCGATCTTCACCGTCGTGTCGTCGGCCTGCTTCAGGCCGAGGGCGTCGGTCCGTGCGTCGCTGCGCACCGAGGCGGCCGCGCAGCCGTTCACCGCGTCCGACGAGCCGGCGGAGATGCCGGTCACGATGACCGGGTAGTCGTTCGGGTTCGAGATCCGAACCGTCACGGCCTTCTGAGCGCCGGGGTACAGATCGGCCGCCGACGCTTCGGCGGTGATCGTGGACGCCTTGTCGGTCGTCGACTGGGCGGTCCCCGAGCCGGTCCCGTTCGACGTCCACGCCGCAAAGGCGATCGCGCCGATGGCGAACGCCCCGAGTGCGACGCCGACGGTGGCGGCGATCTTCTTGGGTGCCTTCATGGTGGGTGGTCCCTTCGTGGATGACTGATGCTTGCTGCCCGAGGTTCGGACACCACGCAGAGTGAAGGACGGAGGGAGCGGCTCGGGACCCGCCGGGTTGCGGTTGGGTTGCGGCTATCGACCCGTCCGACTTTCGGGGCTGCGTCGCTCGCCGCGCGACTCGAGCACCCCGACCGCTTTCGGGGCCGCCACCGTCGATGGTGTTGCGGGATGCTTGCTACCCGGCGATCGGCGCGGCATATCGATAGCCGAAGCCACGCACCGTCTTGATCGGGGACATCGCGACGTCGTCGAAGCCGAGCTTGCGCCGGAGTCGGAGAATCGCGAACTTCACCCGGTCCGGTCCGACACCGGTCGGGTCATCCCAGGCGTGCTCGAGGAGCTGCTCGGCCGTCAGCACCTGACCCGCGTGGCGAACCAGGGTCGTGAGCAGGCGGTACTCGATCGGGGTCAGCGCGATCTCCCCGTCGCCCACGCACACACGCTTGGCCACGAAATCGACGACAAGGCGGCCGTCGTCGAAGACGGGGACCTGCTCGCCACCCGAGCCCTGGGAGCGTCGGAGCGCCGCGTGCACACGAGCGAGCAGCTCGTCCCTCCCGAAAGGCTTGGTGATGTAGTCGTCGGCACCCGACTGGAGCCCGCGTACCTTCTCGGCCTCCATACCGCGGGCCGTGAGTAGCAGGACCGGGGCATCCGACAGGTCGCGAATCCGCTCCAGCACCTGCCACCCGTCGAGGAGTGGGAGGCCCAGGTCGAGGATCACGAGATCGGGCTGACGTTCGTGGAACACGCGCAGACCGGAGCGGCCGTCGCTCGCGTCGAGCACCTCGTAGTCGGCCCGCTCGAGGAGCACCCGCAGCAGCGTACGGAGATCCTGTTCGTCCTCGATGACCAGGATCGCGGGGCTCATCCGGTGTCCACCTCGGAGTCGTCGGGGGCGTCGGGGAGGGTGATCGTGACGGTGGTGCCGCGACCTTCCTCGCTCTGCACGTCGAGCGAGCCACCGTGGAGATCCACGATGGCGCCGGTGATCGCGAGCCCGAGGCCCGTCCCGGGGAGTTCCTGGAGGCGGGCGTTCGAGCCCCGGTAGAAGCGCTGGAACAAGCGGTCGGCCTCGTCCTGGGGGATCCCGATACCGGTGTCCGACACCACGATCGACCACGCGCCCGGGAGCCGTTGTGTGGAGACACCGACGACACCACCGGCCGGAGTGAACTTCACCGCGTTGGAGACCAGGTTGGCGACCACCTGGTCGAACCGAAGCGGGTCGACCATCGCGGGTGTGGCATCGGTCGAGAGCTCGAGATCCAACCTGAGCTCCTTGGCGCCGGCCTCGGCACCGAAGGCCGCGACCGACTGCTCGATGAGGTTCGCCAGCCGGGTGGGAACGGGATCGATGCCGAGGCCGCCTGACTCCAGCTTGGCGATGAGGAGCAGGTCACCGACGATCTCGAGGAGGCGTCGGGCGTTCCGTCCGATGATCCCGATGAACTCCTGCTGCTCCTCCGCGAGGCTCTCGGCATCGTCGGAGAGCAGCTCGGCAAAGCTGACGATGGAGGTCAGCGGTGTGCGCAGCTCGTGGGAGACCGTCGCGACGAACTCGTTCTTGAGCTGATCGAGCTCGCGCAGGGACTTGTTCTGCTCCTCGATCCCGAGTCGCATCTCCCGTTCCTGCATCGACACGCTGATGGTGCGCTCGAGCACCATGTGGCGTTCCGCATCGAGGAGCGTACGGATCGTGACGTCGCGGTAGATCCACAGATGCCCCTGCGAGTCGGTGTCGCGGTCAACGGGCGTGTAGTCGCGCTCGATGACTCGGCCGTCACGAAAGCGGATGATCTCGGCCGAGACCGGCCCGCCACTCCCGTAGGTCGACTCGATGCGATCCACGAACTCCTCGGGGTCCGCGACCATGCTCGCCGAGCGACCGCGGATCGACGCGGTCGGGCGCCCCACGAGATCCTCCGGCCGCTGGCTGAGCCCAAAGAGGTCGCAGAACGGCTGGTTCGCGAACACGATGTTCTGCTCGGCGTCGGTGAACAGCACGCCGTCGCTCAGGTTGGCGACGAGCGTGGCCAACTCGGCCGACCGCTCGTGCAGCCGCCGTTGCGCGAACCTACGCTCAGTCACGTCGTGCGACGTCAGCACGACACCGCCGACCGCCGGGTTCCCCCGCAGGTCGTCACCCATGGTCTCGAGGATCCGGTAGGAGCCGTCGGTGGCGCGCACCCGCAGGTCGACGGGCGCGTCCGGGCCACGAGTGCCAGCCATCACTTCGGCGAGTGCCTGCTGCGCGAGGTCGACGTCGTCGGGGTGCAAGAGGGCGAAGATCCCGCCCGGTGGATCGACGCCACGGTCGTAGCCGAGCAGTCGCGACCCTCCCGGACTCGACGACATCCAGGATCCGTCGGCGTCGAGCACCGTCACCACATCGGAGAGATGCTCCACGATCGCAGCGAGCCGCTGCTCCGAATTCGTGCGTTCCCGTTCCGCCTCCTGGCGTTCCTTGTCCGCTCGGTACGCGTCGATCAAGTTTCCGACGGCGACGGTGAAGGGGCGCAGGGATTCGATGATGCCCTCGTCGAAACCACCGGCTCGGTTCGCGACCCCGAACTGACCGACGAGCGTGGTGCCGCGGAAGATCGGAACCGCGAGGTACGAGTCGAGTGGTGGATGACCGTCGGGACGGCCCGACGAGTGGGGGTCGCTGGCGGGATCGTTGGCGATGACGACCCGTCCCCCGTCGCGCAGCCCCCAACCGAACAACGTGTCCAGGTTGCGGAACTCCAGCCCCTCCCCCGCGGCGACATGCTGCTCGTACAACTCACGAGTGGCGTCGTTCCAGGCGATGTTCGTGATCGCCCAAGTCTTGAGGTAGGGCGCGCCCTCGTCGTCGTAGAGCACCTCCGCGATGTACCCGTAGTCGCTCGCCGTGAGATCCAGAAGGTCGACAAGCAGGCCGTTGAACAGCTCGGAAGGATCGGCATCGCGGAAGAACAGCGCCTGGGCGCGGGTGACACACTCGAGCAGACGGTTCGCCTGTGCCACCTCTTCGAATTGGGTCATCTGGTGCTCCGCCGTGGCGCTCGTCGGCCTCACTCGGCCATCGCCATCGAAGCACCCCGACAGTCCGAGAAGGTTGCCACCAGGTTGCCGGAGGGTTGCAGCGCACGGGTGGATCCCTCTGAGGGGACCCCGTTAGAACCCCACGGAAGAGCAGTTCCTCGCCGAATCGGCCCGGGGGCACCCACCAGAGGCGTTTGCGCAGGTCGAGTGCCAGTCACAGGCGGGGAGCGCGGGGTCGCACGGGACCTTGGAGCATCGGTTTGGAAGCCGATGCTGGTCACCCGCTACGTCCAGCACTGGCCGCATTCAGACCTCGGCGGTCACGCGCAGATAGGTCGCGGGGATGGATGTCGCGTTCTTGTTCGGGCTCTGGCTCTGCTCGTTGAAGAGAACGTCGAGCTCGCGGAGCAGGTCGTCGCCGCGACCGTTCGCTTCGGCGGCTTCGAACGCGTTCATCGTCGGGCCGTAGTACGTCTTGAACTGAGCAAGAAGCTCTGATGGCGAGACGGACGTGTTGAAGACGAACGTGTCGCGCGCGAACGCGATCTTGCCTTTGGAGACTCCGGCCGCGACGAAGCGCTCGACGACGTCGTCTTCGATCCCCCAGGTCATCGGGCTGACGAATCCTTCAGGGGACGGGGGTGAGTACGCCGCGCTGGTCTTCAGGATCTGTGCCACCAAGGTCGGGTCGCCCGGAATCCAGTTTCCCATGACGATGCGGCCTCCGGGCTGCGTCACGCGCACCAGCTCCTTGGCGACGTCGAACGGTCGTGGAGCGAACATCGCTCCGAAGATGCTCACGACGAGGTCGAACGTCTGGTCGTTCAGCTCGCTCAGGTCAGACGCGTCGCCCTGCTGGAAGCTCAGGTTCGCGAGGCTCTCCTCACGTGCCCGACGATTGCCGGCCTCGACGAGGTTGTTGGCGATGTCGACGCCGAGCACGTCGGCTCCGAGGCGGGCGGCTGGTACCGCCGTCGTACCGTCGCCACACCCGAGATCGAGGACCTTGAGCCCTTTCGTGATGCCCAGTCGGCTGACGAGCTCCTCGCCGCTGTCTCGCATGCTCGCCGCGATGCGAGTGAAGTCGCCCTTTTCCCAGAGTGCTTGGTTCGGGTTCATTGCTTCACGCTCCGTTCCTGGTATCCGGTGGGTCTTGTGGTCGCGACGACGAGGGGGCGACCGGTGTGGAAGTGCAAGTGGTCGCGTGGGGCGCTGGCCACGGCGCGGTAGTTGTCCCGCACTTCTGCGCGGAGTACCTCCGGGGCCACCACTAGCTCTGGTCTTGTGCTCACTGATCGCTCCCCTCCCCGACCACCACTGGGAGACGGGCGCGCTTCCACTCCGGGAACCCGTCCTCGAGCCGCCACGCGCGGTACCCACGGCGACGTAGCTCGCGGACCGCGTCGTCGGCATAGACGCAGTACGGGCCCCGGCAGTAGGCCACGACATCGGTGTCCGGTGGGAGCTCGAGCAACCGTCTGCGGAGCTCCGCGATCGGGAGAGATCGTGCACCCGCGATGTGGCCGGCGCGGTACTCGGGTTCTGGGCGCACGTCGACCACGACGAGGTCGCCTTGCTCGATCCTCACAGTGAGCTCTTCGCGGCTGATCGCGTCGAGGCCCTCTCGATCGCCGAGGTACGCCACCGCGAGGCGTTCGATCGCGGCAACATGCTCGGCGGCTACGTCGCGCATGGTGGCCCACAAGCTGGCGACCTGGTCACTCGCGAGCTCGTAGAAGATGCGGGTGCCGTCTCGGCGGGTGTGGGCCAAGCCCGCTCGGGCCAGGGCGCGGAGGTGGTGCGAGGTGT
>JAWOIO010000114.1:0-15783 GCA_046484625.1 Acidimicrobiia bacterium
GTCGCGCCGTCGGAGATGGGTGGGAGGTCGTGGCGACGAAGCGGCGCGGTGGCGTAGGGCTCGGCGAGGAGCGCGTCGACGTCGAACTCGCCGCTCACCTGCGCGTACGGGTTCCCGACCGCCGAGCGGCGGCTGCGCGCCGCGACCTCGGCGAAGTCGCGCTCGGTCGCGAGCCCGGCGTCGAGCATCGCCCGGGCCTGGAGCGCCGCGAGCGAGACCGGATCCGCGCCGAGCGGGGTGATCGTGTACGGGTCCATCTGGAGCGGGAAGATCTCACTCGGCGTCCCCGGCGAGGACTTCCCCGACCCGAACGCGAGCGCGGTGTCGATGTCGCCGTGCTGGAGCCGGACCCACGCCTCGTAGAGCGCCCACGCGCCGTCCATCTCGACGTGCGACTCCGAGATCGGCGGCCACGCGCCCACCGCCTCCAGGTTCATCACGAACGCGAAGGTCTGGCCCGACAGGTAGTCGCACGATCCTGCGCACGTGAAGCCGAGGTCGCGTCGGTCGATTCCCGCGCGCTCGATCGCCTCGCTGATGACCGGGAAGAGGAACTGCGGCTCGGTGAGGTCCGCGGCGCGCCACGACGGCGACTGCGCGTACCCGATGATCGCGAGGTCGGTCTCCTTCGCCTTGGCCGGCATCAGAAGCCGCCCTGGTTCGGCAGGTCCTCGGGTGCGACGTCGGGCTCACCCGTGAGGTGCCAGCCCTGGATCGCGCCCTCGGCGCTCCCCCACGAACGGTTGCCGATGTCGTCGACGGTGCGCTCACCCGGCGGCGCCCACACCGCCTCGACGCGCATGCCGACGTGCACCTCGGCGGCAGGGACGTCGAGCACGTCCTGGAGGCTGAGCGAGCCACCGCCGTCGAGGTAGATCGAGACCTTGGCGAACGGCTCGGTCGCCTCCTGGCCGTAGTACGCGACCGGTGTGACCACGGTGTAGTTGGTGACGACACCTCGGTCGGTGGCGACGATCTCGTCGGCCTCGGTGGTCTCGACCACGCAGATCGGGCAGTACCCGCGCGGCGGTACGTAGACGAGCCCGCACTGCGGGCACTTGTGACCGGTGATCCGACCTTCCATGAGCTGGCCGGAGAAGCGCTCCACGACCGGGCAGATCTTCTCGGCGTAGTGGAGGCTCATGAAGTAGTCCATCCCCGTCACGGGCCCGGTCGCGGGCCCGGTCGTGGGGGCGTTCGGATCGACTGCTTCCGTCGTGTCGCTCACGTCGATGCCTCCGGCACGAACGCCTCCAGGTCGGTGATGAGCCCCATGCGCTCGTCCTTCCACCGGGGGACGACGCGCATCCCGCTGTGCATGGCGTCGATCGAGCCGGCGTCGACGGCGTGCAGCAGCCCGGTCGACGCGCCGTCGAGGCGGATCAGCGCGAACGCGAACGGGTGGTCGAGCGGGTGCTTGCGGGTGGGCTCGGTGACCCACGCCCACGTGGTGACCTCACCGCCGGGGCCGACCTCGACGAGGTCGCCGGTGAGCGCGGCCCCGGTCTCGGGGTCCCACTCGGTGGGTGGGCACAGGACCGAGCCGTCGGCCCGGGGCATCCCGAGGATGCGGCCGTCGCGCATCCCGGTGAGGAACGCGCCGTAGACCGGCCCGAGGGTCCGGGTGTACGGGAACTCGATGGTGCTCGTGGACATCCGGGGCTCAGGCACCGCGGAAGTAGAACACATTCCATTTCGCGCCGACAAATGCCGAAGCGGGCCGGCTCAGCCGAGGAGCTGGTGCTCAGCCGAGGAGCAGGTGTGTGGTGGTCTCGAGCTGGCGGCTCACGGTGGCGGCGTCGTTCCAGCCGTTCACCCACCCCAGCAACCACGCGAACCAGACCTGACGGAGGGTCATCGCGATCTGCGCCGCCCGCTCCGGCTCGACGTCGTCGTCCATCGCGGCGAGCAGCACGTCGTCCATGATCGCCATCATCTCGGCCTGGCACTCCCGGACCGCCGGGTCGGGGGACGCCGAAGCGGTCACGAGGGCCGCGGTGCGCTCCGGCTCGGTCGCCGCGCCGTGCATCGCCCGATCGAGCAGCGCGGTCACCCGCGCCGCCGACGTCGCACCAGTCGGTGGACGGCGCCGCAGGCTCTCGGCCAGGGCCTGCCACAGCTCGACCTGGCACGCCGCGAGCAGGTGGTCCTTCGACGAGAAGTAGCGGTAGATCGTCCCGAGCGCGACCTGGGCCCGTCCCGCGACGTCACGCATCTGCACCGCGTCGTACCCGCCCTCGGCTGCCAGCTCGAGCGCGGCGTCGATCACGCGCGCGCGCCGTGCGGCCTGGTTCGCGGTCAGCGTGTCGGCGTTGACCGTGACCATGGTCAGCCCACCGCCGGGTCCGGGAGCGGGCCGATGACACGCTCCTCGCCCACGGCATCGTCGCGCACGAGCTCGAGCACGACCGCGGCGATGTCCTCGGGTGCGAGCAGGCCCATCATCTCCTTCGCGCTGACCGCCCAGTCGGCCCAGCGCTCTCCGTCGCCGGACTTCGGGAGCAGCGGCGTGTCGACGAGCGCGGGCAGCACCGCGTTCACCCGGATACCCTCGTCGGCCATGTGCGCGCACGCGCGCGTGAACATCGCGACGCCCGCTTTCGTCGCGGAGTAGATCGGGTCCTGCACCATCGGGAACAGCGCGGCCATCGAGGCGGTGTTGACGATCGCGCCGCCGCCGCGGCGACGCAGCGCGGGGATCGCGAGCTGGGTGCCGAGCACCACACCTCCCAGGTTGACGTTCATCACGCGCATGAGCGTCTCGGACGTCATGTCCGGCCATGCCGGCTCGCCCGACACGAGCCCGGCGTTGTTGAAGACGATGTCGACACCGCCGTACTCGGCCTCGGCTGCGGCGATCAGCGCTTCGACCGACCGGGGTTCGGTGACGTCGGTGCGCACGAAGACGGCGCTACCTCCCGCGTCGTGGACCAGGCCGACGGTCTCGTTGCCGCCGACCTCGTCGATATCGGCGACCACCACGCTCGCACCCTCCCGGGCAAAGACCAGGGCGGTGGCCCGGCCGATCCCCGATCCCGCGCCGGTGACCACTGCGACCCTGCCCGCGATCTCCATGGGCCGCATGCTCGCACGCCGCGAGAACACGTTCCAGTCCCGCCGGGGATCACGGAGCGAGCAGCTTCGCCACCACGCGCAGGTCGCGGTCGAGGCGTGCCGCGGTCGCCTCGTAGAACGTGAGCGGCTCCCCGTACGGGTCGGCGACGTCGTCGCCGGCTCGGCCGATGGGCCCGTCACCGCGGCCTGCTGCCACCTTCGCGGCCCAGTCCCGCGCCGACTCCCCGTGGGCACGCGGCCCGACGCGCGGCCCGAGTCGTACCAGCTCACCGATCACGAACGCGCGCGCGTCGGCACCGGGCTCGTGCGCGGTGACGCCCCACACGTGGTTGCGGGTCATCCCGACGATCAGGTCCGACTCGGCCACGAGCGTCGCCGTGAGCTCCTGGGCCCGATGCGCCCGCAGGTCGAGCCCGTGCACGTCCATCACCTCCACCGCTTCGTCGGTGGCCGGTCCCCGCCACGCGAGCGTCCCGGCTGACCGGACCCGCGCGTCCACTCCGCGCGCCGCGAGGTGCTCGCGCAGCAGCACCTCGGCCATCGGCGAGCGGCAGATGTTCCCGGTGCAAACCATGAGGACGTCGATGCCGTCGATCGTAGGAGCGCCGTACACTCCGCTCCGTGAGCAGCACTGCGCCCCGGGCCGACGGTCCACCGTCCGACGGCCGCGGGCCGCTCGCCGGGGTGAAGGTCGTCGAGCTCGGCGTGTGGGTCGCCGGCCCCGCCGCGGGCGGGGTGCTCGCCGACTGGGGCGCCGACGTCGTGAAGATCGAGCCGCCCGAAGGGGACCCGGCGCGCGGCTTCGCCAAGATGCTCGGCGGCGACGTGCCGTTCAACCCGCCGTTCGAGATGGACAACCGGTCGAAGCGCAGCATCGTCATCGACCTCGCGCGTGACGAGGGGCGGGCACTCGCCGATGAGGTGCTCGCCGACGCCGACGTCTTCGTCACCAACATCCGCATGGACGCGCTCCGTCGCCTTCGACTCGACCCGGACACGCTGCACGCCGCGCACCCCGGGCTCGTCTACGGGATCATCACCGGGTACGGGCTCGAGGGACCGGACGCCGACCGGGCCGCGTACGACATCGGCGCGTTCTGGGCCCGGAGCGGCGTCGCCGACCTCCTTACCCCGCCCGGCGGCGGCCCACCGTTCCAGCGCGGCGGTCAGGGTGACCACAACGCGGGCATGACGCTCGCGGCCGGCGTGTGCGCCGCGCTCGTCGCGCACGGCCGCACGGGCAAGGGCCAGCTCGTCCACACCTCGCTGCTGCGCCACGGCATGTACACCATCTCGTTCGACCTCAACACCGCGCTGCGCTTCGGCGTGTCGATCGGTGTCGCGACCCACGAGACGATGACGAACCCCGCCATCAACCGCTACCAGGACTCCGACGGACGTTGGTTCTGGCTCATCGGCCTCGACGGCGAACGGCACTGGCCCGACCTGTGCCGCTCGATCGACCGGGCGGAGTGGATCGACGACGAGCGCTTCGCGACGGCAGCCGCGCGGCGCGACAGCATCAGCGTGCTCATCCCGCTCCTCGACGAGCAGTTCGCGACCCGGACGCGCGACGAGTGGGGCGAGGCGTTCGACCGCGAGGGCATGTGGTGGGCGCCGGTGCAGACCCCGGAGGAGGTGCTCGCCGATCCACAGGCCTGGGCCGGTGGTGGGTTCGTCGAGGTGCCCGACGGTGGCGGGACGGTGACGATGATCAACTCGCCGGTGGACTTCGCCGGGACGCCGGGCGCCCCGACCGCGATGCCCCCGGAGCTCGGCCAGCACACCGACGAGGTGCTCGCCGAGCTGGGCCGCGACCCGGCGGCGATCGCCCGGCTGCGGGCCGACGGTGTTGTCGCCTGAGGACGCATCGGCCCACCCGCCAGATACCCCAGCCGCGGGGAACCGATCGCCGCGCCCTAGCGTGAGAACCCTGATGACCGACGCCCGGCCCTCCCGACGCGCCACGACCCGCGTCACCGCGGTGCTCATCACCGTGCTGCTCACGGTGTCCGCTGCCCCGGCGGCCGCGGCTCCGGATCCCGGCACCCTCTCTCCCCCGGACCCGTACCTCCCCGAGCTCGGCAACCGCGGGATCGACGTGCAGGACTACGACCTCTCCATCGCGTACGAACCCGGGTCGGGGACGATCCGGGGTGACGCCACCCTCACCATCCGGGCGCTGCGCCGCCTGTCGTTGTTCCACCTCGACCTCACCGGGATGAAGGTGCACCAGCTCACCGTCGACGGGAAGAGGGTGCGCTCCGCGCGCACCGAGGGCGAGCTGATCGTGCGGCCGTCGTCCCCGATCGCACGCGACACCGAGTTCGAGGTGCGGGTCCGCTACCTCGGGCTGCCCGAGCCGAGCCTGATCCCCGGGATCCAGCTGTCCAACGGTTGGATCCCCACGTCCGACGGCGCGGTGACCCTGGGCGAGCCGGACGGCTCCCACTTCTGGTTCCCCGCGAACGATCATCCGCGCGACAAGGCGACGTTCACGTTCCGGCTCAACGTGCCGACGCCGCTCGTCGCGGTCGCGAACGGCTCACTCGTGGAGCGCTCCGATGCCGACGGCCGCAGCATCTGGGTGTGGTCCGACCCGGCGCCGATGGCGACCTACCTCGCACAGGTGGCGATCGGTGATCTTGTCATCGACGACCGGCCCGCGGTGGGCGACGTCGCCATCCGCAACGTCTCCCCTCCGAATCTCGCGGACGACCTCGCGGACGTCGCCGACGAGACCCCCGCGATGCTCGAGTTCTTCACCGGCTGGTTCGGCGCGTTCCCCTTCGACGTGTACGGCATCCTCGTGTCCGCCGAGGGGCTCGACGGCCTGGCGTTCGAGGCCCAGACGCTGTCGGTGTTCGGACCCAGCTCGCTCAACAGCTCGATCGCGGCGCACGAGATCGTGCACCAGTGGTTCGGCAACTGGGTGAGCCCGGCCGGCTGGGACGAGACCTGGCTCAACGAGGGTTTCGCGACGTACTTCCAGCTGCTCTGGGAGGAGCACGCACTCGGCGTGCCGCTCGAGGAGAGCCTCCGCGCCGCCCGCTCCAATGTGAACCGGGACCTCGAGACCGCGACCGACGACCCGGGCCTCGCCAAGATGTTCGGTGTCGTGACCTACGAGCGCGGTGCGCTGGTGGTGCACGCACTGCGCACCGAGATCGGCGACGAGCAGTTCCGCGCGTTCCTCGCCGAGTACCTCGCCCGCTTCGGCGGGAAGGTGGCGACGACCGAGAACCTCATCGAGGTCGCCAGCGAGGTCGCCGGGCGTGACCTCGGGGCGTTCCTCCGCTCCTGGCTCGGCCCCGGCCCCCTTCCCGACCAGGGCGCGGTCACGATCGGGACGTGAGCGCCCCCCGCCCATGATGCGACCGTGGTCACGGGGTCTCGGCGCTGTCCCAGAACGTCCGCCACGTCGGCCACTCGTCGGGGAGCTCGCCCGTCCCGGTGTGCTGCTCGGGCCAGTTGGCGGACGCGCGCCCGATCGGCGACGTCCCGACCTCCCGCCCGTACCAGAGGAGGTGCCGCCGCCGGGCGAAGAACCAGTGGCCGTCGCGCCGCTGGTAGTCGTCGCGGTACTGGATCGCCTGCACCACCCACTGGTTCCCGACCTGGATCTCCCCCCGGCAGTAGACGATCCCGGTGGCGCGGTCCTCGTCGAGCAGGTCGATGACGTGGGTCCCGACGCTCAGGATCGTGATGCCGACCTCGCGCAGCGTCCGGTCGAAGAACTCGCGCAGTGCGTCGCGACCCTGGGCATCAGCGCCGACCCGTACGTCGTCGACGAACAGCGCGACGAGCGAGTCGAGGTCACGGGCATCGGTGGCAACCGCGTAGCGCGCCACGAGCTGACGGATCTCCTCGTAGGCGAGCAGCCGGTCGATCCGCGCGTCGTCGGTCATGCCAGATGCTCGCGCACGAGGGACTCCGCGCGGGCGGTGTCCTCCTGGAGGAAGAAGTGCCCGCCGTCGACCTCGACATGGGGACAGCCGATCCGGTCAGCCTGCGCCGCGAACCACGCCGCGGGCAGATTCGTGCGGGTGCCGTTCACGACGACCATCGACGCGGTCAGGTCGCTCAGGTGCAGCCACGCGTCGGCCGCGCCCCCCGCCCCCGCCGATTCCTCGAAGATCGTCGCCTCCACCTCGGGCGGGCACGCGAGCTCGACCGATCCGTCGGCGCGAGCCCGGAAGCCCCAGCGCAC
Organism: Acidimicrobiia bacterium; assembly: GCA_046484625.1. GTDB lineage: Bacteria > Actinomycetota > Acidimicrobiia > IMCC26256 > PALSA-555 > DASUAO01. The sequence goes on from JAWOIO010000114.1 coordinate 7,286, forward strand.
GTAGGCAGCGAGCGCCTCCGGCGCCAGCTCGTTCAACGGGGGACGCGCACCGTACGACGCGCGCACTTCCTCGCGGCTCGGCCAGACGGCCCGCCGCTTCCGCGCGATCGTGGCCATGTAGTTGCCGCCGTCGCCGGGACCGCTCCCGCGTGCGCGTTCGAGGGCTTCGGGGCCCGAGAACGCGATCGCCTCGCAGAGCATCATCCGACGGAACAGGCCGGGGCGGAGTCGGTCCACCAGCGTGAGCACCCCACCGCCCAGCGACTCGCCGAGTCCCACGATCCCGGACCCGGACTCCCCGATCCCGAGATGGTCGAGCACCGCGCCCACATCGAGCGCCATCGCCTCGAACCCCAGCCCCGCCGTCAGGTCGGCCGGCGCATCGCTGCCACCGTGGCCGCGCAGGTCCACGCCGACGGGCCGGAACGCGTCGCGGAGCCGACGCGCGAGCGGGTCGAAGAGCCCGGCGCAGAACCCGTTGGGGTGGAGCAGGAGCAGCGGCGGTCCGTCGCCGCCCCAGTCGAGCGCCGCAATCCGCAGCCCGTCGCGCTCGACGACGAGCTCGACGGGATCCGGCCCCCGGGCAGTCCGGCCCTCAGGCAGGGACGGGCTCGTCGGCGAGGGTCTTGCCGATCTTCAGCAGCTGCTGGGTCGCGCCGCCGAGCGTGAGCTCGAGCTTCTTGGCCCAGAGGAAGTACCGGTGCAGCGGGTAGTCGCGGTCGACACCCATGCCGCCGTGCAGGTGCTGCGCCGCGTGCACGACCCGCTGGCCGCCGTCGGCAGCCCAGAACTTCGCCACCGCAACCTCCGTCGACGCCGGCAGCCCCTCGGACAACCGCCACGCGGCCTGCCACGCGGTGAGGCGGACGCCCTCGGTGTCGATGTAGGCGTCGGCGGCGCGCTGGCCGACCGCCTGGAACGTGGCGATGGGGCGGTCGAACTGCTCGCGGGTCTTCGTGTACTCGGCGGTCATGCGCACCGCCTCCTCGCAGATCCCGATCGCGGTGACAGCCAGCGCAGCGGTCGCGCGCTCGACGATCCACTGCAATGCGTCGGCACCGCCGTCGGGTCCGACGAGCACGTCGGCGTCGGCGACCGTCGCACCCGACAGCGTGAGCCGGGCCTCGGGGTGGTTGTCGGTCGTCTGCTGGGTCTCACGCGTGACCCCGGCGCCACTCGGGTCGACGATCGCGATGATCACCTTGCCGTCGTCGGTCGCCGCCGGGAGGAGCACGCGGTCGGCGAGCGGACCGGCGGGGACACAGTCCTTCACGCCGTCGAGCTTCCATCCGTCGCCGGAACGGGTCGCCTTCGTGGTGGGCGCGAGCGGGTCGGTGCCGCCGTCGAAGAGCGCGGCGGTCACGATCGACTCACCCGAGGCGATCCCGGGGAGCAGCGCCGCCTGCTGGGCATCGGAGCCGAACTGCGCGATCGGCAGCGCGCCGAGCACCGACGACTCGTAGTACGGGACGGGTGCGACCGTGCGGCCCACCTGCTCCAGGACGAGCGCGACCTCGAGGAAGCCATAGCCGCCACCGCCGTGCGCCTCGGGGATCGCGATGCCGAGCAGTCCGGCGTCGGCGAGCTTCGCCCACAGGTCACGGTCGAAGTTGGTCTCGCCGGCCTCGCTCTCCTTGAGGCGCTCGTTCGTCACCTCGTTCTCGAGGATCTGCTTCGCGAGCCCCTGGAGGTCGGTCTGCTCTTCGTTGAAGCTGAAGTCCATTGCGTGTGCTCTCTCGCTCTCGAAGGAAAGGGGGGCTGCTACCGCGGCGACAGCGGCATGCCGAGGCCGAACATCGCGATCAGGTCGCGCTGCACCTCGTTGGTGCCACCCCCGAACGTCAGGATGATGAGCCCGCGGTACGACGCCTCGAGTCGGGCTTGGAGCACCTGGCCGGCGGCGTCGTCCTTGAGGTAGGAGTGCTGCCCGAGGATCTCCATCAGGAGCCGGTGCGCCTCGATGTAGAACTCGGTGCCGAACACCTTGGTGGACGATGCGTCGGCCGGCTGGAGCATGCCGGTGGTGGAGGCCCACGCGATCTTCCAGTTGATGAGGCGCAGGAACTCCAGCCGGGAGTGCACCCGAGCGAGGCTGAGCTGCACCCACTCCTGGTCGGCGACCCGCTGCCCGTCGGGCAGCTTCGTCTCCTGCGCCCACGTCCGCACGTCGTTCAGCGCCCGTTCGACCATCCCCGACGAGCACAGCGTGACCCGCTCGTGGTTGAGCTGGTTCGTGATGAGCTTCCAGCCCTCGTTCTCCTCGCCCACGCGCATCGAGGCGGGGACCCGCACGTCCTCGAAGTAGGTCTGGTTGATGTCGGACTCGCCCATCACGTGGATGGGGAGCACCTTGATGCCCTCGGTGCTCATCGGGATGACGAACAGCGAGATGCCCTTGTGCTTCTTGACGTTCGGGTCGGTGCGCACGGCGAGCCAGATGTAGTCGGCATCGCTGGCGAGGCTCGTCCACATCTTCTGGCCGTTGATGACGTACTCGTCGCCGTCGCGCTCGGCCTTCGTGCGCAGCGCGGCGAGGTCGGTGCCGGCACCGGGCTCGGAGTAGCCGATGCAGAAGTGGATCTCCCCCGCCATGATCTTGGGGAGGAAGAAGTTCTTCTGCTCGTCGGAGCCGAAGTGCATGATCGTCGGGCCGACGGTGTTGACCGTGAGCATCGGCACCGGGGCACCGGCCCGCATCGACTCGTCGAACCAGATGAACTGCTCGACCGGAGTGAAGCCCCGCCCGCCGTACTCCTTGGGCCACCCGACCCCGAGCCAGCCGTCGGAGCCCATCTGCTTCACGACCTTGCGCATCCCCGGACCGACGCCGCCGGCGCCGTGCAGCGAGGCTCGCACCTCGGGAGTGAGGAGCTGCTTGTAGTAGTCGCGCACCTCGCGCTGGAGCTGGCGCTGCTCGTCCGTCAGACCGATGTACATGGGCGATCCCTCACGCTGGGCTCGAGCTCGAAGACTGAAACACGTTACAGAACGACCCCGGCCGCGGGCCATTCCCTCCTGCTCCATCACCGTTCTTGCGTCGGAAGCTGCTGCATTTCAGCAAGAACTGACGCCAAAACGGTGGGCCCGGAGGCCGGCTCAGGACAGGCCCATGAGGTCGGACAGTCCTGTGCGCATCCCGGCGGTGTAGCCGCCGTCGACCACGAGCGCGTGGCCGGTCACGAACGACGCATCGTCGGAGGCCAGGAAGGCGACCGCCGACGCGATCTCCTCGGCGCGGCCGAAGCGCCCGAGCTTGTGGTGGTCGCGGTACTCGTCGCGGTAGGCCGCCATCGTCTCGCTGCCCATCACCGAGCGGAACATCGGAGTGTCGAAGAAGCCCGGGCAGACCGCGTTCACGCGGATGCCGAGACGGCCGTAGTCGATCGCCATGTTCTTGGTGAGCAGCACGACGCCGCCCTTCGACGCGTTGTAGGCGCTGCCGCCCTCGGTGCCCTCGATCCCCTCGACGCTGGCGACGGTGATGATGCTCCCCGACCGCTGCTCCACCATGTGCCGCAGCGCGTGCTTGGTGCTGAGGTAGGTGCCGGTGAGGTTCACCGCGATCACACGCGCCCACTCCGAGGCGTCGAGACCGTGGACCGGCCCGCCACCCGCGACGCCGGCGAAGGTCGCGAGGATGTCGACCTGACCGTGCTCGGCGGCGACGGCATCGGTCGCCGCCTCCACCGAGGCCTCGTCGGTCACGTCGACGGGTCGGATGTCGGCGTCCCCCTGTAGGTCGAAGCCGACGACGACCGCACCCTCTTCCCTGAGCCGGAGACACGTCGCTTCCCCCAGCCCCGACGCCGCCCCGGTGACGATCGCGACCTTGCCGTCGAGTCCACGCATGCTCGTATGCTCCCCCTGGAACGCGTTCTACCGTCCGAGAGGTTGCCACACATGAAGTTCGCCCTCTTCTATGAGATCCCGGTCCCGAAGCCGTTCACGCCGGGCAAGGAGCACGCGGCGTACAAGAACACGCTCGAGCAGGCCATCCTGGGCGACGAGGTCGGCTTCGACGCGTTCTGGACCGTCGAGCACCACTTCCTCGAGGAGTACTCGCACTGCTCGAACCCCGAGGTGCTCTACGGCGCGATCGCAGCGCGGACGAAGAACATCCGTATCGGCTACGGCGTGCGGCTGCTCCCCCAGCCGTACAACCACCCGATCCGCACCGCCGAGTCGGTGGCCGTGCTCGACCTGCTCTCCGACGGGCGGGTCGACTTCGGCACCGGTCGCTCGTCGACGCGCGCGGAGCTCGAGGGGTTCATGGTCGATCCCGATACCGCCCGCGAGCAGTGGCGCGAGGCGCTGCGCCACATCGTGGGCGCGTGGACCGAGGAGCACTACCAGGCCGACGGCGAGTTCTGGAAGATGGGCGGACCGCGCCGCGTGCAGCCCAAGCCGCTGCAACAGCCCCACCCGCCGATCTTCGGCGCGACCAGCTCGCCGCCGGGGCACGAGGAGGTCGGTCGCCAGGGCATCGGCCTCTGCTCCTTCACGGTCGGGCTCCCGCCCGAGGAGCTCACGGCAAACCTCGAGCTGTACCGCAAGGGGCTCTCCGAGTGCGTCGAGCCCGTCGGCAAGTTCAAGAACGAGACCGCGGCCACGTTCACGATGGTGCACTGCGCGCCGACGAAGGACGAGGCGTACGCGGTCGCGAAGGACTCCTTCGAGTGGTATCCCAAGGCCGGTGCCCGGCTCATCGCCTCGGTCGCCGAGTGGATGGAGGAGCAGCAGCGGGCGCTCGGCACCTACGAGTACGCCGCCAGCACACTGCAGCACGACCGTGAGGGCGCGCTCGACCACCTCACCTTCGACTACCTCCACGACTCCGGGTCCGCGGTCGTGGGCGACCCCGAGGAGTGCATCGGGACCCTGAAGCGCTACGAGGCCGCGGGCTGTGACCTCATGCTGTGCCTGGTGAACCCCTACGACATCCCCCACGAGAAGGTCATGCAGTCCATCGAGCTCCTGGGCAAGGAAGTCCTGCCCGCGTTCCGATGAGCACCACCCCGGTCGGACGAGACCGGTGAACGCTCCATCTGACACCCCCTCAGGTACATTGACGCCATGACCGAGAAGCAGCTCGTCCCTCCCGACATCAACCTCTGGGACAAGGACCGGTTCGTCGACGGGGTCCCCCACGACTGGTTCACGCGCCTGCGCAACGAGGCGCCCGTCGCCTGGCACCCGGGTGATCCCGACTACGACCGTCCCCAGGGCGGTGCCGGCGCGTTCTGGTGCGTCACCGGCTACGACGACGTCGTCGCGGTGAACCGCGACTTCGAGAGCTACTCCTCCGCGCGCCAGCTCGTCTACATGTGGGACCCCGACGAGGCGAGCCTCGAGCAGCAGCGCATGCTGATGCTCACGATGGACCCGCCGATGCACACGCGCTACCGGCGGCTCATCAACAAGGGCTTCACGCCCCGGATGGTCGGCGAGCTCGAGTCGACGATGCGCAAGCGCACCACCGACATCGTCGACGCGATCGTCGACCGCGGCGAGTGTGACTTCGTCGTCGACGTCGCGGCCGAGCTCCCGCTCCAGGTGATCGCCGATCTCATGGGTGTCCCCCAGGACGACCGCCACAAGCTGTTCGACTGGTCGAACCGGATGATCGGAGCCGAGGACCCCGAGTACGGCGTCACCGAGGAGATGGCCCAGCAGGCGTCGATGGAGCTCTTCGCCTACGCGGCCGAGCTCGCGGCCAAGAAGCGGGCGGACCCGAAGGACGACCTCATCTCGGTGCTCTCGCACTCGCAAGTCGAGGGCGAGCAGCTCTCCGAGCTGGAGATCGACCTCTTCTTCCTCTTGCTCACGGTCGCCGGGAACGAGACCACCCGAAACCTGATCTCGCACGGGATGGTCGCGCTGCTCGAGCACCCCGACCAGCTCGCGCGCCTGCGGGCCGACCGGAGCCTGCTCCCCACCGCCGTCGAGGAGATGCTGCGCTGGGCGAGCCCGGTGATGAACTTCCGCCGCACGGCGACCCGCGACCTCGAGCTCGGTGGCCAGCAGATCAAGGAAGGCGACAAGGTCGTCATCTGGTACGTCTCGGCGAACCGCGACGAGTTGCAGTTCCCGGACCCGTTCACGTTCGACGTCGGCCGCACCCCGAACGAGCACGTCGCGTTCGGCGGCAGCGGACCGCACTTCTGCCTCGGCGCCAACCTGGCCCGCTCCGAGATCAACATCATGTTCGAGGAGATCCTCGACCGCCTCGACGACATCGAGCTTTCCGGCGACGTGAGCCGGCTCCGCTCGAACTTCATCAACGGCCTCAAGCACGTCCCGATCAGCTTCACGGCGAAGTAACCCTCGTCGCACCGTTCTTGCGTCGCTCGTAGGCGCCGGGCGCCGATTGCTGACGCCAGAACCGTGTCAGCCGCCGTGGAGGTTCGGCGGCTGCGGGAGCGCCGCGATCTGGGACGCGACGAACGCGTCGAGGCCTTCGCCGCGGGCGCGCAGCTTCGCCGAGGCCTCCTCCGGGTGCGTCATCACGTGGTAGCGGTCGTCACGGATCGCATCCGCGACGCGCACGCCGACCACGTCGGCCGGGACCGGCGTCTCCAGCGGGATCTCACGGATCCAGCGCGAGATGTCGTCGACGCCACCCAGGCGCGCGGTCTCGCCCATGTTGGACTCGACCAGCCCCGGGGTCAGGAGCGTCACGCCGAGTCCAAGGGGCTTGACGTACAGCGCGAGCGCCTCGGTGAACCCGGTGACCGCGAACTTCGCGGTGATGTAGGTCGGGTGGTCCCACGCGTAGGCGAACAGGCCGGCGACCGACGCCGTATTCACGAGGTGGCCGCTCCCCCGCTCCAGCAGGTGGGGGAGGAACGCCCGCACCGTGCGGATGACCCCGTAGAGGTTGATCTGGAGGATCCAGTCCCACTCCGCCATCGAGAGCCCCTCCAGCGGCCCGATCATGGCGACGCCCGCGTTGCTCATGACGATGTCGACCCGACCCATCGTGGCGAGCGCCTCGTCGCGGAGGCGTTCCACGTCGGCATCCTGGGCAACGTCGCAGTGGACGCCGAGGTAGCGACGCCCGAGCGCCTCGACCTCCTCGCGGACCTCGCCGAGCCGCTCGTCGTTGATGTCGGCGACCACGATGTCCGCACTGCGCCGCGCGAGCTCTAGCGCGGTGCCACGGCCGATCCCGCTCGCCCCACCGGTGATGACCGCGACCTTCCCCTCGACGTCCATCATCCTCGTGCTCCTCTGTCGCGCATCATGACTCGCCTTCCACGACGAGCTTCCACGCCGGATCGGCCGAATACGCGCCCTCGGCAAATGCGCCGTAGTCGGCGCCCTTCCGGACCGACTGACCGCCGTCGATGCTGATGCACTGGCCCGAGATGTACGACGAGTCCGGACCCACGAGGAACCGCGCCAGCGCGCCGACCTCGTGCACGGTGCCGGCCCGGTGGAGCGGGATCTCGGCGAGGTAGCTGTCCATCACCGGTCCGCCCTGGGTGATGGCGCTCATCAGCTCGGTGTCGATGATCCCCGGCCGGATCGAGTTCACCCGGATGCGTGCCGACCCCAGCTCGTCGGCCGCCACCCGCAGGAGCTGATCGAGTCCGGCCTTCGCCGCGCCGTAGAAGCCGAGGAAGCGGAAGCTGTCGAGCCCCGCGTGTGACGACACCCCCACGAACGAGCCACCGGATCCCGACGCGGCAGCCTCGGCGAGGTGCGGTACCGCGGCCTTCAGGGTCAGGAACGTGCCGACGACGTTGAGGTCGAGCGTCGCGCGGACCGCGTCGACGTCGGCCAAGTGGATCGGGCCCATGTGCAGCGAGCCCCCCGCGGAGGCGACGACGCCATGGAGGCCGCCGCCCTCGTCGACGGCCTTCGCCACCGCGGTCGCGACCTGCGCCTCGTCGGTCACGTCGGCGCCGATCACGTGCACACCGGCACCGGGCACGGCGTCGCGGATGCGGGCGGCGGCCGCATCGAGCTTGTCGACCGTCCGACCGCAGATGGTCACCACCGCGCCGTCGCGGGCGAGCGCGAGCGCGCAGCCCTCGCCGATGCCGCTCCCGCCCCCGGTGACCAGCACCGAGTACCCATCGAGCGTTGCCATGCTCTGCTCCTCATCCGGCCGGGGCCGATAGGTTCGCGCAGATGACCGACGAGGGACGACGGGAGCGGGGCGAACGCATCTGGCGCGAGGTCATGGAGTTCGACGCCTTGCCGGCGACCGAGCCCTACACCGAGTTCACCATCGACACGGTCTTCGCCGACCTGTGGAACCGGCCCGGGCTCTCACGCCGGGATCGGCGCCTCATCTCGTTGACGATCTGCGCGATTCCGGTGACCGATCGCGCCCCCTGAGCCGTTTCGGTGACCGATCGCGCCGTCATGAGGGCGCGTTCCGTCACGAGAACGGGTCAGGGGGCGCGTTCCGTCACGAGAACGGGTCAGGGGGCGCGATCCGTCACGAGAACGGGCCGAGGAGCTACCGGTCGGCGACGAGGTCGGCGACG
>JAWOIO010000133.1:0-4852 GCA_046484625.1 Acidimicrobiia bacterium
AGGGTCTGTCCCAGGGTGACCAAAGCAAGGATGGTGGAGAACTGCAGGATGCTGGTGAGATTCGACCACGCGAAGAAGTTGGGGACGACCACCGCGAACGACACCAGCATCGCCACCCACAGGACGATGAGGCCCAAGAGCGGCGTGTTGACGGATCCGCGGGGGGGTTTCGGTGAGGGACGGCTCATGCCTCGGCCCTTCGGCTCGACAGACGGGTAGCCAAGGCGTCCACCGTCAGGGCCACGAGTAGCAGCACGCCGATGACGACCTGCTCCCAGAGCGACGGGAACCCAGCGAGGACGAACCCGTTCTGGAGGATGCGCACCAAGACGACGCCGAGCATGGTGCCGAGGAGGTTGGCGCGACCGCCGAGCACGGTCGATCCACCGAGGATCGCAGCGACGATCGCATCGAGTGCGATCGTCGATCCGATCCCGGTCTCGACGTTTCGGTAGCGGGCGACGTACAGCACGGCAGCGAAGCCGACCAGCAACCCCGTCATGCCATACGCGAAGAACTTCGCCTTGGTGACGCGGATGCCCGCCAGATGGGCCGAGCGCTCATTGCCGCCCACCGCCAAGATGGCGGTCCCGAGCCGCGTCCAGCGCAGAACCAGGTAGGCGACGAGGTAGAGCAGCCCGATCTGGAAGAGTTGCACGGGTATGCCGAAGATCTGGCCGCGGACGAGGGTCTCGAGCTCACTGGGTAGGCCGGAGATCCAGCGTCCTCCGAGAATCAGGAAGATCGCCGCCCGATAGATGCCGAACAGGCCCAAGGTGGCGATGATCGGAGGTACGCGGCCGAAGACGATGACGGAGGCTGAGAGCAGGCCGAGGCCAATACCGATCGCCGGTCCGAGGAGGGCAACGGCGGGCGTCGGCCAGCCCTCCTGTAGCGCGAACCCGACGAGCACGGCGCTGATGCCCATCGCCGCCCCGACCGAGATATCGATGCCAGCGGTGGCCAAGATGAAGGTCATGCCGACCGCGATGAGCAGGAGCTCGACGCTGTTGTTGAAGATGGTCGTGAGATTACGTTGCGTCAGGAAGTGGGGCGACGCGCTGGCGAAGTAGATGCCCGCCACCACGCAGGCGACCAGCAGCAGCACCTCGCGACGAGCCAACGACGACCCTAGCGTGATCGCTGCTCGCCACACCGGCGCGCCACCCCTCTCCCTCATGACTCAGAAGTCGAAGTCGTCGACGTTGTCGATGTCGAAGATCGCCGCCGGGCCGAGCAGGAGCACGCCAGTATCCTCGAAGTACTCGATCGGGCGGTCGATCCCAGGCACCTCGTTGACGGCCTGGAAGCCGTCACCGTTGGCCAGTTGCAGGCCCGCCCAGACGGTCAGGTAACCGAGCTCGGCCGGATCCCACAGCACGCTGAAACCGAACGCGCCGCTCTTGATGTAGGAGCGGGCCGTGTTCGGCGAGCAGTAGCCGGTACCGATGACCTCGCCGATGCGGCCGGCGGACTCGATCGCTTGGCCGACACCCGGGCACGTCGTCGAGGCGACCGCGATCAGGCCCTTGAGGTCGGGGTGCGCCGTCATGAGGTCGTCGGCGATCTGGAACGCACGTTGGGCGGTACCGCCGGCGAAGCGGGGCTCGAGCAGCTCCACGTCGGGGTAGCGCTCCTCGACGCGCGCCTGCATGAAGGAGATCCAGGTGTTGAGGTTGGTGGCCGTCGCCTCGCCAGAGACGATGCCGATCTTGCCGGAACCACCGATCTGGGCGACCAGTTCGTCGATCAGACCGAAGCCGAGACCCTCATCGCTGGCCTGCGCGACGAAGACCGCACGGCGGCTGTCCGGAGCATCGGAGTCGGAGGTGAACAGGACGAGGCCGCGCTCGTTCGCGCGGTCGACCAACGGGTCGATCCCGCTGGCGTCGAGCACGGCGAGCGAGATGGCGTCGACGCCTTGATCGATCAGGCTGTTGACGATCCGAAGCTGGTCGGTCGGGTTCGTGTCCGTCGGTCCGGTGTAGATGAACGTGACCCCGAAGCGCTCCGCGGCGGCGTTGCCGCCCTCTTCCATGGCGTTGAAGTAGGGGATGCCCACGAGTTGCGGTACGAAGGCGACTCGGATGGCTTCTTGCGCAGAGGCGAAGACCATGGCACTCATGAAGGCCACGATCAAGAACCTCGCCGCTCGCCGAACCTTGTTGTCGATCATCGCGTACTCCTTCGAAGGTGATCCGTCGTCCTTGCCGGACGAGGCGAGAGTTGCGACGGTCAGCCGGCCGGTCAGCGGTGGTCGGCCAGTCGACGCACGATGGTTCCCGGTCCTACCCCCTTCCTCCGCCCGTTCTCCGTCATACGTCCGAGATCGCGCCGGTGATGAGGCCCACGATCTCCGTCGGGTTGGTCTCCGCCTTCACCCGCTCCGCGACCTTGCGGCCGCGACGGAGGATGACGATCCGGTCGGCGACCTCGAAGACGTCACCGATGTTGTGGCTGATCAGGATGACCGCCCGTCCCGCATCTCGCAGCTGCAGGATGAGATTGAGCACCTTGCGCGTTTCGGCCACCGCGAGGGCGGCGGTGGGCTCGTCCATGATGAGGAGCTTCGCCTCGAGGTTGAGTGCGCGCGAGATCGCCACCGCCTGCCGCTGACCGCCAGAGAGGTTGGCCACCTGTGTCGTGATCGACGGTAGGTGGGCATCGAGGTCGGTGAGTACTTGCTCTACGCGTTTGCGCATCGCCCGTCGATCGAGGAACGGGATGCCGGCGACACGGCGAGTCAACTCCCGCCCGAGGAAGACGTTCTCGTAGACCGAGAGGTTGTCGGCCAGCGCGAGCTCCTGGTAGATGGTGGCGATTCCGTGGTTCCCGGCATCGATCGGGGAGGCGAACTTCACCTTCTCACCCTCGACCCACACGTCGCCAGTCGTCGCGGGATGGGCTCCGGCGAGTACCTTGATGAGGGTCGACTTGCCGGCACCGTTGTCGCCGACCAGCGCGGTTACCTCACCGAGGTTCGCGCTGAAGTCGACGTCGTCCAGGGCCACGACCGCGCCGAAGCGCTTGCCGAGCGCGCGCGTCTGGAGGAAGGGCTGCATTTCGCCAAGCGTCGAGCCCTCGGTGTGGGCTGCTACGGGTAGCGCCGCCACGGTCATCCCTCCCCTTTCGCGCGGTAACGCGCGACCGACTCGCGAATCACCAACTCGACCGGCAGGTGCGTGGGAGGGACCTCGACCGTGGCGTCCTCCCGGACCAGATCGATCAACAGCGCCATGCCTTCCGTTCCGAGTCGCTCTGCCGGTTGTCGCACGGTGGTCATGGCGGGCTGCAGCATGTCGACGAACGTCGAATCGTCGAAGCCGACGACCGAGAGCTCCTGCGGGACGCGAACCCCGTGCTCGCGCGCGGCCTCGAGCAAGCCGATCGCGACGAAGTCGCTGGCGCAGAAGACGGCGCTCACGTCCGCACCGCGAAGCAGCGCGAAGGCCTCGGCGCCGAACGCTCGCGTGTAGGGTCCTCGAACCACGAGACTCGGATCCGGCTCCAGTCCATGGTCCCGAAGGGCCGTGAGGTAACCGCTGAGGCGGCGCTCCGCCGAGTAGAGCCCAAGGGGCCCACCGATGTGCGCGATGCGCCGATGTCCCATCGCCCACAGGTGCTCCGTGGCCATCCGCGCTCCGTTCTCGTTCTCGACGAAGAGCTTGGGCGCCCGCGCGTCCTGGACGTCCTCATCGAGGATGACGACGTTGCCGCTAGCGTTGATGGTGCTGATCAACTCGGCATGGGACGAGGCGTTGGAGTTGGTCAGCAGCAGCACGCCGTCGACCTGGTTCCTGGCGAGCAGACCGAGGTAGCGCAACTCGCGCTCGGCGTCGTCCCGGGCGTTGCACAGCAGGACGCCGTAGCCTGCCTGGAAGGCCGCCTCCTCCGCGGCTTCGGCGATGGTGGCGAAGAACGGGTTCGAGACGTTGGGGACGATGAGTCCCAGGAGGTCGGTCTGGCCCAACGACAGGTTCCGAGCGGTGGCGTTCGGTTGGTAGTGGAGTTCGCGAATCGCGTCTCGGATGCGCTGCGAAGACCCACTCGGAAGCTGGATCTTGCCGTTCAGGTAGCGGGAGACCGTAGCCGGCGAGAGGCCGGCGGCCTTGGCCACATCTCGTATCGTCGCGCGTCGCGTCTGCATAGCATTCGCTCCCGCCGCTATGAAACCGGATTAGTAAACCGGTTGACTCATCGGTTGGATCAATGCTAGGCAATCTCGTAACGGAAGTCAAGGAGGCGCCATCAGCCACCGGGTCGGCCTCATCGCACGCATCGGGGGCGAGGCCGCGCCACTCGAGCCAATCGAGACGCTGCTCGGCGAGGTGGCCATGCCCGAGCGGGCCCTCGCGGACGGCGTCGTGCTCGACGGACTCACACGGGCACATCGAGCCAGGTCGTGCTCCTCGACCTACTGCTCGTTGGCCAGGACCAAGGCCAAGAGCCCGAGGCGATCGCGCGGCGCCTAGGCTACTCACCGATGTCGATCAGTCGCGCGGGGCGAGCGCTGGAACGAGCGAACCTGATCCAGCGGCCGAAGCACGGTCGACAACGGTACCTGCGGCTCCTCGGAGACCCGAAGGACGTGTGGGAACGCGCGCAGCCATGACTCGTGTCCCCGGTCCGTGCACGCTATGCGACGCCGGAGCAGGCGTTCGCCGATGCCCTCGACGCGGGTGAGACGGCCTTGGCGAACCAGAGCATGCTCGCGCCGCCCCCTGTGCGCTCCGTCGCCGTCTCGAGCGCAGCGTGGGCGAGCTATGTGGCGCGGCACGCAGCACCCATGCACGAGCCTGGCCTCGACGATCCCGGTTCGGTGGTGGTCGAAGTCTGGACCTATCCGCCCGAG
>JAWOIO010000233.1:0-5510 GCA_046484625.1 Acidimicrobiia bacterium
AGGAGGCGACGGCGGCCCGAACCCGCGCCGCGAGGTGCGTGAGGCGCTCGCAGGCCTCGGGTACGGCACCGACGAGGTGCGCGAGACGCTCGCCCGTCTGCCCGAGGACGGCACGGTCGAGGAGCTGCTGCGCGAGTCGCTCCGGCTGTTGGCGGTGGCCCGATGAGGGACGAGCTGATGCGCGCCGCGGCCGACCCGATCGAGCGGGCCGAGGAGACGTCGCTACGGCCTCGGCGCCTGGCGGAGTTCGTGGGGCAGCCCCGCCTGCGTGAGCACCTGGAGATCATGCTCGGGGCGTCACGCAAGCGCGGTCAGGCGCTCGACCACGTGCTCCTCGCCGGACCGCCGGGCCTCGGGAAGACCAGTCTCGCCGGGATCATCGCCGCCGAGATGGAGGCCGAGCTGCGGATCACCAGCGGCCCGGCGCTGGAGCGCGCAGGGGACCTGGCCGCGATCCTCACCAACCTCGACGACGGCGACGTGCTGTTCATCGACGAGGTGCACCGCCTCCCGCGCCCCGTCGAGGAGGTGCTCTACCCGGCGATGGAGGACTTCCAGCTCGACATCGTGATCGGGAAGGGACCCTCGGCCCGCTCGATCCGGCTCGACCTCCCGCGCTTCACCCTCGTCGGGGCGACGACGCGCAGCGGCATGATCACGGGCCCGCTGCGGGACCGCTTCGGGTTCGTCGCCCGGCTCGACTACTACGAACCCGAGGAGCTGGTGCGCATCCTCGAGCGAGCCGCCGGGATCCTCGGCGTCCCGGTCGACCATGGCGGCGCGACGGAGATCGCACGCCGGGCCCGGGGGACGCCACGGATCGCGAACCGACTGCTGAAGCGGGTGCGCGACTATGCCGAGGTGCGCGCCGACGGACGCGTCGACAGTGTGATCGCCCAGGATGCCTTGACGTTGTTCGAGGTCGATGCGCTCGGCCTCGACAAGGTCGACCGCGCCATCCTGCGCGCGCTGTGCGACACCTTCGCGGGCGCCCCCGTCGGCTTGAGCACGCTGGCGGTGGCTGTCGCCGAGGAGACCGAGACCGTCGAGGACGTCTACGAGCCCTTCCTGCTGAAGGAAGGGCTCCTGCGTCGCACCCCGCGTGGACGGGTGGCCACCGCGGCAGCGTTCGCGCACCTGGGGCTCCAGGGTCCGTCGGGCCCGATGCCGGAGCTCTTCGAGGACTGAGGTCGGCGCGGCGGCCGCGTCGGGTGCGCGCGACCTGCTCCGCTACCATCGCCCCGACTCGGGAAGGGCAACTCGCACATGGCCGTCGTCATCTATCTCGCCGTCTTGGTCGCGGCCTTCTTCTTCCTGATCGTCATGCCGCAACGCCGCCGGATGACCGCACACCGAGCGCTGATGGCCGCGCTGAGGCCGGGCGACGACGTGGTGACGACCGGTGGCCTCTACGGCTCGATCCGCGGTCTCGACGAGAGCACGGTCGACCTCGAGATCGCTCCGGGCATCGTCGTCATGGTGGCCCGCGGTGCGATCGCCGGCCTCGCCGGACCCGACCCCGCCGCGCCGGGCGCGGATGACGACAGGATCGCCTGATGGTGTCGGTCCGTCGCATGCGCACCTACCTGGTCGTGAGCGTCCTCGTGGTGGCCAGCGCCCTCGGGGCGACGGTCGCCTCGGGCAACGAGCCGGTGCTCGGGCTCGACCTCCAGGGCGGCATCTCGGTGGTGCTCGCCCCCGTCGGGAAGTTCAAGGCCGAGTCGCTCGACGTCGCACTCGAGATCATCCGCGAGCGCGTCGACGGGCTGGGTGTCGCCGAACCCGAGATCAGCCGGCAGGGCAGCAACATCGTCGTCGACCTCCCCGGCGTGAAGGATCGCAACAAGGCTCGCCGGGTGGTCGGCCAGACCGCCGAGCTGCGGTTCCGCCCCGTCCTCGCGGAGCTCCCCGCGCTCGGCTCGACGGTGTCGACGACGACCACCACCGCGCCCGCGAGCGAGCCGACCGATCCGACGGCCACGACGAGCCCACCGGTTGACGAGACCACGACCACCACAACGACCACCGCGGCCGCCGCCGACGGATCCGAGGCCGCGCGGGCCGCGGTGGCGTCGTGTGACCCGAACCAGATCGGCGCCCTGCTCACTGCCGGCACCGAGATCCCGAACGCGACGCGCGCCGACGACAAGCGATCAGCGTGCGTGGTGCTGCCGCTGCGTGACGCGCAGGGGGGTGCACCGCGCCTGTTGCTCGGCCCGACCGAGCTGACGGGGAACGGGGTCGCCTCCGCGCGCTCCCGGTTCGCCCAGGGTGAGGGATATACGGTCTCGGTGCGCTTCACCGACAAGGGCGCGAGCGCATTCGACGCGCTGGCGGCCGCGTCGTTCCCGAAGGCCCCGCCCGAGAACCAGGTCGCGATCGTCCTCGACGGGGTCGTGCAGTCGGCGCCCGCGTTCCAGGCGGAATCGTTCTCCGGTGACGTCCAGATCACGGGGAACTTCACGCCGACCGAAGCCGAGGACCTCGCGACGATCATCAACTACGGGGCGCTGCCGGTCCAGCTCGAGGAGCTCACCGTGCAGAACGTCTCGCCCTCGCTGGGTCAGGACCAGCTCGACGCCGGGATCACCGCCGGCCTCATCGGTCTGCTGCTCGTCGCGCTGTACATGATCGCCTACTACCGGCTGCTCGGCCTGGTCGTCGTGGTGGGCCTGATCATGACCTACGCGCTCGTGTACGCGCTCATCTCGTACCTCGGCTCCTCGATCGGCCTCACGCTGACCCTCGCGGGCGTCACCGGTCTCATCGTCTCCGTGGGCGTCACCGTCGACTCCTACATCGTCTACTTCGAGCGCCTGAAGGACGAGATCCGCAGCGGGCGCAGCATCCGCTCGTCAGTCGACCGGGGGTTCACCCGTTCGTTCCGCACGATCGTCGCGGCCGACGTGGTGGCGCTGATCGGCGCGCTCGTCCTCTACTTCCTCGCGATCGGCTCGGTGCGCGGCTTCGCGTTCTTCCTCGGCCTCTCCACGATCCTCGACCTCGCGGTGTCCTACTTCTTCATGCACCCGATGGTGTCGCTGATGGCGCGCCGTCCGGCGCTGGTGCGGATGCGGGGGATCGGCATCGCCGCCGGGCTCGACGCTCCGGAGGTCCGAGCATGAGCGCCCCCCGAGTCGGCGATCCGGCGGTGGGTGGGACCGCGGTCGACGGCCCGAGCCGCGAGCGGCGCGGTGTGCGCGGCACGCTCAGCGACATCTACCACGAGCGCACCCACTTCGACTTCATCGGTCGGAGCAGGATGTGGTTCGCGCTCTCCGGACTCTTCGTGATCATCTCGGCGGGAGCGCTCGCGTTCGCGGGCCTCAACCTCGGTATCGACTTCGAGGGCGGGACGCAATGGGAGGTCCGCGTGGCTTCCGGCACCGCGACGACCACGGACGTGCGTGTCGCCCTCGCAGACACCGAGGCCGCCGACTCCAAGGTCCTCATCCTGGGGAACGACGGGGTCCGGCTGCAGGCACCCGAGCTCTCCGACACCGCCCAGGACCGGGTCACCCAGGCGCTCGCCGAGTACGCGGGCGTCGCCGACGACGCGGTGTCGCTCTCGAACGTCGGGCCGACGTGGGGTGACCAGGTCAGCCGGAAGGCGCTCACCGCGCTCATCTTCTTCTTCGTGCTCATCGCCGCGTACCTGACGTTCCGCTTCGAGTGGCGCATGGCGGTCGCCGCGCTCATCGCCGTCCTCCACGACATCGTCATCACCGTCGGGGTCTACGCCGTCACCCGCTTCGAGGTCACGCCCGGGACCGTCGTCGCCTTCCTGACGATCCTCGGCTTCTCCCTCTACGACACCGTCGTCGTGTTCGACAAGATCGACGAGAACACCCCGAGCCTCGGCAGCGAGCGCGGCGACACGTACTCGGCCATGGTCAACCGGTCGATGAACCAGGTCCTGATGCGCTCGCTGAACACGTCGTTCGTGGCGCTCCTGCCGGTCGCGTCCCTCCTCGTGGTGGGCAGCGGGATCCTGGGTGCCGTGACGCTCCGCGACTTCGCGCTCGCCTTGTTCGTAGGACTGTTCGTGGGCACCTACTCGTCGATCTTCGTCGCGACACCGATCCTCGCTCTCCTCAAGGAGCGCGAGCCCCGGTACCGCGCCCTGCGCGAGCGGGCCGACACCCACGCGGCGCGCACTGCGTCGAGCACGCCGGCCGCGGTGACGCCGGGAGTCGCGGCCGTTCCGGGGTCCGACGCCGCCCGGCGCGCCGAGGCCGTGCCGCCGCCGCCGCCGTCGGCGCCGGCAGGACCGGTTGCACCCCGGCCGCGTCAGCAGCGGCGCCGCAAGCGCCGATAGCGCCGCGAGCACCCGGGCCTGCGCCATCTCCCGCCTACGATGGTGGGGGAGATGAGCACCCTCGAAGTCAGGCCCGACCGCCGGTCCGGCCTCCCACTCCCCTGGCGCCGCCACCACGTCGACGACGACCTGGCTCCGCTGCTCGCCGCGTACCAGGCGAACCGGCGTCGGGCCGACACGACCCTCGTCGAGCGGGCGTTCGAGGTCGCGCGGAGTGCCCACTCGGACCAGGTCCGCCGCTCCGGCGAGCCGTACATCGCACATCCGCTCGGTGTGGCGATGGTGCTGGCCCACCTCGGCCTCGACGACGTGACCGTCGCGTCGGCCCTGCTGCACGATGCGGTCGAGGACACGACGCTCACCATCGGGACGTTGGAAGAGCAGTTCGGGACGGAGATCGCACGCATCGTCGACGGCGTCACGAAGCTCGACCGGTTGCAGTTCGACACCCGGGAGGAGCAGCAGGCCGCGACCCTGCGCAAGATGCTCGTGGCCATGGCCAAGGACATCCGGGTCCTGCTCATCAAGCTCGCCGACCGGCTCCACAACATGCGGACGATCGCGTCGCTCCCCGAGGAGAAGCAGACCCGGATCGCCCAGGAGACGCTCGACGTGTACGCGCCCCTTGCGCACCGGCTCGGCATCGCCGAGGTGAAGTGGCAGCTCGAGGATCTCTCGTTCGCGGTGTTGCACCCCAAGCGGTACGCCGAGATCGAGCAGATGGTCGCGACGCGAGCACCCGAGCGTGAGGGATACCTCGAGCTCGTCGTCTCTGCCGTGCGCGACCGCCTGGCCGACGTCCACATCGAGGCCCAGGTCCAGGGCCGCCCGAAGCACTACTGGTCGATCTACGAGAAGATGGTCGTGCGCGGCAAGGAGTTCGACGATGTGCAGGACCTCGTCGGTGTCCGCGTGATCGCCGACTCGGTGAAGGACTGCTACGGGGCACTCGGCTCGATCCACTCCCTGTGGTCCCCGGTCCAGGGCCGGTTCAAGGACTACATCGCGATGCCGAAGTTCAACCTCTACCAGTCGTTGCACACGACGGTGGTGGGGCCCGGCGGGCGCCCGCTCGAGGTGCAGATCCGCACGTGGGAGATGCACAACCGGGCCGAGTACGGCGTCGCCGCGCACTGGGAGTACAAGGAGAAATCACCCTCCGACGACATGGCGTGGCTCAGCCGCATCGTCG
>JAWOIO010000241.1:0-4896 GCA_046484625.1 Acidimicrobiia bacterium
ACGTCGACCACCGACGCCGCGGCTGCGATCGCAGATGCCATCCTCGACGACGCCGCTCCCTTGCGCGTGGCCTGCGACCCGTTGGCCGCGGGGCTGCTCGAGGGATGGCGAGCCGGATCCGACGAGGCACTCATGCAGGCGATGCTCCCGGCCTGGACCGGGTGACGCCGGGCGTTCACCCGCAGCGCCCACCCCACGGGCGCGAGCCCTGCCATTGGTAGAGGGCCCAGGCCACATCGTCCTGGTCGTACGCCGACGCGGTGTGGGGCGGCACCCCGATCAGCTCGGGTCGTCCCGCGCGGTTCGCGGAGCTGTTCCACGTCGACTGGAGGAATTGGTACGCGCCCATGTACGGACCGGCAGGGTTGTAGGAGGTGTACGAGCCTTCGTGGGCCCGGGTGCAGACGAGGAACGGATCGTTGTGGCGCGGGTGCTCACCCGGGGTGGGCACGTAGTCGGGGGGAGGGGCTGGAGGCGCACCGCCCGGTCCGGTACCGGGGTTGACCGGGCGCGGGATCGCGGCCTGGGCGGCCTGCTGCGCCGCGAGCTCTCGAGCCCGGTCCTCGGCGGCCTGGAGCTTGGCGTCGATGTCGCGGCCCTGGGCAGCCAGGGCGGTCAAGGTCTCCTGCTGGGCGGCCTGGGCGGAGCGCAGCTCGGTGCGTTGGGCCTCCAGCGCGTCGGTGGCGGCGGCGAGCTCTGTGAACACCGAGTTGTCCCGGGCGTTGAGCTGTCCGAGCCATGTCACCCGTCGCGCCGCCGTCAGGGCGTCGGCGCTGGCGAAGACGATGTTGAGCTGGCTCCCGGCCCGCTTGTACGCAGCGACCGCCCGGTCCTCGGCGGTCGTCCGGAGCGTCCGGCGCTCGGCAGCGAGCTCGGGCAGGCGACGCTCGAGCGTCGCGATGCTCTGTGCGAGCTCCTCAGCGCGCGCGAGTGCGTCGAAGTACTCCCCGGCGGCGCGTTCGGCCTCGGCGCGCAGTGCGGCAACGGTCGAGTCGGGGGGAGCGGTCGTCTGGGCCCCGGCGGGGACCGCGGGGCCGACCAGGAGTGCGGCGACCGCGCACGCCGCGATGCCCACCACGCGAGCGATCCTGGCGCGGGTTGTTCGGGAGTCGTAGGGCACGCAGGGGTCCTGGTGGGCGGGCAGGGCGGGGGCCGATGCCCCTCCGAAAAGGCTAGTGGCGAGCCCGATCGGGGGGTTGTCCGGCGGGCCGGGTGCGTCGGCGGCAGGCGGCCCGAACCCGGAAAAGTACCCTCGCCGAGTGCCCGTCGAACCCCCGGCGAGTCGGTGGGAGCTCCCCGACCCGTCGATCGCAGGACCGGCCGAGGACATCGTCGGCGTCGGGGCCGACCTCGCGCCCGGGACCCTCCTTGCGGCCTACCGGGCGGGCCTGTTCCCGATGCGCCTCGGACGCGGCGGCGCCCTGGCATGGTGGTCCCCCGACCCGCGCGGCATCCTGCCGCTCGACGGGATGATCGTCCACCGCTCGTTGCGGCGGTCGGCGCGTCGGTTCCGCACGACGATCGACACCGCGTTCGACGCGGTGATGCGCGCGTGTGGCGACCCGGCCCGTCCGGACGGGTGGATCGACGAGTCGTTCGTCGAGGCCTACGTCGAGCTCCACCGCCTCGGGTGGGCGCACAGCGCCGAGGTGTGGGCCGACGACGGCGGGAGCGACACCCCTGTGCTCGTCGGCGGGACCTACGGCGTGGCGATCGGCGGGCTCTTCGCCGGCGAGTCCATGTTCCACCGCCGCTCCGACGCGTCGAAGGTGGCCCTGCTCGGGATGGTGGAGTGGCTGCGAGCCCGGGGGGCCGTCCTGTTCGACGTCCAGTGGTGCACGCCGCACCTGGCCTCGCTCGGCGCGGTCGAGGTGTCGCGCGCTCGCTACCTCGACCTGTTGGCGGACGCGATCACCTGAGCGTTCCACCGTTCTTGCGTCAGTCGCTGCTGTAGTGCGGCAAGAAGTGCCGCAAGACGATGGGCGGGTCAGGCGGTGGCGGCGGCGCGGTCGTCGGCGACGGCGTCGAGGAGCGCGTACTCGGTCTCGGTGTCGACTGCGTCCTCGTACTCGATCACGCCGATCTCGGTGAACTTCTCGCGCAGCCAGCCGTCGCCCGCGTCGAGCAGGCCCAGCTTCTTGCAGTTCGGGACGATCTTCGAGAACAACGCGGCCTGGAACGGGTTCACGCCGGGCTCGCGGATCGCGAACAGCATGCGGGTGATCGTGTCGGCGTCGATCCCGCACTCCTCCCACACCGCGTGCATCATCAGGCGGTCCCGCATCCGCAGCCCCGCCTCGAACGCGAACTCCTGACGCTCCCGGATCTCCTTGCCGTCGAGGCCGCGGTAGTACTCCTCGAGTGAGAGCACGCCGAAGGCAACGTGCCGGGCCTCGTCGCTCATCACGTAGCGGAGCAGCTTCTTGAGCAGGGGCTCCTGGGTCGCCATGTGCATGAAGCCGAACGCGGCGAGCGCGAGCCCCTCGATCATGATCTGCATGCCCATGTAGGTCATGTCCCACCGCGAGTCCTTGAGGATGTCGTCGATGAGGAGCTGCAGCGCCGGGTTGACCGCGTAGTGGCCGTCGAGCTTGGTGTCGAGGTAGCGCGCGAACACCTCGACGTGGCGGGCCTCGTCCATCACCTGCGTGGACGCGTAGTACTTCGCGTCGATCCACGGGACGGTCTCGACGATCTTGGCGGTGCAGACGAGGGCCCCCTGCTCACCGTGGAGGAACTGGCTCATCCGCCACTTGAACGCCTCCATCGCGAGCTTCGTCCACTCCTTCTCGCTCCACGACCGGAGCGGGGAGTTGGGGAGGTCGACGAGCCTGGTGCGCAGCTGGGCGATCGCAGCCTGCAGCTCGAGGGCGACCTTCTCGGCGTCGACCTCGGTCGACCAGTCGAGGTCGGTCGAGCCGTTCCACTGGGACGTCTTGGCGCGCTCGTAGAGCTTGCCGAGTGCGGCCCGGGTCCGCTCGTAGTCCCAGGTGAAGATCGCGTCCCCGCCGACGACGGTGGAGTGGGAGATCTCGCCGAAGTCGATGGCGTCGTCGGCGAGGATCGACTCGACGCTGTTGGCGTCCTCGCGGCCGAGGGCCTGGAACTCGGGATTGGCCGTGCTGGTCATGGGGTCCTCCGCAGGACGCTGCTCATCAATGGGTTACCCCACGGTAGCCTCGGGGCCCATGGCGAGTGAGCGAGCCGACGTCCGAGCCGAGGTAGAGGTCTTCCACAATCCCCGGTGCAGCAAGTCCCGCGGTGCCCTGGCGATCCTCGCCGACCACGGGATCGATGCCACGGTCGTCGAGTACCTCCACACGCCACCGGATCGGGCGACCCTGGAGCGGATCCTCGAGGCGATCCCCGACGAGCCGGGGGCGCTGGTGCGCCGCGACGACCGCTTCAAGGAGCTCGGGCTCGCCGCCGACGCGGTCGCCGATCGCGACGCGGTGCTCGGGACCCTGCTCGCGCATCCGGAGCTCATGGAACGACCAGTGGTCTTTGTCGGCGCGCGTGCGGTGATCGCCCGCCCGTCCGAGAAGGTCCTCGACCTGCTACCCGAGGCCTGACGGCCCGCCGGGCCCCACGGCGACCAAGAGGAGAACGCGATGGCCGACGCGACGACGGAGTCGGTCCGCACCGAGGTGCGGGCCTGGATCGCCGAGCAGTGGGATCCGGATCTCACCGTTGCCGAGTGGTGGCAGCGGCTCGCCGACGGCCGCTGGGCGGTCCCGACCTGGCCCGAGACTGCGCTCGGGCGCGGCTACGGCGGGGACCTCGCACGCGTCGTGAACGACGAGCTGCGCGAAGCCGGTGCCGTCGGCGCCCCGGCCGGGCTCGGCATCCTCCTCGCCGGCCCCACCATCTACACCCACGGCGACGCCGCGCAGCAGGAGCGGTACCTCGGCCCGATCGTCAACGGCCAGGAAGCCTGGTGCCAGCTCTTCAGTGAGCCGGGCGCGGGCTCGGACCTCGCGAGCCTCCAGACCAAGGCCGAGCGCGACGGCGACGAGTGGGTCATCACCGGCCAGAAGGTCTGGACGTCGGGGGGCCAGGCGGCTGACCTCGGCATGCTGATCGCCCGCACCGACCCCGACGCGCCGAAGCACCAGGGCATCACCTACTTCGCCTTCGAGATGGACCAGCCCGGCGTCGAGGTCCGGCCGCTCAGGGAGATGACCGGCCGGGCGCTGTTCAGTGAGGTGTTCCTCGACGGCGCCCGGGTGTCGAGCGACGCGATGATCGGCGGGCTGAACAACGGTTGGGCGGTCGCCAACACCACGCTTGCATTCGAGCGGGCGGGGCTCGGTGGCGGGGGCTCGGGCGCCGGCGGTGGCGCGTTCCCGGGCCGCAAGGGCGGCATGCTCGAGACGCGTGTCGGGGACCTCGTCGGCGGCGTCGGACGCGGCCGCTCGGTCCAGCCGAGTGCGTTCGGCGGCTCCTACGGCATGTTCCACCAGCTCGCCGAGAAGCTGGGCCGAACCGGCGACGCGATGGTCCGCCAGCACCTCGTCGAGCTGTACACGCTCAACGAGATCGGGCGGATGACGATGCTTCGCATGAAGGCCGAACGCGCCGCCGGTCGCGGGAACGTCCACGCGGGGAACCTCGCCAAGCTCCTCATGAGCAAGATCACCCGCCTCAGCCGCGACCTCGGCCCGGAGATCCTCGGGCCCGAGGCGATGCTCACCGGACCGGAGACCACCGGCGGCGGCTTCGTCCAGGAGATGACCCTGTTCGCGCCGGCGCCCTCGATCTACGGCGGCACCGACGAGGTGCAGCGCAACATCATCGGCGAGCGTGCGCTCGGCCTCCCCAAGGAGCCCGGCCCCGACAAGCTCACGCCGTTCCGCGAGCTGCGCGTCGGCACGCAACCCGGTTGAGCGTCCCCGG
>JAWOIO010000211.1:0-4434 GCA_046484625.1 Acidimicrobiia bacterium
TGCGGCAGCACGCGAGCCGCTACCTCCGCCGCGTCGTCGCCGGGGAATCCTTCCAGGTCACGGAACGCGGGCGCCCGGTCGCGGTCCTCATCCCCACGATGGATGCACTCCGAGACGGCGTCCGCGCCCTCGTCGACGAGCTGGTGGCCGCAGGTCGGTACCCGAGCACGCAGGCCGCGCTCGAAGCCGGCGTCGACGCTCTCGCGCACGACATCCGTGGCGAGCTCGTCGACACCGCGATCACCCGGGGGTACGCACGCTGGCCCGACGAACCCGACGCCTGGGTCGAGGAAGCCGCAGCCGGCACGTTCCGGGAGATGGACGAGTGGTGAGGCAGGACACGTGGTAGCGCGCGGCGAGGTCTGGTGGGCCGAGCTCCCGGGTGCGGGCGCCCGGCCCGCGCTCGTCCTCACCCGCGAGCGGGCGATCCCGATGCTGCACCGCGTGCTCGTCGTCCCGGCGACCCGCACCGTGCGCGGCATCCCGACCGAAGTCCGCCTCACCATCGACGACGGCATGCCCGAGGAGTGCGCGCTCTCGTTCGACAACGTCTCCGCCGTCCCGAAGGACGCGCTGCGCGCTCGCATCTGTGCGCTCGGTCCCGAACGGATGGCCGCCGTCTGCCAGGCCTGGCGCGACGTCGCCGACTGTTGAGCCATCGAGCGAGGCCCCGGCTCAGGCCGCGCATAGCCTGCGTCGCATGCGCAGAGGACACGGACACGCCCACGGCGGCACACGCCCACACACCCATACGTGACCCATGGCCCTCACCGTCGCCGGCCTCTGGCGCTACCCCGTGAAGTCGGTCGCGGGAGAGGCGCTCGCTGAGGCCGAGCTCACCGCGGACGGGATCCCCGGCGACCGCGCGATCCAGGTGCGCGGGCCCGAAGGCGTCCGCACCTCGCGCTCGCGCCACCACTACCGGCTGCTGGGCCTCCATGGGTCCCTCGGTGCCGACGGCGAACCGCTCGTCGACGGCCACCTGTGGGATTCGCCCGAGGCATTGGCGCTGGTGCGCGAGGCCGCCGGTGACGACGCCCAGTTGGTGCACTCCCCCGACACTACCCGCTTCGACATCCTCCCGCTCCTGGTCGCCACCGACGGGGCCGTCGCCGAGTTCGGCCGCGACGTGCGCCGGCTCCGGCCGAACCTCCTGATCGGTGGCGTCGAGGGGCGCAGCGAGGTCGGCTGGCCCGGCGCCGAGCTGCACATCGGCGACGCGGTGATCGCGCTCGACTCACTGCGGCCGCGGTGCCCGATGACGACCGTCGACCCCGACAGCCTCGAGCGCGACGTCGAGGTGCTCAAGGACATCAACCACCGCTTCGACGGCATGCTCGCGCTGAACGCTGCCGTGCGCGTGCCAGGGATCGTGCGCGTCGGCGACCCCGTCCTGCTCGTCCGACCTTGACGTCGGCCCGGGCGCCGCGCCCGGGGTGACTGTCACACCCCCCTGCTTGGATGGGGACATGGACGGATGGACGCGACTCGCGAACGAGCTGGAGGCGATGGTCGAAGCGCTCGACCCCGCGCGGCTCGGCGGGCGTGATGCGCTGCGGGTCACGAGGGTTGCCGCCCGCATCGAGCGCCTCGGAGCGAACGCCAAGGCCTTGTCGGCGCGTCGCTGCGTGGAGACCGGGACGTGGTCGTCGGACCGGCAGAGCCGGGTCCCGGCCGTCACTCCGGTCGAGTGGCTGGCCGACGTCTCGGGATCCGGGACCGGCGCGGCCCGCGACGCACTCGCCGTCACGGAATCACTCGGTGAGGGCTCGGCCACCGACCGGGCGCTGCGCTCGGGAGCGTTGTCGCTCACCGCAGCGCGTGAGGTCACCGCGGCCGCCGAGGTGGGCGGCGAGACCGCCGAGCGGCGCGTCCTCCAGAAGGCCACCCGGGAAGGGCTGCGCTCGGCGAAGACCGAAGCCGCCCGGGTGCTCGCCACCGCGGCCGACGCGGCCGAGCGCGCCGCACGGGTGCATCGGCAGCGGTCTCGGCGCCGCTGGATCACCCGCGACCAGGTGTGGCACCTCCACCTCCAGGGTCCCGTCGCCCTGGGCGCCGAGATCGAGGCCTGCCTCGCGCCCTTCGACGACGCGGCGTGGGATATCGCCGCGACGCTGTTGCGCACGGACAGGAAGGGCGGCGAACGCGACACGCCCGACGCCATCGCGTTCGACGGCCTGCTCGCCATGGCCCGCTGCGCCCGCGACGGCGCCGGTCGTCCGGGGGCAGTGAAGCCGCGGGGGCGAGCGAAGACCCGCGACCATGTCGTCGTGCACGTCGATGCCGCCGCGCTCCTCGGCCGCGACGGCGCTGACCCGAGGGCTGCCGACCGGACGGGCCGCCGCTGCGAGATCCCCGGCCTCGGGCCGGTGCCGGTCGAGCACGCTCACCGGGTGCTCGGCGGCGACGACGCCGGACCGGCGCTGCTCTCGATCCTCGTCGAGGACGGCCGGGACGTCCGCACCTTCGCCCGCCCGGGACGGAACGTCACCGCGGCGCTGGCCCAGCTCGTCGCCGCTCGCGACGCCACCTGCACCATCACCGGCTGCGGACGCGCCGCACGCCTCGAGGACGACCACGGCCAGCCGGTGAGCGAAGGCGGCGAATCCAGCGCCGAGAACCTGCGCGGTCTCTGCCGCCAGCACCACCGCAGGAAGACGAGCGGCTGGAACCTCACCGACCATCCCGACGGCGCCCGCACACTCGAACCACCGGCCGCACCCGGCCCCACCGCACCCGGCCCCACCGCACCCGACTCCGCCGCACCCGACTCCGCCGCAACAGCCGTCGACGCCAAGCGAGCCAAACCCGCCGCGGCGTGAGGCCGCCGGCACGGTTCGGGATCCTCGCCCGCCGACGCGTCGCGGTGTGCACACGCCGCGGTGGGCGATGCGGACGGGGCGCCGCGCGGGCGCCGGCTGATCGACCCGACGTCAGCCGGTGCGGGTGCCGGTGAGCGAGCCCGTGCAGACCCCGCGCAGCGCTTCAGGCTCGAGCTCCGGGCGCCGATACCCACGGCGTGACCGTGACGACGAGCATGACGACGAACGTGCTGACGAACGCGCGGGCCTGGACCGCTCGGCTCTCGCGTCGCACCAGACTCCTGGGAGCCGGTGGCGCCCCCGCGCGCGCACGGCACGACGTCCATCGGTTCGACGGCGAGCGCGCCTTCGTCACGCGCGGCGGTGCGACGATCGGCGACGTGAAGGCGTCGTGGTCGCTGGTCGAGCTCTCGATCAGCTCGACGACGGTCACGCTGCGCAGTCGACCCCGCGGGCTCTTCGACGACGTGTGCATCGACCGTGACGACGTCGAGTCGATCGGCGCGCAACGCAGCGAGATGGGCACCGGGATCACCTTCGGGGACGCGCGACCCGACGTCGTGTTCTGGCCCACCGACGTTCGCGAGGTCCTCGTCGGGCTCCGCGACCGCGGCTGGCCGGTCGCCGGCTCCCGCTAACGCGCTCCGCCGAGGGTCTTCACGGAGACGAGACAGGGGTCCTCGGGACCCCAGATGTCGGTCCGCTCCTCGAGGGGGAGGAAGCCGACCGATTCGTAGAAGGCACGGGTCCGCGCGTGCTCGTCAGAGTGGCCGGACGGACCGAACGTCTTCACCTGGAGCAGGCGGACCCCCTGGGCCGCGCGATCCGCAGAGGCGCGATCGAGGAGCCGACGACCGATTCCCTGCCGGTGGAGCGAGCGCGCGACGACGAGCAGCTCGACCTCGGCGGCGACCGGCGTGTGATGACCCACGTCCATCGAGTCCCGGCCTCGCTCGCCGGACTCAGGCGTTCTTGGGGACGTCGCGGAACGGCTCGGTCTTGTCGGGCCGGGCCTCGGCCGGGAGCCCGAGCACCCGCTCGCCGAGGATGTTGCGCTGCACCTGCTCGGTGCCACCGCCGATGCGGATCCCCCACTGGCCGAGGAACTGCTGCTGCCAGAAACCGTGCTCGAACCCGTCGTCGGAGTAGAGCATCGCCTCGGGGCCCTCGATCGCAAGCGCGAGGTCGCCGTTCTCCGCGACGTGCTGGGAGATCAGCAGCTTCGCGACCGAGCTCTCCGCCCCCGGCGGCTTGCCGGCCTTCGCCGCGGCGCGGCTGCGCTCACCGAGCCAGCGCAGCACCTCGAAGCGGGTGTACGCGCTCGCGAGCCGTTGGCGGACGTCGTGATCGCCGTTGCGCTCGTACCGCTTCGCGAGCTCCACGAAGTCACGGAAGCCGAGGCCCATCCCACCGCCGATGAGCAGCCGCTCGGCCGTGAGCGTCGTGTGCGCGACCCCCCAGCCGCCGTTCACCTCACCGACCACGTTCTCGACCGGGATGTGCACGTCGGTGAGGAAGGTCTCGTTGAAGTGCGCGACGCCGGTGATCTGGCGCAGCGGCCGCACCTCGATCCCCGGCGACCGCATGTCAACAAGCAGGTACGTGATGCCGC